>CAZDOS010000004.1:0-45315 GCA_964507095.1 uncultured Oscillospiraceae bacterium | reverse complement strand
CCGACCCCAAACCCAAAGAAAGACGACCCGGAGCCGCTGCTAACCAGGCTCCGGGTCGTGCCGTAAAGAGGGGATCTTCTCTTAGCCGTTGATGAGCCCGTTGACTCTGACTCTTGTGAATCCCCGTCTTCTTGCAGCGTCAAAATCCTTGACATGAGTACCCTTCTGACCTCTTGATACAGGAGCAAGGATCATGAATCTTGTGCCTTCATCAAGTTCCATTACGATATCTACCATCTGGTCGACTGTCTGCTGCTTTATTTCCCTGCCGCATATCGGGCAGTGAGGTATTCCTATCCTTGCATACAGAAGACGGAGATAGTCATATATTTCCGTAACCGTGCCGACAGTAGACCTGGGGTTTCTCGATGTTGTCTTCTGATCGATTGAAATCGCCGGAGAGAGGCCTTCTATGGACTCCACATTCGGTTTTTCCATCTGACCGAGAAACATCCTTGCGTATGACGAAAGGCTCTCCATGTACCTTCTCTGACCGTCTGCGTAGATGGTATCGAAGGCAAGACTTGATTTTCCGCTTCCGGAAAGGCCTGTCATTACGATGAGCTTATCTCTCGGGAGTGTGACATCAATGTTCTTAAGATTATTCTCTTTTGCACCCTTTATGATTATCTGATTGTTCATAGATTAGATCTTTCTCAGCTTTTCGATTCTGTCACGCAGATATGCAGCATGCTCGAAATCGAGTATCTTTGCAGCCTGCTTCATTTCCTTTGTAAGTCTTTCGATGAGCTGTTCGCGTTCTGCTTTGCTCATTCTCTTTGCCTGTTTTTTCGGAGTATCCTCCTTTGAGGATATCTCGATTATGCCTCTTATATCCTTCTTGATGGTCTGAGGTATGATTCCGTGTTCTTCATTGAACCGTATCTGTATCTCACGCCTTCTGTAGGTCTCCGTGATCGCACGCTCCATTGAATCGGTGACAACGTCCGCATACATGATGACCTGACCGTTAGCGTTCCTCGCGGCGCGTCCGATCGTCTGAATGAGACTGGTCTCGCTTCTTAAGAAGCCCTCCTTATCCGCATCCAGGATGGCGATAAGACTGACTTCCGGAAGGTCAAGTCCTTCCCTGAGAAGGTTGATTCCGACAAGGACATCTATCGTGCCAAGGCGCAGGTCTCTTATGAGCTCCATCCTTTCGAAGGTGTCGACCTCATGGTGCATGTACTTGACCTTTATCTTCTTTGTCGCAAGATACTCGGTGAGGTCTTCGGCCATCTTCTTAGTCAGCGTTGTGACCAGCACCCTCTCGTCTCTCCGTGTCCTGATCTTGATCTCTTCAAGAAGATCCTCGATCTGTCCTTCGACAGGCTTCACGATTATCTCCGGATCCACAAGACCGGTAGGTCTGATGATGAGCTGAACCGTCTGCTGCGAATGCTCCTTTTCGTATTTGCCCGGAGTAGCGCTGACAAAAACGGTCTGATGTATCTTGGACTCAAATTCCGAGAATTTGAGAGGACGGTTGTCGTATGCGCTTGGAAGGCGGAACCCGTAATCGACAAGGTTCTTCTTTCTTGCATAGTCTCCTCCGTACATAGCACCCACCTGAGGAACGGTGACATGGCTCTCATCAATAAACAGGAGGAAATCATCAGGGAAATAATCCAGCAGCGTCGTGCCTGTCTCTCCCGGCTTTCTGCCCGAAAAAACAGCCGAATAGTTTTCTATTCCCTTGCACATGCCCACTTCCCGGAGCATCTCCATGTCGTACTGGGTCCTCTGGGATATCCTCTGCGCTTCAATGAGTTTTCCCTGGGATGTGAACATCCGTACCTGACTGTCCATCTCCTTGCGGATGTTTTCCAATGCTGCCTTCATCTTGTCTTCAGGCACTATGTAATGGCTTGCCGGGAATATGGCAACATGGTTGAGGTTGACCTTAACTTCACCCGTCAGAGCATTGATCTCTCTTATCCTGTCTATCTCATCTCCGAAGAATTCCACTCGGATCGCAGTGTCCTGCGAATAGGCCGGATAGATCTCGACTGTATCTCCCCTTACCCTGAACTTGTTTCTTATGAAATTGATGTCATTTCTTTCATACTGAAGCTTTACAAGGCCCTTCATGAGCTCATCTCTTGACATCTGCTTTCCGGGACGGAGCGAAATGACCATCTCGCGGTAATTGATCGGGTCTCCGAGAGAATATATGCAGGATACGCTGGCAACGATGATAACGTCTCTTCTTTCGGAAAGAGCTGCAGTGGCGCTGTGACGCAGTCTGTCTATCTCCTCGTTGATGGCGCTGTCCTTTTCAACATATACGTCAGTTGCCGGGATATATGCTTCTGGCTGATAGTAGTCATAATATGAGACAAAGTACTCGACCGCATTTTCAGGAAAAAACTCCTTGAATTCAGTGCAGAACTGAGCGGCCAGAGTCTTGTTGTGAGCGAGAACGAGCGTAGGCCTGTTGACACGCTGAATGATCTGCGCCATCGTATAGGTCTTTCCAGTACCTGTTGCTCCGAGCAGTATCTGTCCCTTGAGACCGTTCTCTATGCCCTCGCTGATCTTTTCGATGGCCTGAGGCTGGTCTCCTGCAGGAGTGTATTCACTTTTAAGGATAAATCTGTCCATCAGGCTCTCCAATCACCTTATAATGCCCTGTAAAATATCTTAATGTGCCGGGTTTACTTGCGGCACTTAAAGTAATAGAATTGTATCAATACATTATACAATAATTATTATAAAATTAGAAGAGGGTACCCCCTGACTGATGAAAAGATTTGAAGCTACAAAAAACGAGGACGGACAGAGATTATCCAGGTTCGTAGAAAAGGTCTGCCCTACGATGCCTAAAGGAGAGCTCTACAAGGCGTTCAGAAACAGAAGGATAAAGATAAACGGAAAGCGACAGCAGCCTGAATACAAGATCATCGAAGGTGACATAATCGAACTGTACATCAATGACGAGTACTTCACCCAAAAGCCGTCAAAATCAGGTGCTAAGACAGTTAAAGTCAACGTCCTTTATGAAGACGATAACATACTTATCGCCATAATGCCGTTTGGTCTCATATGTCATTCCGACAACAAGAACGAAGCGAACCTTATAGACTCGATAATCGAATATCTCAAGCAAAATAGGGCGTTTACACCTGACAAGGAAAACAACTTTACACCTGCTTTATGCAACAGATTGGACCAAGGGACTGAAGGTTTGATAATCGCAGCCAAAAATTATGTCGCATTGAGGGAAATGAACAAGCTTATCGCCGACGACATTCTCATAAAGCAGTACCTGATGCTGACAAAGCACTCTGTAAAGGACGGTGTATATGAAGCATACCATCAGCGCGTGCTCAGCAAGAAGAAGGTATATATATCGGCATATGAAAAAGACGGCTATTTACCTATCAGGACCGGATTTAGAGTGCTTGACAGCAAAAAGGATGTGAACCTGGTCGAATGCACGCTGTATACAGGCAAGACGCATCAAATAAGAGCCCATGCTGCTTTCCTTGGTTGGCCTATCATCGGAGACCGGAAATACAACAAGGATGAATCCGATCCTAAGGATATCAAAAGCCAGATGCTCTGCGCATATAAGATAACCTTTAAGGACATTTCCAGTGACAATCCGTTGAATTACCTGTCCGGGAAGGTATTTGAGTACGATGACAGCACTGTCATGAATTATTTCAGATCATATTAATAGACCGGCCATGTCATAAAAGACATGGCCGCTTGCTTTATTATTCTGTTATGTCAGTCAACATGCCCTCAGCAAGGATCCTCTCAAAGTCTTGGGCGTTAAAAACGATGAACCTGTATTCTTCAAAAGAAGTCTTGATACGGAATACCGGGAAAAGCATGATTCTCTTTTTGCTGTAGGTTTCCATCTCATCGAATCTTATCCTCAGATTCTTCAGCCTATCAGGCACCGTGAGCTTATTGGTATGATAGGTTATTCCCTCTTCGTCAGTTGTGATCCCTCCTCCGAGGATCCCTCCTTCTATCAGGCTTGCAATAAAGTAATCCTTCATCCTAACCTCCCATGCTACTCGATTTCAATCGAATACCCTGCTCCGACCTTTACGTAATTCCTGGCATTGAGGACAAAATCCTTGAGGGCAGGACCTGTGCAGTGGCATACGCCCACATAATCTATGCCCATATCATTGAAGTAATCGATGGTCCGGTTCACTCTCGGAATGTTATAGTCGACCAAATGCGTTCCGCCGAATGTACCGATTATCTTCTCGTCCGGAAAATGCTTTCTGACTGTCTCAAGGATATTCATTATGCCGTTATGCGCACAGCCTGTCAGGACGACTATGCCGTCCCTGACCTTGATGACGCATGTCTGCTCATCCCTGAATTCGTCAGTGACGAGCTCTCCGCCAGGCATCTGCATTTTTGAAGCTGGATAGATAGCCTCGATCCCTCTTGCCTGAGAGAAGTTTCCTATAAGGTATATGCTGTCACTGACCTTATACAGATCATCATCGATCATCCTGAAATGATAGAGTCCGTGTGTAAAGAAGAATTCCGGGTCAAAGGCCGGTCCGACCATCTCAAGATCATGGCTGAAAGTAGGATCAGTCTCATTGTCCAGTCTGTGGTCCCACCATTTCCTTACAGAAAAGCCTTTATGCGCATATATCCTGCAGTCCGGATCGATAAGATCGTATATCTTTAGCATTCCGCCGCAGTGATCCACATGGTTATGGCTGAATGCAATGACATTGACCTTGGTGAGATCTATGCCCAGTAACTCACAGTTTTCTCTGATCTGTCCGTATTCGCCCACATCAAACAGCATCCTGATATCGCCGTCTTCAATATATACGGACATGCCGTATTCTGCTTTTATCCTGTGGTCTACGGATATGTTTTCGGTGATGAATGTTAGTTTCATTGATATTCTCCAATCAATTTTTCAAAGCCTGCATAGGTGCAGGAAGTCTGCCGCCTCTGTTGACAAATACAGACGGGTCTCTTTGGTTTATAGCCATTATCGGTCCGTAGCCGAACAGTCCGCCGAATTCAAGTATCTCTCCTGCCTGTCGTCCGATGGCCGGTATGACCCTTACAGCTGGTGTCTTGCTGTTGACCATGCCAATAGCGGCTTCATCAGCTATCAGCGCGCTGATGACCCGCCGCGAGGTGTCGCCGGGTATTATCACCATATCGATACCAACGCTGCACACAGCTGTCATGGCTTCCAGCTTCTCTATGGTCAGAGAACCGCTATTTGCTGCAGATATCATGCCCGCATCTTCGCTGACAGGAATGAACGCACCGGAAAGACCGCCGACATGGTTGGATGCCATTACTCCGCCCTTCTTTACTGCATCGTTCAAGAGAGCCAGACATGCTGTCGTTCCGCAGCAGCCGCATTCCTCAAGACCCATTTCCTCAAGGATGTTTGCGACGCTGTCGCCGATAGCAGGCGTTGGAGCAAGCGACAGATCGATTATGCCTGCAGGAACGCCAAGTCTTTCACTTGCCAGATTTGCTACGAGCTGCCCTACTCTTGTTATCTTGAAGGCCGTGCGCTTAACAAGTTCAGCCACTTCATCGATTGGTGCTTCCTTGGGGAGCTTGGATAGTGCAGCTCTTACAACTCCAGGACCTGAAACACCTACGTGGATCTCACAGTCAGGCTCTCCGGTTCCGTGGAACGCGCCCGCCATGAACGGATTGTCTTCGGGAGCATTACAGAACACGACAAGCTTTGCGGCTCCTATGCATTGTCTGTCACTAGTAAGCTGAGCAACCTTGAGTACTGCATCGCCCATCATTCTGATGGCGTCCATATTCAGTCCTGACTTCGTTGAACCAATATTCACGGAACTGCATACGATATCCGTACAGCTCAGAGCCTCGGGTATGGATTCGATCAGTCTTCTTTCTGCCTGTGTAAATCCCTTGTGTACCAAGGCGGAGTAGCCGCCTATAAAGTCGACGCCCACATCCTTGCCTGCCTTGTCAAGAACCCTGGCAAAGTCAATGGGATCTGCATCAGGACATGCACCAAGCAGCAGTGCAACAGGCGTAACGCTTATCCTTTTATTAGCAATAGGAATATTGAATTCCGCGCTTATCTCATTGACTGCCTTGACAAGATCCTTTGCTTTTGCAGTGATCTTCTCATATATCTTCTCGCATGCTCTTGAGGGATCTGAATCTATACAGTCAAGAAGGTTGATTCCCATTGTGACAGTTCTGACATCAAGATTCTCCTGTGTGAACATCTCGATAGTCTCAATGATGTCGCCGGTATTGATCATACTCATTTTCGATACCGTCCTTCTCAGATCTTATGCATGGCATCGAAGACTTCCTGTCTTGTCAGGTTGATCTGCATGCCCATCTTCTCTCCCAGAGCCTCAAAGCTGTCATGCATCTGCTGGGGAGATACATTGCACTTTGAAACATCGACAAGCATGATCATACAGAACATGCCCTGAATAATGCTCTGAGTAACGTCTTCGATATTGATGTTCATCTCGCTGCACTGAGAAGCGATCCTGGCAATGACACCTACGGCGTCCTTGCCGATAACGGTAATGAATGCTTTTTTCATTGTTGTTTCCTTTCAGTTATTATGCTTTATTTCCTTTATTCAGTAATTATATCTTAACAGCAAGAATGTATCAACAACGAAGTATGTAAGGTTGTCGTCCACTTACAGCACAGGCAAACAAAAAGGGCTCCCGCCTTTCGGCAGGAGCCAATATGGATCTTATTTCCTATTAGATAAGAACGCCTATGAAGACACTGTAGAATACGAGTGCAACGATTGTCATCAGCTTGATAAGGATGTTGATTGAAGGGCCGGATGTATCCTTGAATGGGTCACCGACTGTATCACCAACGACTGCAGCCTTATGGGCTTCGCTTCCCTTGCCGCCGTGGTTACCGTTCTCAATGTACTTCTTTGCATTGTCCCAAGCGCCACCTGCATTTGACATGAAGATAGCCATCAGAACACCTGTTACCAGTGAGCCTGCAAGCATACCGCCAACTGCTTCTGTTCCAAGGAGGACACCTACAAGCAGTGGAGCTGCAACAGCCATGATACCAGGAACCAGCATCTCCTTAAGAGCAGCTGTTGTTGAAATGCCGACACATGATGTGTAGTCAGGCTTTGCTGTTCCTTCGAGAATACCAGGGATTGTACGGAACTGACGTCTTACTTCCTCGATCATCTGGTAAGCAGCCTTTGAAACTGACTCCATTGTAAATGCGGAGAACAGGAATGGGAGCATACCACCGATGAGAAGTCCAATGATTGTTGTGTGTGAAAGGATGTTGATCGAGTCAAGCTTTACAGCGTCTGCATAGCTCATGAACAGAGCCATTGCTGTAAGAGCAGCTGAACCGATTGCAAATCCCTTGCCCATGGCAGCTGTTGTGTTACCAACTGCATCAAGTGAGTCTGTGATATCACGGACCGACTCGTCAAGGCCGGACATCTCTGCAATACCACCGGCATTGTCAGCGATAGGACCGTAAGCATCAACAGCAACTGTGATACCTGTTGTTGACAGCATACCTACAGCAGCAAGAGCAATACCGTAAAGTCCGCAGCACTGATATGCAACGTAGATACCAACGCAGATGAGGAGTATCGGAATAGCTGTGGAGTTCATACCGACAGCCAGACCTGAAATGATCGTTGTGGCAGCACCTGTTTCGGACTGATCAGCGATCTTCTTAACTGACTTGTAGTCAGCAGAGGTGTAGTACTCAGTTACCATACCGATGATCAGACCTACGATCAGACCTGCGATGATTGCGAAAGCTGGCTTGAAGCTTCCGAAGAACATGTTACTGAGAACGAATGCACCGACAACAACGATAGCGTCTGCTACATACTCACCCATGTTGAGAGCCTTCTGTGGGCTGCTGCCCTCTTTGCCCTTTACTAGGAATGAACCAATGATCGCTCCAAGGATACCCAGTGAAGAAAGGATAGCCGGGAAAACGACTGCGCCATTGGCGATAAGAGTTGTATTTGTCTTAGCCCATACAAGACCAAGTGTCATTGCAGAGATAAGAGAACCGACATATGACTCAAACAGATCAGCGCCCATACCGGCAACGTCACCTACGTTGTCACCAACGTTATCAGCGATAACTGCAGGGTTACGAGGGTCATCCTCAGGGATGCCCGCTTCGACCTTACCGACAAGGTCAGCACCGACGTCAGCAGCCTTTGTGTAGATACCGCCGCCGACACGGGCAAACAGAGCGATGGAAGAAGCGCCAAGGCTGAATCCAAAAAGGATGTCAGCATTGCCTGTTACAGCATAGATCCGGCTTATACCAAGCAGGCCGAGACCTGCAACACACATACCCATAACGGCACCGCCTGAGAAAGCTACGGAAAGAGCTCCGTTCATTCCCTGTGTCATGGCGGCATTAGCTGTTCTAACATTTGCCTTTGTAGCAACTGTCATTCCTATGTAACCTGCAAGAGTTGAGAGCAGAGCTCCGCAAATGAAGCAGATGGCTGTAGGAAGACCTCTGAGGACAAGGATCAAGATGAAAAGAACAACAGCGAAAATGATCAGAATTCTGTATTCAGCAAACAGGAAAGCTCTTGCGCCCTCAGCGATAGCTGATGAGATTTCTACCATTCTGTCATTGCCGGGTGCAACCTTGTTGACGCGACCGGCAAGGAAGAGTGCAAAGAGAAGAGCCAGAATGCCTGCTGCTACAGCAACATACATCAAGTTCAAAATTTTATCCTCCTTAGTAATACACTAAAAAATTCAATGCCTGTTAATTATATATAATCCAAAGTAAATATTCAATAGTTATTCGTTCAAATAATTAAAAAACAGGCATTGTTTTTGTACAAATTGATAGTAGCTCTTACCTGTCAAGGAAAGCCAGGAATGCAAGATATGTCGTATAGACATCAATCTTTGCAACGAGCTCAAACGGAGAGTGCATCGAGAGCACAGGGACGCCGATATCGACCGTATTAACGTTCTTCTGTGAGATGAACTTTGCAACGGTACCGCCGCCGCCCTGATCTACCTTGCCGAGCTCCCCTGTCTGCCAGAACAGTCCCTTCTCATCGAAGAGATTGGTGATCTCAGCAACGAATTCGGCGCTGGAATCATTGGTGCCGCCCTTGCCGGCCGAGCCTGTATACTTTGTGATGACAGGTCCCTTGTTGAGGTATGCGGAGTTTCTCGGATCCATGACATCGGCGAATGTCGGGTCGAAACCTGCATTTACGTCTGCTGAAAGGCATGAGGAATTCCTGAGAGTAGTCAGGTAGTTCACTCCCTGCATCTGTGAGATGTACATGATGAAGTGCTCAAGGAAATCCGAATGAAGTCCGGTAACGCCGTCTGAACCTACCTCTTCCTTGTCTGCGTAAACGCTGACAGTAGTCTTTTCAGGATCCTTTGTCTCGACTTCAGCCATGAGAGAAGTGTATGCGCAAACTCTGTCGTCGTGGCCGTATGAACCGATCATTGAACGGTCAAGACCGATATCCCTTGCGCCGCCTGCAGGAACAATCTCGAGCTCGGCATTGATGAAGTCTCTCTCGGTAATACCGTATTTCTCATTGAGAAGCACGAGGACCTGAAGCTTTACGGCTTCCTTGACTTCCTCATCGTCATAAGGAAGGCTTGCGAGGATGATGTTCATCTCCTCACCCTTGATGACGTCTCTCATCTTCCTTTCGCCCTGATCCTTTGCAAGGTGAGGCAGAAGGTCGGTGATGACGAATACAGGGTCGCCTGCGTCTTCTCCGATGTGGATATCAACCTTGGTGCCGTCCTTCTTGATGACGACTCCGTGCAAGGCAAGAGGGATTGCAGCCCACTGGTATCTCTTCACGCCGCCGTAATAATGAGTCTTGAACAAAGCAATGTCCTGAGACTCGTAAAGCGGATTCGGCTTGAGATCAAGTCTTGGCGAATCGATATGGCTTGCCACGATTCGAACGCCCTGATCGACCTTCTCCCTGCCAATGGTTGAAAGGATGACAGATTTGCCGCGATTGTTGACATATACCTTGCTGCCTGCCGGATAATACTCATTGGGATCGAACTCAACGTATCCGTTTGCCTTGGCAATGTCGATAATCGTCTCGTTGGCAAGTCTCTCAGTCTTTGCCTGTCCAAGGAAGTCCATGTATCCTTCGCAGAACTCAAAGCTCTTGTCAACGATACTCTTGTCCTTCTTTGCAATGTGGTCAAGCTTATATGTAAGCATGGCCTCAAGATCTTTACCGGAAACTTTTGTATCCATATAAAACCTCCTGTTATTGGTTGTATTTATCTAAATATGCCTGATAGGCATGATTTATCTTCTTGACATAATTGTTCATCTGCACGTATGGAAACTCCTGCAGCGTATCTGTTCCGTATTCTTCGAGAAGCAGGTCCACTGTTCCCCATCCGCTGTGATAAGCGGCAGCCCGCGTGCTTATGTCTCCGGAATATCTGTCAAGGCATCGGCTAATATAGTAGCAGCCGTACTTGATCGATATTTCAGGATCGAACAGGTCTTCGAACTGCGTCTCGCTTCCCGGCTCAAGCCTGTTCTTCAGCCAGAGAAATGTTTCTTCTGTTATCTGAGTAAGCCCTATGGCATCCTGACTTGACACCGCATCCTTATCAAAGCCGCTCTCGACTTTGATGAATGCAAATGCGAGATATCTGTCTATTCCGAACTCTTCTGAATACTTGGTAACATACTCCTCATAATCAAGCGGGTATGAATGTGAATGGACTACCTTGGGCAAGTCGGAATTTGCGTAAGCGACATATGAGACGAACAGAAACAGGAAGACGCCTATCAGAAAATTTCTTATTCCTTTGATGGCTCTTCCCTCCTATATCCTAGAGATCTGCTGAAGGACAAGCTCTCCCTGATAGAACAGCTTTTCCAGGGATGAATTATTGTATACAATATAATCTGCTTTCTTGATCATCTGGATGATAGGAGTCTGCTGGGATATCCTCTCCTCCGCCTGCTCCCTGGTAATGCCGTCTCGTTTCATTATCCTCTCACACTGTATGTCAAGTCCGGCAACGACAACGATGAATTCATCACAGTACTGTTCAAAATCATGTCCAATGATGACAGCACCGTCGACGAATACTATGTTTTTCCCCGAATCAAAGGCTGCCTGAGCCTTTTCAAGAAGCAGCTTTATAATGAAAGGGTGCGTAATATCTGTCAGGGCCTGGGTGGCTTCCTGGCTTGCAAACGCTCTTTTGGAAAGAAGCTTTTTATCCAAAGTGCCTTCAGTTGTAATAATGTCAGCGCCAAAGTATTCACTGAGATTATCGAGACACTCCCTGATGCCGTGTACCTCTTTAGCCACCTGATCACAGTCAAGTACCGTAAGTCCTTTTGAGGCGTAGAATGAGGCAAGCGTACTTTTTCCCGAACCGCTTTGTCCTGTTATTGCAACTATCTTTTTTCCGTCTTTCATATGTTGATCACCCTGAAACCTGCAGACCTGAGAAGTCTGTTGTATACGGCAAGTCCTACTCCTTCCGTGGAAGGCATCATTGCATAGACCTTGCTCGCGCCTATCTCATCAAGCTCCCTGAGCGCAGAGAACAGTCGTACTGCCTGTGATGCGCTGTCTGTCTCACTTCCGTATGAAACTGATGTTACATTCAGCATGTCCTTGTATTCTTCAAAGCAGAGAGCGACGGCATTCTCTGATTCCACGAGTCTTTTATATGAATCAAAACTGCCGTTAACTATTGTTACCTCAGCCTTAGGAGCATAATGCTTATGCTTAAGACCGGGAGAAAGCACTTTTTCTCCTTCTGCAAGCTCTTCACTTATTCCCTTTGATAGGACGACAGGCTTTCCGATAACTTCCGAAATCTGACTGGCAGTGATATACCCCGGCCTGAAGAGCATCGGAGGATCGGTTGCAAGAGAAACGACAGTAGATTCAACTCCTATCTTGCAGGGGCCTCCGTCCAGAACAAGAGGGATCCTTCCGTTCATGTCTTCAAACACAGTCTGCGCGTCAGTAGGGCTCGGTCTTCCGCTTCTGTTGGCAGACGGTCCGGCCAAAGGAAGCCTTGTCTTGGACATGACTTCAAGGACAACCGGATTGGATGGCATCCTGATTCCGGCAGTATCCAGACCTGCGCTTACTGAATCCGGTATGATGTCCTTTTTCTTAAGGATCATTGTAAGCGGACCCGGCCAGAATGCATCGGCCAGCTTCATGGCCTCTTCAGGAATTTCAAGAGCGATTTCCTTCAGCATGTCATAATCGCATATATGCACGATCAGTGGATTGTCCTGAGGTCTGTCTTTTGCCTTGAAGATATTTGAGCATGCCCGCGAGCTGGTCGCATCGGCAAACAGGCCGTAGACTGTCTCGGTCGGAATTGCAACGACCTGACCGTCCAACAGCAGATCGCACGCCTTTTTTATGCTTTCGTCATTGACTCCAAGAAGTTCTGTAAACATTGGTCTCATTCCTCTGAACTCTTCAGTTTTTCAGCCTGGTCAGCCGTGACCAGCGCATCTATGATCTCGTCAAGATCACCGTTCATTATCTGTTCGAGCTTATACAATGTAAGGCCGATCCTGTGATCAGTCACTCGGCTCTGAGGATAGTTGTAAGTTCTTATCCTCTCACTTCTGTCACCTGTTCCGACCTGGCTCCTTCTCTCCTGGGCAACTTCCGCATCCTGCTTAGCCTTTTCCATATCATACAGCCTGGATCTGAGGACCTTGAGTGCCTTATCCTTGTTTTTATACTGACTTCTCTCATCCTGACATTCAACAACGATACCGGTCGGGATGTGAGTGACTCTGATGGCAGATGAAGTCTTGTTGATATGCTGTCCGCCCGCACCTGAAGATCTGAATGTGTCGATCTTTATGTCGTTAGGGTTAATTTCAACTTCTACGTCATCGACCTCAAGCATGACGGCGACTGTAACGGTAGAAGTATGTATCCTTCCCTGTGCCTCGGTGTCAGGAACTCTCTGAACGCGGTGCACTCCGCTCTCAAACTTGAAGCGGCTATAAACCCCGTCTCCTTCGATTGAGAAGCTGACTTCCTTGAAGCCGCCAAGCTCGGTCTCGTTAGCCGAAAGGATCTCGGTGGTCCAGCCTTTTGTCTCGGCATACATGTTGTACATTCTGTAAAGATTATATGCAAACAGAGCTGCCTCATCACCGCCTGCTCCGCCCCTGATTTCTATGATGACGCTCCTGTCATCATTTTCATCTTTCGGCAGCAGAAGTATCTTGAGTTTCCGTGCAAGATCATCCATGAGCTCCTTGCTCTCGTCATACTGCATCTGAGCCATTTCCTTGAAGTCGGGATCCAGACCGCCTTCATCAAGGAGAGCTTTGGCTTCATCAAAGTTTTCGGACGCAGCACTGTACCGGTCATACACTTCAACTATAGGAGTAAGGTTCTTATACTCCTTCATGAGATTGCGGTATCTGGCATTATCGCTGATGACCGAAGGATCCATCAAGAGCTGGCCTATCTCTTCGTATCTGTTCTTTACTTCAAATAATTTATCAAACATATTTCAGTTCTCTGTTTCCTCTGTGATTATCTTCTTGATGTTCTTCTCGATCTTTGCTCTCGGGAGCATGATCTCTCGATTACATTTGGTGCATCGGATCTTGAAGTCCATTCCGACCCTGAGAACGACGAATTCATTGTTCTTGCACGGATGCGGTTTTTTAGTGATGATTCTGTCTCCGACTTTTATATCCATGGATCCACTCCCTCCTTCCTGCTCAATGGCTAAAAGATAACTAAATTATTATATCATAAACAATGATCATTTGTAGATAAATAAACACAAAAAAGCAGAGTTTAGCGCTCTGCTTTTTCCTGTCAAAGATAGCTATTTCTTAGGTACTGATTCCCAATCCTTCAGGAATCTTGCTATGCCTGCGTCTGTGAGAGGATGCTTTGTCATCTGAACAAGGATCTTGTACGGAACGGTTGCAATGTCGGCACCGGCCTTTGCACATGCAGTTACGTGGATAGGATTCCTGATGGATGCGGCAATGATCTCTGTCTCAATTCCGTGGATCTGGAATATCTCGGCGACCTCTTCGACAAGCTTGATGCCTTCCATTCCGATGTCATCAAGTCTGCCTACGAACGGGCTGACATATGATGCGCCGGCTCTGGCTGCAAGCAGTGCCTGAGCTGCTGAGAATATAAGGGTGACATTTGTTCTGATCCCTTTGTTCGAGAGGATCTTAACTGCCTTTAATCCCTCTTCACACATAGGGATCTTGATAACTATATTAGGATGGATCTTTGCAAGCTCAATGGCTTCTTCGACCATCTTCCCGCTCTCAAGGCTGATGACCTCAGCAGAGATAGGACCGTCAACAATCTGGGTAATCTCTTTGACGACTTCCTCAAAGTCTCTTCCTTCCTTTGCGATGAGAGAAGGGTTTGTCGTAACACCGCAGATGACACCGAGATCATTTGCTTTTCTTATCTCATCAACATTGGCTGTATCTACAAACAATTTCATGATAAGTACCTCCTGTACAAAAGAATAATAGCATCTTTATGGTTTTATATCAATAATTACTCGCCGAATTCGAGTTCATCAAGAATGCTGCTGACAAGTTCATCGATCCTGTCTTTTCTACCCGACAGTTCAAGGAATCCCAGCAGGCATTCAAAGCCTGTGGAAGCCCTGTATTCCTCACTGGAAGCGTGCTTTGCCACTGTGGACTTGGAGGAATTCTTTCCCCTCTTCAGTACGGCAAGTTCTTCTTCCGTCAGCCTGTCCTCAATGAGTTTCACTGCCAGAAACTGACCGTGAGCGCTGACATATCTGTTGACCAGCGAATTCATCGAATTCACGCTGTGTCTTGAAGTGGACACAAAGTGTTCCCTGATTGCAAGAGAATACACCGCATCTCCCACAAAGGCCAGGTTAAGAGCCGACATTTCCCTTATATCCACATGCTCATTACTTGACATAATCAAACTCAAAATCCTCTATCCTGATCGTGTCGCCTTCCTTGACGCCTCTCCTCTCCAGCTCATCGATGATGCCGCTGTCCTGAAGTCTCCTCTGGAAATACTGCAGGCTCGAGTAGTCATCGAGATTTGAAGTTGCAAGGATGTCGACCAGCCAAGGAGCATCGATATTGAACGCTCCGTCATCCGTCCTGAATACCGTGAATGAATTGCCGTCATTCTCCTGTGTCTCAGCGATGTATTCAGGCTCATATACCGTCACAGGCGGAAGCTTCTGAAGCTCGGCATAAACGGTCCTCTTGAGAGTCTCAAGCCCGTGTCCGGTCGCCCGTGAAACAGTCAGGAGCTGTATGCCGTGTTCCTCGCAGTAATTCCGGAATCTTTCAATATCTTCCGGCGTTGCTATATCTGTCTTGTTGGCAACTGCGATCTGCGGTCTCTTGGCAAGCTCTGCACTGAACTTTTCAAGCTCGTTGTTTATGGTCTCAAAATCCTGTATCGGATCTCTCATTTCACTGCCTGATACGGCTACTACATGCAAAAGCAGTCTGCAGCGTTCAACATGTCTTAAGAAGTCGTGACCTAACCCCACTCCGTCGCTGGCTCCTTCGATGATTCCCGGTATGTCTGCCGCGACGAATGACTGTTCTTCATCGACGCGCACGACTCCGAGCACCGGAGAGAGAGTCGTGAAATGATAGTTAGCTATCTTGGGCTTTGCCGAAGATATGGTCGAAATGAGAGTCGATTTTCCGACATTTGGAAATCCTATGAGACCGACATCTGCAATCAGCTTCAACTCAAGGATCACGTCCATCTCGTCTCCGCGGCCGCCCGGCTTGGCAAAGTTAGGAATCTGTCTGGTAGGCGTAGCGAAATGCTGGTTTCCGTAGCCGCCCTTGCCTCCCTTGGCAATGATATAATCCTTTGCTTCGGATATGTCAGCCATGATGAGCCCGTTATCGGCATTCCTGATAACGGTTCCTATCGGCACCTTGATCACAAGGTCTTCAGCGGATTTGCCCGACTGGTTCGCGCCTCTTCCGTTCTCTCCGTTTGCAGCAACGTACTTTCTCTTGTATCTGAAGTCCATCAGCGTAGACAGATCCTTGTCTCCGCGGAATACTATGTTTCCGCCTCGTCCTCCGTCTCCGCCGTCAGGACCGCCCGCAGCGACATATTTCTCTCTGTGAAAAGCTACAGCTCCGTTGCCGCCGTTTCCGGCCTTTATATGGATCTTAGCTACATCCACAAAACTTATAGCCATTTGGTAAATTCTCCCGTAAATACAATTAGACCCGAACCTTAAATCAGGCTCGGGTCAATCGGATCTTATTTTGCGTATACGCTGACCTGCTTCTTGTCGCGGCCAAGTCTCTCAAACTTAACTGTGCCGTCGATGAGTGCAAACAGTGTATCATCGCTTCCACGGCCTACATTTTCACCAGGGTGAATATGTGTGCCTCTCTGGCGGACCAAGATATTTCCGGCCTTTACAAACTGGCCGTCACCTCTTTTGGCGCCTAATCTCTTTGACTCAGAATCTCTACCGTTCTTGGTAGAACCCATGCCCTTCTTATGTGCCATGTGAACTTATCCTCCCCTCGAAAATTACAGTGAGATCTTTGTGATCTCTACCTTTGTGTATGGCTGCCTGTGTCCCAGTCTCCTTGCATAGCCCTTTTTCGGCTTGTAAGTGATTATGTTCAACTTCTTGCCCTTGCCGTTCTTGATAACCTTTCCTTCGACCTTAGCGCCTTCTACTACAGGTGTGCCGAACTTTGCGTCAGCTCCCTCGCCTACGAGAAGTACTTCGTCAAAGGTAACCACATCATCAGCTTCGCAGTTGAGCTTCTCGATGTAGACTACATCACCTTCGCAAACAGCATACTGCTTGCCACCGGTAACAAATACTGCTTTCATTTTTACCCTCACATTAATTAAGTCTCGCTGAACCAGGTGCATGTCTGTTTCACCATGTCTTATAACCATTTACATGCGGCTAGAGAATAATAACACAATCGGCAGCCGGTGTCAACAAAAACTTTTGCTTTATTTCACGGCATTTTTCGCGCTTTTGACTGTGTTCTTCAGCAGGTTGACTCGAGTCATCAGCCCTACTCCTCCCGGAACAGGAGTGATCTTTGAAACGATAGGATAACAGGATTCAAAATCCGCGTCTCCGCACAGCTTGCCCTCGGCATTTCTGTTGATGCCGACGTCAATGACGACTGCTCCTTCCTTAAGCATGTCTCCGGTAAGGAATCCCCGTCTTCCAACTGCAACAATTACTATGTCGGAAGCTCTGGTCTTTGAAGGAATATCCTTTGACTTTGAGTGGCATACGGTCACGGTCGCATCGTTTCTGAGCAGCAACAGAGCCAGAGGCTTTCCGACGATGTTGCTCCTGCCAATTACAGTTACATCCTTACCCTTAATATCGACCCCGGCGTATTTGATAAGATCGATGCATCCCTGAGGAGTGCAAGGCATGAAGCAATCCTTGCCGATCGACAGGTTTCCGACATTTATCGAAGTAAAGCCGTCAACATCCTTCAAAGGCGAAATAGCATTCGTGACCGTAAATTCGTCTATATGTTTCGGAAGAGGAAGCTGGACAAGAAGTCCGTGTACTGTAGGATCGTCGTTAAGCTTGTTGACCTCGGCAAGAAGCTCTTCCTGTGTTACAGTCTCAGGAAGCTCTATGTTCAGAGATTCTATGCCGCATTCCTTGCAGTCCTTGTGCTTGCCTCTTACATAGCTCTTGCTAGCGGGATTATCTCCCACGATTATCACTGCAAGCTTTGGAATGACGCCTTTCCGCTTGAGCTCTTCAACTTCGAGCCTGATCTTCTCTTTTTCAAGTGCAGCAAGCTCCTTGCCGCTTATAAGCTTTTCATCCATTATTCCTGGTCCTCCCTTTCTTCCTGTTTTTTCTGAATATAAAAATCAAAACAATTGAAACAACTACCGAAATCAGTGCGATCAGCTGGGATATCCTTATGCCGGCAAATGCCTCGAGACTGTCTGTCCTGATCCCCTCAATAAAGAATCTTCCCAGTCCGTACCAACCAAGATACATAAGAAGGATCTCACCCTTGAATCTGCGTTTGTCAAAATATATTGAAAGCCGTATGAAGCCGATGAGACACCACACAGATTCATAAAGGAATGTCGGATGCACAGGCATGTCAGGATATACGGTTATCCCTTCCCGTGCAAGTTTAGGGGCAGCATAGGTCAGATAGGCCTTCGTGCCTTCGCTGAACATGCCGAAAAGCGAGTTGGTGTTCGTTCCAAACGCTTCCTGGTTGAAGAAATTGCCCCATCTGCCGATTGCCTGACCCAAAAGGAAGCAAACCGCAGCAATATCAACGACATTCAGCACGTCAAGCTTTTTCACTTTACAGCCTAAGCAACCAAATCCGATACCCCCTATGATACCTCCGTAGATCGCAAGTCCTCCGTCTCGGATGTTTATCATGTCAAACAGACTCTCATATTTGACCGGAGAGAATATGACATAATAGGCTCTGGCACAGATAATGCCCATTATGACTCCGAACATGATTACATCCGTGAAATCGTCATCATTGATACCGTATCTTTTGCCTATTCTCAATGCATTGATTACGCAGAGAATGATCCCTCCGGTAATGCATAATGCATAGTAGTATATATCAAGACCGAAGATCGAAAATGCGACTCTGTTTATCTTGAACCGCAGCCCGAGATTCGGAAACTGAACGTTATACATATTCTTCACCCTCCAACGGAAGGATGGTAAACACGGTCTTCCTGTCCTCTCTGAACATCTTTCTCAGCTGGTCATTCACATCATCAAGCGTAACTTGAGAAATGGTATCAAGATAAGTATACAGGTCTCTTCCCTTGAAATGTGCCGTGACCATGTTTGATGCGATCTCTTCGATGTTTTCAAAATCCACGATCATATTTCCGTAAAGGGAATTCTTCACGGTGATGAAGTCTTCTTCGCTTATGCCGCTCTCCTTCAGCTTTCTTACCGCCTTGTCAACCTCTTCAAGGAGAAGCTCAGGCTGGCTTGTCTCTCCGGAAATGATGGAAGCGTAGTAGTCAGTGCCGTTGAATATCTCTCCTTCGAATGTTCCGTTTATGACGTTGCTGTCATAGAGCCTTGTGAACAGATCGCTTATAGGTCCGCAAAGGACATCCATAATGATGGAACCTATTATCTCTTCCTTTGCCGTAACAGGAAATGACATTCTCTCCTTGTATCCTATGGCAACCATCGGAGTTGCTATAGGCATTCTTATAGTCTTTTCGCTGAAATTGATCTCATCCGGTTCCTCCGGGTAAATACGCTTCACGTCCGCGACTTCCCGGCTGAAACCTGCCCTGTCACAGGCAGCGATAACTTCGTCTGCTGTTATATTTCCGGCTACGCAAAGCATCATCTGTCCCGGCGAATAGAACGCCCTGGTGCATTCATACAGCATTTCAGGAGTGATATGCAAGATACTTTCCACGGATCCGGCTATATCATCCTTTACGTAATGGTTTATGTAAAGTCCGTCAAGGATGCCGAACAGCTGTCTCCACCCGGCACTGTCGTCATACATCTTGATCTCCTGCCCTATGATCCCGAGTTCCTTTTTGACTGTCTGCTCGGTAAAATACGGACGTGTTACGAAATCCAGAAGGATATCAAGAGACTTGTCGATGTTTTCGGTAGCGCTGAAGAGATAACTTGTTCTGTCAAATGTGGTGAATGCATTTGCATTAGCCCCGGTCTTCGCGAACTTTTCAAAGGCGTCTCCGTCCTCGTTCTCGAACATCTTGTGCTCAAGGAAATGGGCAACGCCCGCTGGTATTTCCACAAGTTTTCCGTCAACGGTAAACTTTCTGTCTACGGATCCGAAATTGGTTGCAAACATTGCAAAAACAGAACTGAATTCTGGCTTTGTGTATACACCGACAGACAGTCCGCAATCTGTCTTTATAAGCTGATAGCTTTCTTTAAGAATCTTGTTTGATATTATTGCCATTTATGAATCCTATCTGACTATCCTGTAAATTACATTTAAATGAAGAAGTCCCAGCATTTCCCTTATATCCGCTTCAGTGACGGAATAGATTAGCTCTACCGCGTCTTCCGGTGAGAGTCCGGTGCCGATGAACGCTTCGTTCATATACCAGGCCTCCAAAGATGAAAGAGAATCATAGCTTGACATGAGGCTGTTCTTCAGTGTCAGTTTTACTTCATCTATCTCCTTTTCGGTTATGGGTCCGTTCAGCAGATCACTGAGTTCTTTCTTGATCGCATCTACAGTCTTCTGAGAGTTCTCGTGCTCAACTCCCGAATCGACGCACATCGATGAAGTGAAACCTGAAAAGCCGGCAGCGCAGTAATAACATAGACTCTGTTTTTCTCTTACGTTCTTGAAAAGCCTTGATGAGACAGTTCCGCCGAACAGGGCGTTTGCTACGAGCATCTTGAATCTTTCATTCCTGTCGAGCAGCCTAGTCGTCGTGTACATCAGGCAGATCTTTCCCTGGACCGTATCCATTTTCTCATCCCTGATGAGAGTCTCGTCTTCACACGGAGTCAATGCGGTCGGAATAGGCGGCGTTACTCCGCTTCTCTCGTAAGAGAAAGCCTTGACAAGCTTGTCAGTGATGGATCCGGCGTTGTCTGCAGAAACGAATATCTCTATGGATGAGGATGAAAGAAGATGTCTGTAGCGCTCATACAGCTGTTTTGAGGATAGTGAATCTATCTCTTCCTCATAGCCAAGCCTTTCTACTCCGTTCATGGAATCCTTGAAGAACAGCCTTCTGGCGTTCTTTACACAGTATCCCCTCTTATCGTTCAACTCGCTCCGGATCTCTTCCCTGAGCTTGTATTTTTCTATTTCGAGCCATTCATCTATGAAATGACCGTCATCCAGGCAAGGCCTGAATATGACGCCTAAAAGCACATCGCACATGTCATTGAGAAGATCCTCACCGTTGAGGCAATACTCATTCTTTATGCCTTGAATGCTGAATCTGACGCTCCTGTTTGATCCTGTTACGTATGTACCTGTCTTCAGTGATGCAGAATACATCATGTTCAGCTTTCTTGAAAATTCGATCATGGTCGGGTAATCTTCATATGCCCTCTCCAGAACACCCGGAAGGAGTGCATAGGCCGTAGCACTGTCTCGTTCGTTCGGGACCATGAAATTGATCGATATCTTATTCCTCTTAAACTTGTCATTAGGAAGTACCGTCAGATACAGTTGCTCCCTAAGCTTTCTTCTGTCCATCTTATTTTCCTTACTGTACTTGTTCTATCTCAATGAATGAATGCTTCATGTATTCCATGAACCGCCTTGTCCCGGCTCAGTTTGTCAATAATGACCGATATCTTGATATCGCTGGTGTTGATCAGCTTGACATTGATATCATTTTCGTAGAGCACCTTGAACATCTCCGTAGCCACACCGCTGGCAGACTGGAGCGCAGCCCCGACTATGGACACTTTGGCAACATTGTCATCGATCAGGAGCTCTGTATACTTCAGCTGTTCCTTATTTGCCTCAAGTGCTTTCATAGTCCGGAGCTTGTCAGCTCTGGAAACCGTGAAGCTTATATCCTGTTTGCCGCTGATGGCAGCAGGAAGCGATATGATGTCCACAACGATCCCCTGATCGCTAATGCTCTTGAATATCTTATATGAAATGCCCTTTTCGTCGGGAATGTCCCTCAGTGTAAAGATGCATATATCAGTTTCTTTTATCACGCCGTTGATGATAGAAGTTTCCATTCCCATTACCTCTTTGATCTCAGTTTGTGAATCCGGAGATGTGACCGGCAGCAGCCTGAGAAGGATGCCGTGTTTTTTGGCACCTTCAATTATCGCTGTATCAAGGAAATAATATCCGCAGGATATGATCTCAAGAGCCTCGTCAAAATCAAGCTTGTCTATCGGTCGGCTTACTTCCGGAAGGTTTGATGTCATCAAAGGTTCATTAACTATTATGATAATGTCACAGAAAAGCTCCCGGGCAAGCCTTGAGGCATTCTTTGCCGTATCATCGTTTCTGCAATAGCAGAAATATCGTTTTTCCGATGATATTACTTCTTCCACCTTCTCAAAGAAATCGCAGTCAAGCGAATCGTTCACCAGAGAGATGCTTTTTTCATCTCCGACGAAAACGATCTTCTTCGAATCATTACGCGAAAGAACGACTTTCAATTCATCAGAATCATCAACACTGTCGTTGAACCAGACAACACTGTAGTCCATGATCTCAGACGTCCCGAAGGATCCTCTTGGCTGTTACGACAAACGGCTGGGCGGATATCTTCTCCACAAGCGAATCCACGGTTCCGATCATGTCCCTTGTCTTCATGGTGATGGAAACAGCAGCGGTCCCGTCAACAGGAGCAGATTGAGTGATGGTGACTATACTTATGTTGCTTGTAGCAATGATCCGCAACAGGCTCTGAAGCGTTCCCGGCTCGTCTTTCAGAACGACGTGAAGAGCAACCACAGATCTTGTCTCAGTGACGTCAAATATCCTGTCCTTATATTTGTACAGTGTGCTTCGGGAAATATCGACTTCCTTGGCTGCAGCTGAAAGATTCTTGACTGCGCCGGAAGCCAGAAGCTCCTTTGCTTTGACCACCTTAAGGTAGACATCCGACAGGATATCACTGTCGACAAGCAGATACTTTTTAGCCATCTTATCATCTCCTGTATATATAATCTTGCTAAATATAATAAACTGTTACTTCCTTGAATTCAATACATTTTGTCCGTATATACGTACATTTGTACATATGTCACATACAAAAAGAGGATCGTAACAGATCCTCTCGGTATAAACTGACAAACTGTCAGAGTTCTCTTCTTCCCTCAAGTGCTCTGAAAAGCGTCACCTCATCAGCAAATTCGAGCGATGCTCCCACCGGCAGGCCGTAAGCCAGCCTTGTGACCTTGATCCCAAGAGGCTTTATGAGCCTGGAGAGATACATTGCAGTGGTATCGCCTTCGATCGTCGGACTTGTAGCAAGTATGACTTCCTTGACTGTATCGCCTTCAAGCCTTGCTAAAAGTTCTCTTACGGTAAGCTGATCCGCTGTTATGCCGTCCATGGGAGATATCAGTCCGTGAAGTACATGATACACGCCCTTGTATTCCTTTGTTTTTTCAAAGGTGGCAACGTCTCTCGGATTTTCAACTACGCATATGACGCTCAGGTCCCTTTTTGTAGAAGAGCATACAGGACACAGTTCCTTGTCGGTATAATTCTGGCATACGGGACATCTGTGGATCTTCGTATGAACATCAAGGATTGACTCGGCGAATTCTTTGGCTTCAGCAGGATCCATATCAAGGATCTGGTATGCCATTCTTGTTGCGCCCTTGCGTCCCACTCCGCTCAGCTTTGAAAAGTTGCTGATAAGCCTTTCAAGCGGTTCTGCATTATATCCTGCCATGATCAGAGTATTCCCGGAACGCTGAGACCGTTGGTGATCTTGTTCATTTCAGTCTCACTTTCGGTCTTTGCCTTTGTGATGGCATCGTTAATGGCTGCTGCGATAAGATCCTCAAGCATTTCAAGGTCATCCATGTCAACAGCCGATGGATCGATGTGAATTGCGGTCACGTCATGCTTTCCGGTGACCGTAGCCTTGACCAGTCCTGATCCGCTTTCGCCTTCATAGGATGTCTCGTCCAATCTGTCCTGGAGAGCCTTCATATCGTCCTGCATCTGCTGGGCCTGCTTTATTATCTGATTCATGTTCTGTGGACCGCCGCCCATTCCCTTTGGTAATCTAGCTTTCATGTATTATCTCCTGTCTATTCCTTAATAGTTACTTTGACTCCGAATTTTTCAAGGTTCTTGATCTTTTCTAGGCTTGAAGGCTCCTCGCTTTCAAATCTGGAAGCTATATTCTTATATCCACCTATGTTGTAATAACGTCCGCAGACCTTTTGGATCGCATCCTTGATTATGCCGTTGACTTCCTTGTTCTCTCTTATATATTCATAGAAGCTTTCGTTACCTTTTATATACACTACGTTTTCAAACAGGAAAGCTTCCGAGTTCTTTATAAGCAAGTAAAGTGGTATATCGACCGACTCAATTGTCTTTATCACGTCACTCCATTGCCGGAACGGCACCGGTCTGTCTGTGACCGTTTCTGAAGGTGCAGCGGCCTTAGCCGGTTTGACTTCTGCACCTGACTGTTGCACGGTGTCTTGCGTCTTCCGCACTGCCATTCCGCTTTCACTATTCCGTACAGCATTTCTGACTGATGAACCGGATGTAGGTCTCAAAACTGCTGAAGGTCTTGTAGGCTGCTGCTTAAATTCGGTGTTACACAGTCCGAAAATGGCAGTTTCCAGGGAGACCTTAGGGTTCCGTCCTTTTGCCACATTCTCCAGGGACTTGCTGAAAGCATCGATTGCATCAATGACAAAGGCAGGATCTGCTCTCAGTGACTGATCCTTAAGCCTGGAGAACTTCTCATCACTTACTCCGACCAACTGCGCGCTTGAGTTCCGTACTCCGGCCATCAACAGGTCGGAGAAATGATCAACAAGACTTTCCCCCAGCCTTCTGTAATCCACGCTTCGTTTGGAAAGAGCCACAAGAGCAGTCAACGCAGCTGCAGTGTCTTTCGATATTAGTTTTTCGGCAAAATCAAAGAGTTCATCATCTCTTGCGATTCCGGCGATGTTTGCAACAACTTCCTCTGTAACGGTCGAATCAAGAGAAGCGCATGTCTCCAGGATCGAGTTGGCGTCTCTCATAGCCCCGTCCGCCAGAGTTGCAATCATTCTTGCTCCGCCGCTTGTAAGGTCGATGCCTTCGCTTTTTGCAATGTTGAGGAGAGAATCCGCTATATCCGCCATGTCGAGTTTGGTAAAATCATATCTCTGACACCTGGACAGTATGGTTGCAGGGACCTTGTGTATCTCTGTTGTGGCGAGAATGAAAATGACATGCCGGGGCGGTTCTTCCAGAGTCTTGAGCAGGGCATTGAATGCTCCCTGCGAGAGCATGTGGACCTCGTCTATTATATACACCCTGTACTTTGCCAGCACAGGAAGATAGTTAACCTCGCTGAGTATGTCTCTGATGCTGTCCACTCCGTTATTGGAAGCTGCATCCATCTCTACGACATCGTAGACGGACTCGTTCTCTATCCCCCTGCAAATCTCGCATTCAAGACAAGGCTCACCGTTACGGGGATCAAGGCAGTTGACCGCCTTTGCGAATATCTTCGCGCATGTCGTTTTGCCTGTGCCTCTGGTGCCTGTAAAAAGGAGCGCATGTCCGATCTTTCCGGTGATGATCTGGTTCTTGAGAGCGTTAACGACGTATCTCTGTCCGATCACATCACTGAACAGCTTCGGGCGGTACTTTCTGTATAAAGCCAAATGCCGCATATCAAATACTCCTTTCTTGCAAAAGGACAGGCCTTACTGTCACATATACAGAGATGACTTGGTATCGCAAGTCAGAACTGCTTAATGCTGCTTGGTTCCCCACCTGACATGGTTCGCAGCATGACCTCGTACGGTCACCCCCGTATATCTGACAGCAATTATAGCGCTGTCCTGTGGTGATTAGTCTATCATATATGACCGTAAAATACAAGAAAAAACTGCCTTCACAAGAAGGCAGTCCTCTGATGAAAAATAATTACTTTACGATTTCGCCGCTTGTAGCGCCGCCGCATGCATTTGCCTCATCTGTGTCGATGTGCATAGCTGTTGAGTAGGAAGCGCTGACTCTGACGACAACGTCGTCAAAGATAAGGGCTCTGCCTGTACCGTCAATCTTGACCTTTACGATCTCCTTGTCCCGTACGCCAAAGCTCCGAGCATCTTCTGGTGTCATGTGGATGTGTCTCTTGGCAACTATAACGCCCTCAGCAAGATCGATCTCTCCTGCAGGTCCGATAAGCTTGCATCCGGCACTTCCCGCAAGGTCTCCTGATTCTCTGACAGGTGCGGAAATACCGATTGAACGTGCATCTGTAGCCGAAAGCTCAACCTGTGAAGCCTTTCTTACAGGACCAAGTATTGAAACATTGGCAAGTTCTCTCTTAGGACCGACAACTGTTACTCTCTCCTCGCAAGAGAACTGACCCGGCTGTGAAAGGTCCTTCTTCTTTGTGAGTTCATGACCTTCGCCAAAAAGCCTGTAGACATCTTCCTGTGTGAGGTGGATATGTCTTGCTGATGTTTCTACCAAAATCTTAGCCATAGCTAATAATCCTCCAGTTATTTATTCACGGATAATATAATAACCGAATCGGCAACCGTTTACAAGTTAAAAAAAAAGAATTTGAAGTTATTCTAAATACTGCACAAAAAAACACAGATAAAACAATAATCGTTGTATCAATTCACTATCACGGCTTTATTCATGAGATATGTATTTGGTATAATCTATGCGGAATTCAAAACAGGAAAAGGAGGCTGAATATGAAATTTGAAACTGTAAATCTCGTCTATTTCAGTGCAACTGAAGTCAGCAGGAAATATGCGAAGGCGATGGGCCGTGCACTTGACAGCCGAGCCAAGGAATACGATTTCACCACGCCGGCAAAACGCGATACTGCCGATGTTCCATCCTTCACAGAAAACGATCTTGTTATCCTTTCGCTGCCGGTATACGGAGGAAGGGTCCCGACTATCTGTCTGGACTATCTTTCTAAACTCAAGGGTCGTGGCACTCCATGCGTTGTCGTGTGCACATACGGAAACAGGGCATTTGAAGACGCACTGGTTGAGATGGAAGACATCATGGATTCAAACGGGTTCAATGTTGTCGGCGGCGCTGCAGTAGTGGGAAGGCATTCATTCTCTGATGAGATAGCCGGAAACAGACCTACAAAGGAAGACCTTGAAGGAGCAGAAGAGTTCATAAAACTCGTTGTCGAAAAGGAAAACGTCAAGATGGCCAAGGGGATCATTCCTGGCAACAGACCATATAAGGAAAAGGCGAACAGAGTCAATACGATGATGCCTAAAACGCTTGATACATGCATAAACTGCAAGTACTGCGCAAAAATGTGTCCTAACGGAGTGATAAGCATGGAAGATCCGAGAATAATGGTCAAGGATGCTTCACAGTGTCTCAGGTGCAGCAGCTGCGTCGTTCGCTGTCCTGTTCACGCAAAGTACTTCGACGGAGAAGATTGGCAGAAAGCCGTTCGGGGCGCAATCGCGCGATTCGGAAAACCTGATAAGGTCAATCAGTATTTCATGTAATTCACTGATCATTATATCAAAATGGATGTAAGGCTATATAGCTTTACATCCATTATTTCCTTTATTTCCAGAACTTTACGAGGACGCTCTCCAGATTGTCAGCATTTGAGACTCTTACAAGATGATTCCAGTGCATAGGCATGTTCTTAAGATAATTCAGCGTTGAAAACCTGTCATCAACCAGTATTGCAACGCCTTTGTCGGTTTCGGTCCTTATGACTCTTCCTACAGCCTGTAGCACTTTATTCATTCCGGGATATTGATACGAGTACTTGTATCCGTCCTTCCCTATTGAATCATAATAGTCTTTGATAAGGTCAGAATATACATTGATCTGCGGCAGCCCGACGCTTACTATGACAGTTCCTGTCAACAGGTCACCGGTAAGATCAATTCCTTCCCCGAATATGCCTCCAAGTACACAGAATGCCAGAACATCATCTCGCTCTTCGAAACACTTCAGAAATCCTGTCTTTGATTCTTCTTCCATGTTGCTTTCCTGCTTTATCCGCCGGATCTCCGGGTATTCTTCAATGAAATCGGAATAGACCATATCCATATATGCATAGCTTGGGAAATATACTATATAATTTCCCTTTCTGGCTTTGATCACTCTGTAGATGATATCAATTATAGCGTCTACTGATGCTTTTCTTCTGGAATATCTGGTATTCACATAATCCGTCGTTACAAGACAGAGATTTTCCTGAGGGAACGGACTTCTTACGTTCAGATAGTTTCCTTTCTCCCCCAGTTGATTCATATAATAATCAATCGGGGTCAGGGTTGCAGAAAACAATACCGAAGCAACACCCTTGCACAAGGTCCGGTCAACTTCAGGACTTGGATCCATGCAGAATAGACGTATCAACAGATCTTTCGAATGCGGAACAGCTATAGATACATACCTGTCATCAAATCCGTCATATACTTCCATGAAATAACTTGCCTCGAAATATAATTCGAGGAGTTCCTCTTCTATTTCATCTCCCCTGTGCCTGTCAAAATAATCATTACACTGGGCAATAAATCTTCTTATAGGACCTTCTATCTCGCCGAATAGTGCCTGTGAAGTCAATATATGACCTTCTGTTTCCTCAGCCTCGTCTTTTATCTCATCAAAAGCCTTGATCATTTTGTTTATTGATGTGACTAGCTTCTTTTCTATGCCCTTGAAGAGTTTTTTGACGCTTCTGAACGTACTGCTGTCCAGTTGCCGTGAATACATCTCACGGGCCCTGTCAGGAAGATTGTGTGCCTCGTCGATCAGGAATATATATCTGAGATCAGAATCTATGAAAAACCTCTGCAGTTTTACTTTCGGATCGAACAGATAATTGTAGTCACAGATGATAATATCACACCATTGGGATATATCCAGAGAAAGCTCATAGGGGCAAACATTGTATTCTTTAGCAATGCTGCAGATCAGTTCGAAATCAAAGCAGTTATATTTTTGTATCGCTTCAAAGACGACATCATTTATTCTGTCATAATAACCATTTGAATACGGACATGCTTCCGCGCTGCAATTCCTGGTTTCAAGAAAGCAGGCTTTATCCTTGGCAGTGATCATTATAGTCTTCAGTTCTATGGATGGATCTCTGTCATATATGACTCTAACAGCATTCATTGCCCGCGTTGCAGTCATTGTCTTTGCCGTAAGATAGAACACCTTATCGGCTTTGCCTTCAGACATAGCCTTGAGGGACGGAAAAAGGCACCCCATGGTCTTTCCTATTCCGGTCGGTGCGCATGCAAACAGTCTGTCCGATTCATTGATCGTGTTGTATACGGCAACTGACAGTTCTCTCTGACCGTCCCTGAAGAGCGGGAACGGAAAACTAAGCTCCCCGAGGCCCTGATCCCTTTTCTCCTGATGAACTTCAGTATATATTGCCCATCTCTCATAAAGGGAAAGTATCTCATTGACCCTGCTTTTGAGCTCCTCGAACAGGTATTCTTTTCTGATATACTTGATTTCTTCAGTATCGACATTATAGTAAGTAAGCTGAATCGCCATCCTGTCGAGCCTTTCCCTATTAGCTACGATATATGCATAGAAAACAGCCTGTCCCCAATGGGCAGGATAGGTGTGCTCGTCAATATACCTCAGCGGAACAGTAACTGTCTTTATCTCATCGATAACGACAACATCATCTTCATAAATGATGCCGTCTGCCCTACCGGACAGATGATACATCACATCATTCAGCTGAATGTCTGCCTTGAGTGACTGTTCTGCAACATAGTCACCGCCTGCAAGCTTTTGAAGAGCCTTATGGATCCTTGTTCCTTCAAGACCGCGGTTAATTCCCTTAAAACCGGATTCAATGCTTCCGCTCTTGAGAGTAAACTCGGCAAGTTCTCTGATACCTAAAGATACTTCCATTTAAGCTATGAATATACAAAACGGCCCGCAATAATAAATCACGGGCCGAAATAAAAAATCAGTAATTATCAGCAAATTCTTCCTTTACTCCTCTGCTGAAGAGCTGAAGAAGGGCATACTTCGGATCAAAGTCATTATACAGGATATCATATACCATCTTGGATATCGGCAACTCGACCTGGTACTTTGCTGCAAGCATCATCATGGCTTTTACGGTCGCGACTCCTTCGGCAAGCTTGTCATACTTCTCACCCTTTATGAACTTCTCGCCGAACATCCTGTTCTGACTGTGGAGAGAAAACAGAGTCGCTTCATAGTCTCCGAGATGGCTCAGTCCGTATGCTGTCAGTTCGTTGCCGCCCATGGCCTTGATCAGTCTTGAGACTTCCCTTGCGCCTCTTGCCATAAGGGCGCCTTTGAGGCTGGACATTCCGATTCCGTCAAGCATTCCGGCAGCAATCCCGATGACATTCTTCGCCGCTGCACCGACCTCAGTACCGATGATATCATTGCCTTTATACAGTCTGATAAGATCCCCTGAGAATTTCTCGACAACGTCATCTACCACTTCCCTGTCAATGCTGTCGACCACCATGCAGTTTGGTATGCCTGCCATGAAATCCTGCACGTGGCCGGGTCCTACCCATACACATATCCTGACATCCTGGGTTATGCATTCTCTGACGATGACAGAAAGCCTGTCACCTGTATCGCTCTCGATACCTTTCATGCAAAGAATAAATGTCTTTCCTGAAACATCGTATCCGTTTATCCTCTGGGCAAACTCTCTCAGATGCTGCGCACTTATGGATATTACGATATACTCGGCATGAGCCAGGGCTTTTCCGAGGTCATCCTCGAGTATTACATTTGCAGGAAGTTCAAGGTAGGCATTCTTCCTTTCGGTCTTAAGCTGCTCAAAATCCTTGCTTCCTTCAAGGCCCCAAAGGACCACGTTATTTCTTCTTGAATGGTACACTGCAAGGAAGGTTCCCCATCTGCCCGTACCCAAAACCGTTACATTCATTATTCACCTGTACTATCAGTTTCTGTATCCGGATCTGGATTAGGATTAGGATCCGGATCCGGGTCCGGGTCCGGATCAGGGTCTGGATCAGGGTCTGGGTTCGGGTCAACTGGTTCTGTTGAAGTAATGATCTCGGTACTTTCACTTGGAACAACAACTTCACTGCTCGGAGGCGTTACCGGCTCTGAACTTATAACCTCTGACGTGCTTTCCTCTATACTGTCTGAAGGCGATGAACTGCCTCCGCTGATCGAATTCGTAGATATGCTCGATGATGCAGAAATCACGGAAGATCCTGCAGAAGAACTATATATGCTGCTGCTTGAAGCAAATGAACTTGATGAAGGAAACGAGGATGACATCGATTCCGTACTTGAATCTGAAGGCACATACGGTGCTTCTCGTCTAGTGGCAATTGCTCCCTTGGCTGGTCTGGTGTCTTTAGTTATATACTGATGCGTATATGCATATTCAAGGCGTTTGTCCATGCCTTCGCCGTTGAGATGGATTCCGTCGGATGCAATGTACTGCTTAAGCATGAATCCATCATTCGGATCCTTAAAGAACTCTGCACTGTTCAGGAACATCAGGCCGTCTTCCTTGCACATCTTTGCCAGAGCTACATTGTAATCATCTATGTCCTGCATTGTGATGGAAGGATAGTTCCTTACCTTCGCAACAGGCAGTACAGATTCAACGATGATGTCTGCATAAGGATATGCTTTCTGAATCGCAGCTATCGCTCTTCTGTAAATCCTGATGAATTCATCGGTTGTATATCCGCCGACATTGTTTGTACCGTAGTTTATTATGATCCTTCGAGGTCTGAGAAGACTTACCGCATATGGAATAGTTACCGGCTCATCGTAACCGACAAACCAGATGCACCGGGAGCCTGTAACGCTCTGGATTCCCATTCCGGAAACAGCCCGCGTGTTCTGCAGAGAGATATGTCCGAATGCAGCCATGGCCTCCGTATTTGAATCTCCGACAAACAGAGTCTCTTTAAGGTAATTCTTGTCTGTTGTCTTGCTTTCAGGAATGATTACGTCCTTGTACGGAACCAAAGCCTTTGCATACAGGTCTTCATACTTTGAATCAGCTGCGGAATCATATGAAACCGCAGAAGTAAGACCTGGGATCTCATCACTACTGATCACCGGGTTCTTGCCTTTTCCCAGAAGTGCGATTATCGCCGTTGCCAGAATCAATACGATAAGCAAAATGATCGCAATAAGCTGGAATCTGGTTTTTCTATCCAGCCTTTCGTATCCTCGTTTCATCCTGTGAATAAAATGATTAAATGAATTATGCTTTTTCGAATGGTTAGACATCGTTTTCTCCGGTATTCAAAACATCAATCAGATCTTCTATATCATTTATCAGCGCAATGTTAGGCTCAGATGACAATTCAGTATAATCACCGTAACCGTAAAGGACACCTACGGCATCCATGTTCATTTCCTTTGCTCCGATAAGGTCATACTTTCTATCGCCTATCATCAAAACTTCATCATTGGATAATCCGGCGATATCAAGCACATATTTGATTACATCACTTTTTTCGCTTCTTTGTTCGTCAAGAGAAGCTCCGCCCATGTAGTCGAAATACTGAGCAATGTCAAAGTGTTCAAGTATCCTTTCAACGAACGGCTGAGGTTTGCTGCTGGCCGTGCAAAGTATGTATCCCAGATCCTTAAGCTCTTTGAGAGTCTCCTTTACATTAGGATAAATACTGTTCTCAAACAGTCCCCCGCCGGCATCAAATCTTTCCCTGTACTTCAAAATGGCTTCCATAGCCTTATCTTCACTGATAAGTTCTGTAAACGTATCCTTGAGCGGAGGGCCAATGTACTTATACAGATCGTTCCTGTTGGTCTTAACACCATAGAAATCAGCAGCATACTGAATCGAGTTCAGGATGCCTTCCCGCGGATCAGTTAATGTGCCGTCCAAATCAAAAAACAATGCTCTGTATTTCATTTTCATACTTTAAAAGTATACCATTTTAAATATGCTCTAACAAGTTTTTATTCTATTATGTACTTTATGCTCTGCTCCACTTCGATGATCTCATCCTGCAAAGCTAAAGCCGGTAGTCGCATTGCTCCGTGTCCAAGGATTATCGTCTGCTCAAGCGCATCAGAAGTAGCGACCCTGACTTTTCTCTTCTTGCCGATCTCCTTGGTCACTTTTTCGATGTACATGTCGGCAGTTTCAGCTTCTTTCGTATATACAACTGTTATGTTATTGTATTTCTCGATCGATCCGGGATTGCCTTTTACTCTGTAGGCATCAAATACAAGGATCACTTCTATCTGCCTGAAAGCCTTGTAATTGCACAACAAATCTGCGAGGATCATTCTTGCATCCTCCAAGTTTTTTCTGGCTATTTCCTTTAACCAATCCCAGGCAAAAATGACATTGTATCCGTCGACTATGAGATACTCGCTGTCATAAACCTTTTCATCAGGATTCGAAACATGTTTATCCTTGTCCAGGGCTGTATCTCTGCTGAAGGCCACTCGTCGGTCGCTCTTGATCTTTCCATAGGTTGATTCGAATATGCGGAGCAACTCCTCATCATCTTCAAGACTTTTGTATGACCTGAGTTCAACAGGTCTTGGGATGAATCTCCCCTGATTGGGTCCTGAAGAGTGCGGTCTTTTTAAAAATGGTTCAAGGTGCATCTTCTTTGGAACTTCGTTCCATTTTACGACATATCCTGCTCCATGAGTGCAGAAGACGGAATCAGGCGTATTGTCAAGATCTCTCTCCGCAGAATACCCGATGTCTCTGATTACGACATCGCTGTTATGACACTCAAGATATCCGCAATATGAAAGATCTATCCTTCCCTCTCCATGAGTGAATCCAAGAAGCTCGTCACCGTAACCCCTTATCTCGGATACAGGAACCTTACCGGTAAGGATCGTCTCGCTGACACCCTGAAGAGGATCATTTACTGTTCCGGACATCTTCTGAATATCCGTCATCACTCTTCCAACATTATTGTTCGGAACCGTTATGGTGAAATCATACCATGGTTCCAGGAGGATGCTTTCCGCCTGCATGAGGCCGTTCCTGACGGCTCTGTAAGTAGCCTGTCTGAAATCTCCGCCCTCGGTATGCTTAAGATGTGCTTTTCCCTTGACCAGAGTCAGTTTTACATCAGTGATTCGGGAACCTGTCAGGACTCCGACATGCTCCTTTTCCCTAAGATGCGTGATTATCAGTCTCTGCCAGTTTCTGTCCAGATCGTCTTCACTGACCAAAGAATCATACTCTATTCCGCTACCTCTGGGCAGAGGTTCGATCAGAATATGCACTTCAGCATAGTGTCTCAAAGGTTCGTAATGTCCGACGCCTTCAACCGGCGCTTTGATGGTTTCCGTATATACGACGCTGCCCGAATCAAATCCGATCTGAATACCGAACCTTTCCAGAGCCAATGCGGATATGACCTCAAGCTGGATCTTCCCGGTAAGACTCACATATATGGAACTGTTCGTTTCATTCCATGTGACCTTCAACTGAGGTTCCTCTTCTTCCAGCTTTCTCATGCACGAAAGAACGAAGGACGTATCATAGCTTGAAGGATATATCACTTTATACGTGAACAGAGACTGAAGAAACGAATCAGCTGAATCATTTTCGGCTCCGAGTCCCTGTCCCCGTACAGTATGCGAGAGTCCTGTTACGGCACATACCGTACCCCGCTCTGCCTTCGCAGTTGTAACGAACTTATCGCCTGTATACAGCCTTATCTGATCTATCTTCTCTGTATAAGTATTACCGTCAGCGTCAACGTACTCTATCCTGTCCTTGACGGCAAGTTCACCTCTGGTAACTTTCAGAAACGTCAATCTGTCATTTGCATCATATCTGACTTTATATACCTTGGCGCCGAATCTGTCAGGATACTTCTTGTCTATGCAGAGCTCCTTGACGCTATCAACAAATTCACTGACTCCGACATTCTTCAGTGCAGAGCCCGAATAGACCGGGATAACTCTCCTGTCAGCAACAGCGTCTATCAACAGTTCTCTGTCTATGGCGCCGTCGGAAAGATAACCTTCAAGGATCCTTTCATCGACAAGAGACACCTCTTCTTCGAAGTTACTGTTCCGTTCGGAAAAATCTATACATCTGTCTGAGAGCTTATCCCTTATCTCGGACATGACCGTACCGATGTCATCATGCAGAAGGTCGATCTTGTTTATGAAAATGAAAGTCGGTACGTTATAGTTTGAAAGAAGGTCCCAGAGCGTTTTGGTGTGATTCTGGATGCCTTCAGAGGCTGAAACTATCAAAACGGCATAGTCGATTACCTGAAGAGTCCTTTCTGCTTCAGGTCCGAAATCCGTATGTCCGGGAGTGTCCAGAAGGAATATCCTTGTATCTCCCCGGTCTATGAAAGCCTGTTTCGAGAACACGGTTATTCCCCTGCTCTTCTCGATCTTCTCGGTATCAAGCATGGTATCTCCGTGATCGACTCGTCCCATCTTTCTTGTGACTCCTGTGTCATACAGGATAGCTTCAGACAGTGTAGTCTTTCCGCTATCCACATGTGCCAGGAGCCCTAAAACGACAGTTTTCATCAGTCTCCTTAAGTTTGTCTTATTTTATTAATTATACTATCTGAGCCTGCAGATATCAAATAAACGCAAAGAACAGGCCGAAGCCTGTTCAATGCTATTAAGTCATAGAGAGGTATTGTTAATTATCGAATTCACCCCACTCGGCGCAGTTCTCATAGATCCTTTCCTCACCGAGCTTGGAGACCATGTAATTTGCCCAATCCCATGACTTCTGGGCCTGTGCGCAGGTATATCCTGTAAGGAATTCCTTTGCAGCTTCAGGGTCGGCAGCATTGATGGTCTTATATGCATTTTCGACTCCGGTCTTCTCCTTCTCCCACTCCGCTTCGAGTTCGCTGATGGCCTCATGCACTTTCTTGTGAGTCTTCTTGTAATCGAACTCCGTAAAGTACTGAAGCAGTCTGAATGCCCACCATGCCTTTGCAGGGTCATACTGGAGCTCGCTCTTATCGACTGCGAAATGTGCGGCCTGCGATGCAAGAGGTCCGATCCACTCATAACCCTTAGGGATCTTCGTAAGTGCTACAGGGTACCAAGGAGTGTAAGGACCAACGCACGGACGAGGGCTGACTCTCAGCATGCGAGTAAGATTGATGTCCTCGTTGAACTCAACGATTATGCTTTCGATGGTCATCCGGTTGCATATCGTTAAAGGAGCATAATAGCCTCTGTGAGGGTTCTTATCGTATCCGTTTGACTTGTCATCAGGTGTTCCTTCGTAATGGAAACGGAGCACTTTCTTTATGTCTTCCCGTGAATACTTCTTCTTGGCCTTCATTGAGAACGGCTTGAGCTCATCATCCTTAAGATCTACTCCCATGAGAAGCTTCCATGCATTTCTTGCCCTGAGCACGTTATACTCAGGCAGTGTATCATAGTAATCCTGATATGTCTTTGCGAAATCGAAGTCAGACCAGTCGCCTTCCTTGGCCGGCGTATACCAGCCATTCTTTATGGCATTCTCAACGATATCCTTTGACCAGAAGAAATTCTTGTGCTCTGTATCGCTGAAGTCAACTTCATGAATCGTATACCAGTTCGGCATGTAATATACTTCATCGTCACCTACTCTTCTGGCAACGAAGTTATGTCCCTTTGCGACCTGGAATACCCATGCTTCATCCTTGTCGGCGAATTCATAGTTGCGGCTGGAGAAATAACCGAACTCCTCTACAAGATACGCGGCAACTTCAACTGCTTCTCTGGCATTTCTGGCTCTTTCGGCAACCAGACGTCTGATTCCGTATCCGACGCCGCCGATCTCTCTGTTATCTGTCTTGCATCCGGTAGGATCCTTGCTCGGTCTTGAAGCGTTGCTGACTACGACAAGTCCGAATTCATTGGCAAAACCGTCAGCGAAGGAGATTCCTCCGTCACACCTGACCTCTGACCAGTAATATGAATACGTCTCCTCGACCTGAGGGATCTTGGCTGAACCGTCAGCCAAAGTTATGAACTCGCCCGGCTTGTGAACTATCCTTGGAACAAGATGTGTAGCTACTACAGCCTCAGTGTCATCTTCATTATGCGCAAGTATGACCTTGCCGGTTACACTTGCGTCCTTGCCGATGAGGATAGTGCTGCAGTTTCCTCTTTCCTTATACTCAGGAACGATATACTTTTCTAACATTTTTGCCTCCATTAATTCTTTGTTTTAACTTACTATATCACTGTATACAAGCTATTTCAAGCCGACTCAGCTTTACAAAATTAAGTGATCCTGCCGCTTTCAGGCAAATGGTTAAGCAATATGTCATTTTGTGAAAGACTTCCCGAATGAATGTGCAGACAAGGCAATACTAATTTCGTTTATATGTGAATTTGAGCCCTCAGAAATATATTGACAACGTATTTCATCTGTTTTATAATATCAAAGCACTTGGGGCATTAACGCAGTTGGTAGCGTGTCACACTGGCAGTGTGGAAGTCAGGGGTTCAAGTCCCCTATGCTCCACCAAAAAGCCTCATCAGAGATGAGGCTTTATATTTTGGGGGCGTAGCTCACCTGGTAGAGCGCTACATTCGCATTGTAGAGGTAACCGGTTCAAGTCCGGCCGTCTCCACCAAAAAGGATCCGTCATAATACTGATCCTTTTTTATTGTTTATCTATTTGTTCTCAACTCTTTGAAAAGATAGATTATATCCGTTATAGCCTAACCAGATGGTCCCATCTTTCTTTTTGAAGCCTCTTGAATCCGATACAGTATAATCGACTTTTACTCCATCTGCCGATATCTCATAACCCTTGATCTCAAGTTTACCGTCATACTGAACGGTCACATCTTTAGTAAAACTCATGTCTAAGGTCTTTTCATTAGGATCATAATCCTCGTTTCTGAAATTGATCAATCTGGAGTATCCTAAAGTATCTGAGAAGTGCTTATCACAGATATACTGTACTATTTCTACCCTTGTCTCTATTTCTTCCTTTTCTCTTGAGTTAAAATAGTAAAAAGCCTCGATATCCCTCCGGGTAATATTCTTAAGATCCTTTTCACCCCGTTCCAACAATCCTGCCCTCTGGTAGCTTTTCAAGACTGCATACAAGTACTCCTCAGTTGAGATTCGATACTCAGGTGCATTTCCGATGTGCTCTGCCAAATACTCTGTCTCCGGAATAACTCCCAAAGTTGAAGTCACCCATACATTACCTTTTTCAAGAGTATTTTTCACCTCTGACCCGTCAACCTGCTCATACCGCAAGAATATGTATCTGTCGCCGTCCTTTTTCAGTGTCAGCATGAATGATACCGGTAATATGTTTGCAGAGTTATATTCATATTCTTTTGCATCAAAAAGGATCACTGCACTCTCAGCATCGATACATACCTGCCTCACATGTACCTGTTCCACAGTAGGCATATCCAGATGATTAAAAAGAGGCCTGAAATCGAAAGTCTTGTGCACGGTGTCATAAAGTGGTTCCTCTATGGTGACCACACGGCCTTCCCATGAATTATACAGCCGTTGCCCGATCCAAAATTGGGATTCGGTGAAGTGGTCGATCAATGTTTGCCTGTATTCAGTAAAATAACGGTCAAGGTATCCGAACACTTCCTCTTCTGTGTAAATGCCAGTATCGTTCCAGACTTCCTTATCATTGAAGCCTACATTGTTAACAAAACAGTACCCCAACTCCCATCCCGTAACGCCGGTCATGTCTTTTTCATCATTGTCCGAATCTACGATTGTGCCAAGGGTCAAAGGTATAGCATATCCATCTCGCATTTCATTTATCAGCATATATCCGTCATCAAAATAATAAGTCACTGCCTCATCGTTATGCTCATCATTACTGCATGAGCATAAGATCTGTAATGAAAAGATAAGGATGAGTATATATATGAGTTTGTTCTTCATTGCTTTTCTCCTTTCACCTTTTCACAAGACGGCAGACTGATGAGTGTTACTCATCACTTACATTTTATCATACTGCAACTACTATTCATATTCATGAAATGCATTTAAATAACATCCGACAATTACCGATATCGGTCGCTGTCAGATGTGAATTATCTGCTATAGTTCTTATTAATGCTCTACCCCAACATATGACATAGAGCAAATACTATTTCAATGTAGTATTATGACAATAATATTCAGCAGAGTATCATCGTCTTTTAAAACGGGCAAAAAGAGCGTTCTTTATCTTTCTCATGAGAAAAGCAAAGTATTTAGGGCTAAACATTATGCTATGGCATTTTCTCTTGAATTCTGCGATATTTGTGCGATAATCATCATTATCTCCAAGAAGGATGCCTATGGTTCTGTACTCTCGCCAGACAAGTGAATATGCAGCATAAGCCCGATCAGAAAAGCCTTTTGCACTGAAATATTCCACCCTTTCAGCTAACGCCATAATATACATCTGCCTTTTGGCTACATTTAGCGTCTTCATTGCACTGCCGTCGCGCATGACATAGTCGTACAATCTCTTTGATGTATGTACGAATACATTGCATCTTTCAAATTCCTTATAAAAGATAAACTCATCTTCAAGGAACATTCCCTCTGGAAAGCGAAGGCCTTCGAAAATTCCCTTTTTGTACAGCTTATTCCACTGGATCACGTCAGGTCCTCTAAAGCCGGAGAACAGCTTCTCGATTTGAGACCTGTTAAAAACTGTTATTACGGGATCAGTGATATTCAAACCATCTGATACTGTGCCGTTTTCTATTACATTGTAGTCGCATTGAGCAATGTCTGCGTCATAATTAATAAGTAATATATACAGGTCTTCTATCATTGTGGGCTCGGTATAGTCATCACCATCCACAAATGAGATATATTCACCCTTACAGATATCCAAGCCTCTGTTTCTTGCAGCAGAAGCTCCTCCGTTCTCCTGATGGATAAGGACTACTCTTTCATCTTCAGTCCGCAGTTTATCACATATCTCTGAGGATCCGTCTGTAGAACCATCATCAACAATGATAATCTCAAGATTTTTGTATGTCTGTGCGAAGATAGATCTTACGCACTTTTCTATGAATCCACTGACATTATAGACAGGTACGATTACCGATATTAATGGCTGTTCCATAATGATTCAAAATCCTATTAAGACTGTTTAACAAATTCAGCTCCTTCGAAGGCTACATAACCCCAGTTGGCTTCATCCCATACTACCTTGTCATTGTCCATGCTGTTCACCCTGAGGAAAGACAAGCCGGGAACGCAATCAAGATTATGATTGTTTCCAAAGGTATCAGTCTGATAAAAAGTATAAATTGTATCGTAAGTCCCATTGACAAGACGGTCGACAGGAAAAGCGACAGTTATACATGCATTTTCACCTTTTTCCAATGAAATAGTGTTATCTGTCAGATAGATGCCGATCTTATATCCGTTGGGCCCGTTGACCTCTACTCTTAAACTGATTTTATCTATACTTTCCATGGCTTTAAGCCAAATTCTAACTTTTGGAGGATTCTTTTCATCGAATCCGACTGTGTTATCATTCAAATACTCTGCAGAAACCACACGCATTCTCTCGTCGCCAAGCCAGACAGGTCTTTGATAAGTATCATATTTAATGATCTCTCCCTCGTGAGATTCCTTTGTAAGATAGATACCAATGGCAGTCTCTGTGTCACCCTCGAAAATGACTTTTCCCTCTTCCAGAACTATGCATCGTTTGCACAGTTGTCTAATCTGGTTCATGTTGTGGCTTACGTATAGTACGGTCCTTCCCTCTCGACTAACAGCCTCTTTCATGGCATCTATACACTTCTCCTGAAATGCTGCATCGCCAACGGCCAGCACTTCATCCATAATCATGATCTCATTGTCAAGATGGGATGCAACAGAGAAAGCAAGCTTGGAATACATTCCGCTTGAATATCTCTTAACCGGAGTATCGATAAAGTCTCTGACTTCAGAAAAGTCTATGATTTCTTCGATCTTACTGTCTATTTCTTCAGTTGTCATTCCGAGAATGGCACCATTTAAGTAAATATTCTCTCTTCCCGTCAGTTCTGCATCAAAACCTGTTCCGACTTCGAGCATCGAGGCTATTCTGCCATAGATATCGACAGAACCTTCGGTAGGAGCTGTAATCCTTGAAAGAATCTTTAGCAGTGTACTCTTTCCAGCTCCGTTCTTTCCAATTATGCCGACAGACTCTCCCTTGTATATTTTAAGGTTTATGCCGTTTAACGCCATCAAAGTATCGCCACTGATATGCTTATCACCGGCGTCCAGTTTTTTATTTGGATCGTCCTTGCCGCTCTTGTCAGCCCACCAGCTCTGTATCCGGTGCTGAAGAGTCGTGCTGCCTATCTGTCCGAGTTTATACCGTTTCTTAACGTTTCTTACGTCAATTATTACTTCTTTTTCCATCAATGCATTTCCTAGATCGTGTCAATAACAGTTCTTTCAACCTTGTTGAAAAGTATGATTCCGACAAGCAGAACGATAACAGAGAAGCAGATCGAATAGATTATATTCCATACAGGCACCGAACCTACACCCAGGATAGCCGTTCTGTACATTTCTATAGGTGCGGTGGCTGGATTCAGCATCATGATGAATCTAATGATCGCGTGTTTATCCATCGCTGAAGAAAGAGGATAAACGACAGGAGTCGCATACATCCACCGGTTCACCATAAACGGGAGCAGGTAGATCAGGTCTCTGTACTTCGCAGTAGTAGAGGCGATTATGAGACCAATTCCGATACCCAGCATCGAAAGCCATATCATGAGCAGCGGAAGCGTGAGCCACGATACAAAACTTATTGAATACACTCCTGTGAAGGAATAGAACAGACAGAACAACACAAGAATGCACAAATGAATCAGATACTCGATACAAGCCGTAAGCACATACGAACAAGGTATTGCCAGCCTCGGAAAGTATACCTTTCCAAAAACTCCGGAATTGCTTAGAAAAGTATTCGAACACTTGTTGACGCTGGTGGCAAAGAAGGTCCAGATACTGTTGCCTGCCATGTAGAAGAGTATCTGAGGTGCTCCCGCAGTGCTCATGCCGGCGATTCCTCCGAAGAGAAACGCGTAGATAAGTGTATTGAAAATAGGGTGTATCAGTATCCACAAAGGACCTAGAATGGTCTGCTTATACCTTCTTACGAGATCCTTTTTTGTATACAGCCATATCAGATCCTTATACTGCAGAAGCTCGCCCAGCTTGAAATCCAGTAGGCTATGCGAAGAATCGATATGGGCATGATATTTAGAATTTGTATTGTTCCGTGACATTTTATCCTCTGTCATATAGACCATTAACAAAGATTTACATCAACAAGTGATTATACAGTAAAAAGAAAGAATAGGCAACCAAGTCACATTGTGAGCAGCAGCGGAACAGACATTCTTGAAAATAAATTTACAAAATGGTAATATTAATATAATAATTATCGGAGGTGATACTTAGTGAGGATACAGGAATCCGGAGAAATGTATCTTGAAGCAATTCTCTTGCTTAAAAAGGAGTCTCCTCAGGTCAGGGCCATCGATGTTGCCAATCATACCGGTTATTCTAAACCAAGCGTCAGCCGTGCTTTGAGCATTCTGAAAAAAGGCGGATATATAACCGTCGACGATGACGGATTTATAGATTTTACCGAGCTCGGAGAAACACATGCAAAGACCATTTATGAACGCCACCGCGTCCTGACAAAGATCTTTACTGAGATTGGTATCGATCCTGCTGTTGCAGAAGATGATGCGTGCAAGATCGAACACGTCATCAGCGACGAGACGTTCCAGGCCTTGAAGAGAAGATTCAGCATTTCTGAATAAACGTCATATTTAGCAAAAAAAGGAAGATGGATCCATCTTCCTTTTTTGATTGACCGGAATATGAGCGTCAAGATATCCTTGGTTTGCAGATTATCTCAATTACTTTTGTCTCAAACAGATTGTTCGAGTGTCCCGGAATTATGCTTATGGCATAGTCTGCTCCATGTGAACAGCCTCCTACCGCAACGATCTCTTCTCCGTATGGAATTGCTCCGTTGTCCATCGCCATAAGGGATATCTCAACTCCTACCTTCATTCCCTGTCCCAGCATCTTCAGAGTGTCTGCCATGAGGATCGCCGGAGTCCAGCCTCCGCCGTAACGGTTAACGATTCCTCTTTCAGCTCCTGAAAGAGCGTGTGTGGCCGTGATCACCGTCACACCTTTGTCCGTAAGCTCTTTCCTCTTTTCGGGAGTCATTTCGCACTGGCCCGGTCCCAGGTCACCGTAGCAGTGCGTTACGCTTACGAAATGAACATCAATCTTTTCCTTTGAAAAGTAATCAAGGAACATGTCTATCGTGTAACCGGTCTTGGAAGCCATTACGACATGCTTGATGCCGTGCTCTTTAACATACTCAGCAACGAGTTCAACTACTTTTGGTGTGTTTTCCACGCCTTTCTTTTCAAAAATCATGAACAATCATCCTTTCACGTCTATTATCATAATAAAACGAACCTGTTGTTACCTTTATATTAGCATACATAGTATGTCGCTTCCACCTAAGTTGACAGCCAATTGCATATATTTTGGCAAAACTCTTGAAAAATGGATTCAAAAGAATTATACTATCTTTAGCAGTCAGGATAAGTGACTGCTAATCTAATGTTTAAAATGAGGTGTATATAATGGCAAAGAAGCAATTCAAGGCTGAGAGCAAGAAGCTTATGGATATGATGATCAATTCCATTTATACTCATAAGGAAATATTTCTCCGTGAGCTCATATCGAACGCCAGTGACGCACTGGACAAGCTTTATTTCCGTTCATTGACCGATGACAGCATTCAGATGAACAGAGAGGATTTTCAGATCAGACTGTCAATCGATAAGGCAAACCGTACTCTCACTGTCGAAGACAACGGCATAGGAATGACGAGCGAAGAACTCGAGAAGAATCTCGGCATCATCGCAAGAAGCGGTTCTCTTGATTTTAAGAAGGAAAACGGCAATGATGACATCAGCATAATCGGCCAGTTCGGTGTCGGCTTCTATTCGGCCTTCATGGTAAGCGACAAGGTCCTCGTCAAGAGCAAAGCTTACGGAAGCGATGAAGCATTCAGCTGGACATCGAGCGGAGTTGACGGATATACTGTTGAGCCTTGCATAAAGGATGACTTCGGTACAAAGGTCATACTCCACATCAAGGAAGACACGCTCGATGAAAAATACTCGGAATTCCTCGATCAGTGGCATATTCAGAGCCTTGTGAAGAAGTATTCTGATTTCATCAGGTACCCTATCAAGATGAAGTGGGAGACCAGCCGCAAGAAGGATGACAGCGATGAGTACGAGACCGTGTATGAGGATCGAACGATGAACAGCATGATCCCAATCTGGAGGCGTGACAAGAAAGAGATAACCGGTAACGAATACAATGATTTCTACATGAGTCAGTTCTCCGATTACGAAGCTCCGGCCAGGATCATACATACGAAGGTCGAAGGCATCGCTACATATACTGCCCTGCTCTATATTCCTAAGCATGTCCCATATGACTACTACACTAAGGAATATGAAAAGGGTCTTCAGCTCTATAGCCAGGGCGTCCTGATCATGGACAAGTGTGCCGATCTTCTTCCTGATTATTTCAGTTTCGTCAAGGGTCTTGTTGACAGCGAGGATCTCTCGCTCAACATTTCCAGAGAGATGCTTCAGCACGACAGACAGCTCAAGCTGATCTCAAGCAATATAGAGAGAAAGATAAAGAGCGAACTTCTGAAGCTGCAGAAGGACGACAGGGCTGCATATGAGGATTTCTTCAAGAATTTCGGAATGCAGATCAAATACGGCATATATGAAGATTTCGGAGCACATAAGGAAAACCTGCAGGATCTGGTGATGTTCACATCCTCATTAGAGAAGAAACCGGTCACCCTCCAGGAATATGTGGACAGAATGAAGGAAGGACAGAATGCCATCTATTACGCCAGCGGCGAGAGCGTCGATAAGCTTGACATGCTCCCTCAGGCGGAACTGATCAAGGATAAAGGATATGAGATCCTGTATCTGACAGAAAGCGTAGATGAATTTGCCGTCCAGGTCCTCGGAACCTATAAGGAAAAGGTATTCACGAATATCGCCAGCGAAGAGCTTGACCTGAATTCAAAGGAAGACAAGGAAGAACTTGAAAAGCTGAACGAGTCTGAAAAGACTCTTCTTGAAAAGATGGGCAATGCATTGTCCGGCAAGGTAACGGCTGTCAGATTTACGAACAGGCTCAAGAGCCATCCTGTATGTCTGGTCAGCGAAGGCGCTATCTCTCTGGAGATGGAAAAGGTGCTGAACAGTCTCCCTAACAATGAAGATGTCAAGGCACAGGTCGTCCTTGAAGTAAATAAGGACCATCCTATTGCGAATAAGCTGAAGGAACTCAATGAAACAGATACGGACACACTTGAGCGCTATACAAAGGTGCTTTATGACCGGGCAAGGCTCATAGAGGGACTTACAGTAGAAAATCCAACTGAACTCAGTAATCTTATTTGCGACCTCATGCTGAAATAACGAGCTAAAAAAAGAGTGGCTTCACTTGATATGATCCTCCTAAAGTAGACAATGGAAAAATCCAAAATCTACTTTAGGAGG
>CAZDOS010000003.1:54072-65831 GCA_964507095.1 uncultured Oscillospiraceae bacterium | reverse complement strand
ATTCAGAAAACTGAATCTTTCTGCTCTCGGAAGTCTGATGCATAAGGAAAAGACAGGGATGTTCCTTAAGAACCTGTTTGAACTTGCGCGGACAGATGCCCAGAAGGATTACTGTCTTGGTTTTCTGTGCCATTATTCGATGGATTCCACACTGCATCCCTTTGTTGAATATGTGGATTCCGCCTATTCTTCACCTTTCAATATCCCTTCGGGACACGGATACTTCGAATCGGCGTTGGACAGCCGTTTATCGCTTAAGGTGACGGGAAACCCGGCACCTTCCGTGGACAGCTATTGTCCGAAGATGAATCCTCTGACGCTCAATCAGATAACATATCTTTTCAAGAGAGCGGTCGATGCAACATATCCCGGATACACATATACCCAGGATGACTATATCCAGGCCTTCAAGGACTTCAGGCTGGTAAAGGATTTCTTCTATTCACCGGGAAAGTTCAAGCATGTACTGGCGGGGATAGTCGAAAAGGCACTGAAATTCAGCGAAGGATATGTCAAGAGCCATATGCAGCCGTGCACAATGGACATTCCGGACTATCCGTTCTGGATCAACGAAGGAATAGGGTTTTACAGTTGCGAATCACTGGATGAGATATTGAAAAGAGCGGATTACCTCTCCGCGGAACAGATCGGATTCGGTATACAGTATTTTGCCGGTCAGTTCACGCTTAAGGATCTGATGAAGGAAGTGGGTAACAAGAGCTATGAGACGGGCATTGCGATCCCTGATGACATATTTGAAGAAAAAGGAAGAAATATGATCTACTCAATTGCATTGGACGGACCGGGCGGAGCCGGAAAGAGCACTGTGGCCAAACGGGTCGCAGCAAGAAAGGGAATCATCTATGTTGACACCGGAGCGATGTACAGGCGGATCGCCCTGTTCATGCTGAGAAACGACGTGGACGTGTCTGACATCAAAGCAGTAGAGCCCCTGCTTTCACAGGTAGACATCCGGATAAAGTTTGAAGACGGGACACAGAAGATCTTCCTTAACGGCGAGGATGTTTCATCCCGGATAAGGGAAAACAGGGTTTCCCTTGCCGCTTCCACTGTGTCGCGGCATAAGGAAGTCAGGAGTTTCCTGCTGGAAACGCAGAGAAACCTGGCAAGACACAACAGCGTTATCATGGATGGAAGGGATATCGGTACGGTGGTGCTTCCCGATGCGCAGGTAAAGATTTATCTCACTGCTGACGTTGAGGAAAGAGCAAGAAGACGCTTCAAGGAACTCACGGAAAAGGGACAGGATGTCAATTATGAAGATATCCTTGCAGAAATAAAGCAGAGAGACTATCAGGACATGAATAGGGAGGTCGCCCCTCTGAGACAGGCCGAGGATGCGGTCCTTCTTGATACTACAGATCTTGGATTTGAGGAGTCGGTCGAGAAGGTCATGGAGATAATCCGTGAGAAGACAGGTGCTTAAATCATGTTTTACTTATTGTGTTTCATCCTTTTCAACATTTTCTTCAGGATATTCTTTTTGTACAGAGTGGACGGAAGGGAAAAGCTGGTGCGGTACAAGAAGAACGGCAGACCGTTCGTAATCTGTTCCAACCACCTGTCCGCTTTGGATCCCGTGTTTATCATCATGGCATGGGGCATCGGCAAGAAACTGTCCATAATGGCCAAGGCAGAACTCTTCAGGAATCCTATACTCAACTGGATGGGAAGACATGTCAATGCTTTTCCTGTAGAGAGAGGCAAGGGTGACAGAGGAGCTCTGGAAAAGGGCATACGGGAGGTAAGGGAAGGCCACGGCATGCTGATATTCCCCGAAGGCACCCGAGGCCGTTCGAATAAGATGATCAGAATGAAATCCGGAGCCTTTCTTATTGCAGGGCAGACCGGTGCTGATATTATTCCCGTCAGGGTGATCTATCCGACGAAGACCAGTCATCTCAGAGTGTTCGGAAGGGTCGTGGTAAGGATCGGAGATCCGATACCGTCAGAAGAGATGCACCTGGAAGAAGGGAGCAGAAAGGCCCTGAGAGAGGTCAAGGCAAGACTTCAGAATGAGCTCGACAGGCTGTTTGATGAGTACAATGAGTCGGTGGGCGGAGTCCTTCCGCTCTATGACCCCACCCGGAAAACAGATGCGCTGCCTGAGCGGGAACCTTCCGATGAGCGGGAATGAGTCAATGATCTGATTTAATCGAATAATTAAGACCGGAACAGCATTCGCTGCCCGGTCTTTGTCTTTTTTCAGTCATTTTTAATTCTTTTTTCGAAGTATGATGACGAGAGCCAGCACGACTGTAGGTATCACGGCTATGAGTCCGTTTGGTGCAGGACCGAGCAACATTGCCGAACCGGTCCCCGTGATGCAGAATGCCTGAGGAAGTGTGGCTGCTGCGTTTATGGATCCGTGGAAGAGAGCCGGAAGCCATATCGATCCGCTCTTCTCATACAGCCAGTCATGTATCAGTCCGCCTGCTGTCGTGAAGACACAGAACACCAGCATTCCGCTTATCGGGAAGCCTATATACCCGACTCCGTATTCATAGCCTATAAGCCGTATCAGAGGCCAGTGCCATACTGCCCAGATTACGCCTCCGAACATGACGCCTTTTCCGTAACCGAACCTGGTCTTGAGCTGAGGGTACATGAAACCACGCCATCCGATCTCCTCACCAAGGGCCAGGACCGTGTTTATCAGAGGAGCATATGTCACGGAGCCTATGACTGAGATCAGAAGGTAGGTCTGAGGCGTCAGCCCCTGGGCATATAACTGTTCGGCTGCCTGCGGACCAAGACTTGCTATCAAGGCGTTTCCGCTCAGATCAAGATGTGAAGGGAACAGCAGGAAATACAGTCCGGCACCGAGCGCAGTCAGTATTATCGGAAGAAACCAGGCCACCAGTATGTTCAGAATATTCTTTTTAAGTCCCAATTTCCATCCCATTCCCGCAAGACCCCTTCCGGAGAGGAGGACTGCCAGGGCAGGCACGAACATCATCCCTGCTATGACCAGTCTCGCGGCGGGAACTCCGATTTTGTAAGCAATCGCTGCCGCTATGAACTGAATGATGTATGCGGGTATAAACGCCCACAGAAGATATCTGATCAATGTTTTATGGTCATATATGTTGTTTTCCATGATATCTCTCCTTTAATAGGGTCAGGACAGCTTTTCCAGCTCTCCGTAATAATCTTCGGTAGCAGAGCTGTCCCTCGAACCCAGAAGATAGTATTTTCCGGAGGTCGTGTGTATCAGTATAAATGGTGGCGTGGTAGGGTCTGCCATCACGTTTATATGACCGAGTCCAGTCGCGGTAAAGTCTCCCTTGATCAGCGTAGGCATGCCAGTTCCCATTACACGGTACAAGCCGTCCGGCAGATCTTCGAGCAGGATGACAGAGTCTATCTGTCCGGCATCGATCTCATATGAGGTCATTCCGGATTTGGCGACCAGGGTCCCTTCGGAAAGTGAAATGTCGATCTTCCGGCGTCCCAGACTGTCAAAACTGCTTCCCATGAAAGGAAGATACAGGAGCAGGAAGAGGGTCAGTACCATCAGGATCTTTCCTGCAGGGCGGGCCAGATTAATGGTGGAGTTGAGACCGATCCTTGAATTGATGATGAGTCTGGAATCCTCAGGGTTGTTATACAGCATGCCAAATATCCATTTGTCATCGTCATCCACGTACCATTCGGAACCGGAGTCTTTGGTCAGGCGTTCCTGTACGGAGCGGGTCGTCATCTCCATCTTTATTGCGACCGCAACGAATCCCATGGAGACCGCGAAAAGGAACAGTCCTCCCGCCAGGGCGTTTTTGTATGCGATGAGCATTCCTATGCCCACGACGGGACCAAGGTATGCCATCAGCAGCCACAGCCTGCCCCAGTTCCTCTTCCTGATATATGACAGGGCGGAAGTGAGGCTGATGTTTTCGTCGACCATTTCTGACTTGTTCCTGTACAGGTACCTGTAGCCCAGCCGGCATGACGCGCTGACTATTGCGCAGACAAAGCAGAACCGGAGATATGACCTGTCGAACAGCATTGGAATGAAGCACAGCGCCGTGGGTATAGCGAACCATATCGGATTAAGCCACTTTCCGGATGGGATCGAAGAGAGACTGATGAACACCTGGCCTCTTTCTTTTGTCCAGCCCATGCTGTCCTTGTAATCATGAAGGGCAATATTGGCTCTGATATACGGAAGGACTGGCAGGATTATCCGGACGAGCAACCATATACCCCACAGCGTCATGAAATTACTCTGATTGGATGCCAGATAGAGCACGGCAGCCAGTGCCATCGCCGCGATGCAGACGAGTCTGGAGTTCTTAATGAAGCTTTCTGTTATGGCAAGGACGTTTGCGTCTTCTCTTGCCTCGTTTGGAAGAGTCACTCCCAGCACGATGTTCTTTTTGAATTTTGTCTCATTCTTCAGCATATAGTACTGAAGTATCGGGAGCCATATTATGCTCCCCCAGAGAATAAGAATTGCGATCTTCATTTTTTACCCTCCTCGTACAGATCGGAGCAAAGCGTAAGTATGTCGTCCTTGCTCATTCCGGCAAGTCTCAGTTCAGAGATCCTAAGTTTCAGTTCGCCTATGGTCTCAGGCTGGATGGAGACTTCTTTCTTTGAAGCGATGACAGCTCCGTTTCTCCTGTCGGTAACTATATACCCTTCCTGTTTGAGCATCTGATAGGCTTTTGATACCGTCATCATGTTGATCCCCGTTTCGTCGGCCAATGCTCTGATCGTCGGCAGTTTCTCTCCCGGGGCAAGCTTTCCTTCGGCTATGCCTACCACTATCTGATTTCTCAGCTGGATGTATATCGGTATATTGCTTTGAAAGTCCAATGCAATTATCATCTTATCACCCCTTTGCATTACATAACATAATGCAAACAATGCAAAATGTCAATGGCAGAAATCCTGTTTTTCAAACTTTTCACATTTTTTACCATTGCGGACCCCTGAAAACAAAAAAGACCGCCGCAGCGGTCTTGATCAGTGATTATTTCGCATCAGAAAGAATACAGGACCATTCCCATAACGGCTGAAAGGGCGAGAAACATGACGGGATGCAGCTTTCTGAGTTTCTTCACGTTGATAAGGGCGAATATCACTGCAAATATCAATACTGCCTTCCAGTTGACCATGGAAAACATGTTTGAGAACGTGACGCCGGAATAGAACATTGTAACCTTAACTATGCTTGTGAAGGCAAAGCCGATGAGCGCGAGGACGCAGGGTCTCAATCCGTAGAATGCCCAGTCAAGATATTTGTTTCCTTTGAATTTATCAAGGAACTTGGCCATGATCGTTATGAGGATCAAAGCCGGAAACATGACGCCGAAGGTGGCTGCAACGCTGCCGAGGACTCCGGCAGTTTCAAAGCCTGCGTAGGTCGCAACATTTATGGCCATCGGACCCGGAGTGGATTCACTGATCCGGATGAAGTCAGTCAGCTGCTGGATCGTGAACCATCCTGTCTTAACGGAAAGGTCCTGAAGGAACGGTATGGTGGCCATGCCGCCTCCGAAGCTGAAAAGGCCGATCTTTGCGAATTCAAAGAAAAGTCTGAAGATGATCACTTAGCCACCCCCGTTTTCTTTGCGATGATGCCTATTGCGGCTCCGGCTACGACCGGAACGACAGGGCTGAGGTCTGTAAAGACCAGTATGGTGAATACAATGAAGAACATGGCAAGCGTCAGCCTGTCTACAACATTCTTCCTGGAGAGGTTCACCAGCGTTCTCAGGATTAGGGCGCATACACCGCTCCTTATGCCCATAAGAGCCGTGATCACAAAATGATTGTCCATGAACTGCCCAAGTACGGCTGCGATGAGCATGATTATTATAAGGGAAGGGAAGGCAACGCCGAAGGCGGCGGATAAACCGCCTATGGTCCCTCCGATCTGGTAGCCGGAAAGGATGCTGGTATTTACAGCTATGATCCCCGGCGCGCACTGTGCCAAGGCATAGTTATCGGAGATCTGCTCCTTGGACATATATGGGTTATCTCCCTCGCAGAGCTCTCTCTCCAGGATAGGGAGCATGGCCAGTCCCCCTCCGAATGTCAAAGCTCCGACCCTGAAGAACCTGAAAAAGATATCAAGATATTTCTTCACGCAAAAGACCTCGAATCTGGAATAATATCTAACTTAATAATGATATCACACGCAGGGTGATTATACAAACCGAATAAAAAATGGAGCGCAAGGCTCCGTTTTTATTGCTCTTGATTTTGGATCATAGATTTTCTGTATACCGGTCATTCACGGTATTCCGTTTCGGATTCCGATACTATTTCCGCCTCCACGATCGGTATATCTGTTGCGTTCTCGCTTGCCGAAACAGGTCTTGAAGACAGATTGAGACTGCGCAGTTCGTCAGCTGCTTTCTCCTGCTGTTTCTTTGCCTTTGCAGTCTGCAGCTCGGTACCGAAGGTGGTTATGCTGTCATAGATCAGGCACAGCCCCATAAATCGTATCATCGTCATTGCTGTTGAGAAAGGATTGCAAAGCATCAGCACTGCCAGGATGATCTTCAATATAGACATCAGGATGTTTGGTGCCCATCCTTCATACTGCATCCTTCTGAGAAGCATGCTCTTCTGCAGTGATGACACGGAACTGGCGAGGAAATAGATACCGAAGGCAAAAGGAACTATTGAAATGACGATGTCGCTGTGAAGCGCTATGAACAGTCCCAGCCCTATGAGCAGTGCATTCCAAAGGCTTTCCATAGGGAAAGGAACGTAGTCTTCTCTCTTCTGTGTATAGTGCGTTATCAGCCGGGATGCTCCTCTGATGATCAGCACTCCGCTTATGACATAGCAGAGCCCTCGCCCGGAATAATCCGGAGCGACAAGCAGCAGGATGCCGGCCAGGAAGATTATCAGTCCCGAAAACGGGAATCTGCTTCTAATTTCTTTCAGCCTTTCCATAATCATGATCCTCAAGTTCCTTCTTTACACTGATATGTTATCATCCGCTTTTTAAAATTATGTGAAAAGAAAGCCCCATTTTTCTCTAATTTGGTATAATCTGGATAAAGGAGATAAGAGGATATGAGTCAGTCATCCAGAAAGCGGATAATGGTCATACTGTCTGTTTTCTTTCCTCTGAGCGAGGCGATAAAACAGCTGATACTTGCGAACATGCCCGGCGGATACCGGGTATGGTATTTCCCGTTTCAGCTCTGCAGCATGCCGATATATCTTCTGCCGCTTGCAATGCTGACAGGTAACGACAGGCTAAAAAAACTGCTGTTATGCTTCCTGGGTGATTTCATGCTCGTCGGAGGGGTCGCGGTACTGTTTGACACCAGCGGCATGTTCTATGAATTACCGATACTGACAGTTCACAGCTTCCTTTGGCATGGGCGGATGGTCCTCCTGGCTGTCATTATCCTCTCGGATCCGGGATATGACACATCTTTCGCCATGGCGGGCAGGGAATCATTGCTCTACCTGTTTCTTGCTCTGGCAGCTCAGACATTCAACATCCTGCTCAGCAGGTACGGTCAGATCGACATGTTCTATATCTCTCCGTACACCAGCATGAGACAGGTCGTATTCGCTGATATTGCAGCCGCCGTCGGAGATATCCCCGCAAAGGCCGTTTACATGATGGCCACCGTGACGGCAGCCATGTTGTTAAAACGGGCCGTCAGAATAATAAAGCTCAGGCGCCGTTGACGCCTGAGCTTTTTTCACTTATCAGATATTGCCCTTTACGAAGCTTATCGTTCCCGGGATCGTGAAACTGCCCTTTTCCATTGAGTATTCGGCGATCATCGTCCAGTCCCGACCATCAAGCTGGAAGTGATAATAGCCTACATATGCCTCTCCGTTTTTCGTGGAGTAGATGACCTTTATGTCGTCAATGGACTTCAGGTCAGGCTTTTCCATGCCCTCGGGCGGGATCGGAGACCGGAAACCCTCCGTGAATTTGGCGGGATCCTCAAACTCGTCCCGTGTCCAAAGGTCATTGATCGCCATCTTCATTGCACTGAGTATGGCTTCCTTTTCAGGAGCGTAGGTTATCTCATCGCCGTCCTGAAGGTCTCTTCCGGCCAGTTCCGGGTCAATGCCCGGATCTTCGTATTCCATATTCTCATTGTTCTGCTCGGAGATCACATCAGGCCGTGAGCTGGAATCCGGGCTCTTCACGCATGAGGCGAAGGCGAACAAAGCAATAAAAAGAGTCAAAACCAAAACGAGTGTTTTATTCAAAAGTATCAACCTCCTGTCAAATACAAGATTTCGTAATCTTATCGGGTGACGAAAGGTATCGTCCCTATTTTCGATTCTATATTTGCAATGTGATAAAAATGAGTAACTTTTATTATTAATTATTTGCGGTAGTTCAGGGACATGTCCCGAAGCTGATTAAGGGTCAGGATATCTCTTCAACTGAAGGGAAACCGAAGATGACATGTGTTTTGTCATGTTGCACATTTTCGACCTGATCGACAGGCAAATAATCATAATGATTTGTTATATACATATAAGCAAAAGTATGGTATCATAAATCCTGCCTGCAACAAAGCGGCAATCTCTTCCTGTGGATTTATGCAGGGAACGGTTTCGGAGGACATTTCGCATGTCGATAACATCGTTGAACTGGGGCATGATTCTTGGCGGATTCGGCCTTTTCATGTTCGGAATCAAATTCATGGGTGACGGTCTCAAGGACGCTGCCGGCGACAAACTGAGAGACTACATCAACAAATACACCTCAAATCCTGTTTCCGCATTGGTAATAGGAATAATCATGACAATAATCATGCAGTCGTCATCGGCTACATCGGCCATTTCGATCGGGCTGGTCCGAGCTGGCCTGATGACGCTGGAGCAGGCTGTGGGAGTGATACTCGGTGCCACTATCGGTACTACTGCCACTTCCTTCCTCATCTCCATAAACATCGACAAATATGCCATGTTCATTGTGTTTGCGGGGACCATGCTCATATGCTTTTCGAAAAAGCAGAGATTCAAGTATTACGGAAACGTGATTCTTGGATTCGGGCTGATCTTTTTCGGCATGTCCGGGATGGGCGACGCGCTGGCTTCTCTTAAGGAGATGCCGCGGTTTGAGGCGATAGCTCTCAGGATGAGTGAAAAGCCGCTGCTTGCCATGCTGACCGGCGTGATACTGACTGCAGCAGTCCAGTCCTCAGCTGCTACCATAGGCGTCATTCAGAAGCTGTACCGGGCAGGGGCAGTAACGTTTTCCGCATCGCTCCCGTTCATGTTCGGCGCAAACGTCGGAACCACGATGACAGGCATCCTTGCCTCTCTAGGAGGCACTACGGCGGGAAAGAGGACCGCAGCCGTGCACACCACCCTCAATGTGATATCCGCAACAATCGGAATGCTTCTTCTCAGACCTTACTCCCGGCTGATCACCAGGCTGTTCGGAAATCTCAACCCCATGATGCAGATCGCCATGGCGAATATCGTCTTCAAGGTGATTACCACACTGTTGTTCCTTCCGTTCACGAAAGAGCTGGTAAAACTTGTTAAAAGGATCGTTCCAGGAGAGGAGGAGGAAAAGGACGAGGATCTCGGACTCAGTATGCAGATATCCGAGGTGCTGCCTTCAGCTGCCGTAAAGGCTGCCGAGTCGGCAGTCGGAAAGATGGTACGGCTCGTGGGAAGGAATATCTCAGGCTCAAGAAATCTTCTGTACAAGGACAGTGAGGACAACAGGGAATCTCTGGATACGACCGAGGCCAGGATCAACAGATACGACAAGGAGATAACGGACTATCTGATAGCGCTCTCCCTGCAGCCCCATCTGTCAGAAAGGGACACGTCTGACATACGAGTCCAGTTTGATGTGGTTAAGAACTACGAGAGAGCAGGCGACCTGGCTGAAAATCTCTGGGAGTTCTTCGGACTGGTAAGGGACAGCGGAGAGGTGTTTACGCGGCAGGCTATCCGGGATATCGGACGGATGTTCGATGTCGTGAAGGATATGTTCGACACGTCGTATAAGGTTTTCCTTGGAAGGAGCACGGAGGATTTTGACAGGCTCCAGGAAATGGAGAACGAGCTGGACAGGATGGAGATAGATTCCAGAAGGACACACTTCGAGAGGATGAGCCACGGAATCTGCACCTCTCCGGTAGCAGAATCCATTTACTGCGACATACTCGGTACACTGGAGCGTATCGGTGACCACTGCTGCAATGTCGGCAAGGCGGTATTCTCCGGAACGAGCGATATCTCGCCTGACGAGAAGCTCGCATAGCCGCCTAAAAAACTATGGAATACAAGGGATTTTTCCAATTTGTAGGATAATGGCAAAGGCAACTGGCGGGAAAATATCCAAATTGACGAAAATGATTCGGAGCCCTTCAAATGGGCTCCGCTTTCTTTACATATCACCATTAAAGTGTTAAAATTATTCCGTATGAAAAGGCACGGGTATGTCTTAAATATAAGGAGGATAAAATCCAATGGCAAGAAACAGAATTTCCATGGATGGCAATACCGCTGCCGCTCACGCAAGTTATATCTTCAGTGAGTTCGCAGGCATTTACCCAATCACGCCATCCAGTCCAATGGCTGACTCAACTGACCAGTGGGCTGTTGCCGGCAGGAAGAACCTGTTCGGAACAGAGGTCAAGGTCGTTGAGATGCAGTCTGAGGCAGGTGCTGCTGGCACAGTTCACGGCTCATTACAGGCCGGTGCTCTGACAACAACATTTACCGCTTCCCAGGGTCTTTTGCTCATGATCCCTAACATGTACAAGATCGCTGGTGAACTGCTCCCTGCAGTTTTTGATGTTTCCGCAAGAACAGTTGCAGCACACGCACTGAACATCTTCGGTGACCACTCTGACGTCTATGCTTGCCGTCAGACAGGTTTTGCAATGCTTGCTGAGTCAAACCCTCAGGAGGTCATGGACCTTACAGCAGTAGCTCACCTCTCAGCAATCAAGGGCCGCGTTCCTGTACTGAACTTCTTCGACGGTTTCAGAACATCACATGAGATCCAGAAGATCGAAGTTTGGGAGAACGAGGATCTGGCTGACCTGGTCGACTACGACGCAGTCGACGCATTCAGAAAGCGTTCACTCAACCCAGAGAGACCTGTTCTCCGCGGCACAGCTCAGAACGGTGATATCTTCTTCCAGGCAAAGGAAGCTTCAAACAAGTACTATGAAGCATTCCCTGGCGTAGTGGAAGACTACATGCACAAGATCAACGAGAAGATCGGCACAAACTACGAGCTCTTCAACTACTATGGCGCTCCTGATGCTGAAAAGATCATCATCGCCATGGGCTCTGTATGTGATACAGCAGAAGAAGTCATCGACTACATGCTCGAAAAGGGCGAGAAGGTCGGTCTCGTAAAGGTAAGGCTTTACCGTCCGTTCTCTGCAAAGCATCTTGTAGCCGCTATCCCTGAGACAGTAAAGAAGATCGCTGTACTCGACAGAACAAAGGAGCCTGGTTCAATGGGCGAGCCTCTGTATGTTGACGTTGTTACGGCTCTTGCAGTCGAGGGCAAGCTGGCAGGCAGAACAGTTGTCGGCGGTCGTTACGGACTCGGTTCCAAGGACACCACACCTGCTTGCATCTTTGCAGTATATGACAATCTTGATCTTGACACACCTAAGTCAAACTTCACGGTCGGTATCGAAGATGACGTGACAAATCTTTCACTTCCTCTTCCTAAGGATGTTCCTGCAACAGCTGACAAGTCGATCGTTTCCTGCAAGTTCTGGGGTCTCGGCGGCGAAGGAACAGTCGGTGCT
>CAZDOS010000003.1:0-54062 GCA_964507095.1 uncultured Oscillospiraceae bacterium | reverse complement strand
CATCGGTATCGTGGATGACGTTACTAACCTTTCACTTGATGAAGGCGAGCAGATCGTTACTACACCCGAAGGTACTACAAACTGGAAATTCTGGGGTCTCGGCGGCGACGGAACAGTCGGTGCAAACAAGAACTCCATCAAGATCATCGGTGACCACACCGACAAGTACATCCAGGCATACTTCCAGTATGACTCAAAGAAGACAGGCGGTATCACGATCTCTCACCTGAGATTCGGCGACACACCTATCAAGTCCACTTACTACATCAACAAGGCTGACTTCGTTGCATGCCACAACCCTTCATACATCATCAAGGGCTATGCAATGGTACGTGACGTTAAGCCGGGCGGCACATTCCTCATCAACTGCCAGTGGACAGACGAGGAGCTGAATGAGCATCTCCCAGCAGTTGCAAAGAGATACATCGCTGCCAACAACATCAATCTTTACACCATCAACGCTATCGATCTTGCCAAGGAGATCGGAATGGGCAAGAGGACAAACACTATCCTCCAGTCCGCATTCTTCGCTCTGGCAAACATCCTCCCTGTTGACGAGGCAGTTGACTACATGAAGAAGGCTGCTTACAAGTCATACGCAAAGAAGGGTGATGACATCGTACAGCGGAACTACAAGGCTATCGACATCGGCAAGGATGCTCTCCACAAGGTAGAGATCCCTGCAGACTGGGCAACAGCAGAAGACAAGCCGAAGGAAGACAAGGGCTTCAAGTATGCTTCCGACATTCAGAAGCACTTCAATGAGAAGATCGTTGAGCCTGTCGACATGATGAACGGCGATGAGCTCCCTGTTTCCACATTCGTCGGTGTAGAAGACGGTACATTCCCTCTGGGACTTTCCGCATTCGAGAAGCGCGGTGTTGCAGTTGACGTTCCTACATGGATCCCTGAAAACTGCATCCAGTGTAACCAGTGTGCATACGTATGTTCACACGCTGCCATCCGTCCGTTCGCTCTTACAAAGGAAGAGGCTGATGCCGCTCCTGCAGCTCTCAAGAGAGCACCTAAGATGATCGGCAAGGGCTGTGAGGACCTGGTATTCACAATGGCTATCAGCCCGCTCGACTGCATGGGCTGCGGCGTATGCGTAAGCGTATGTCCTGCAAAGACAAAGGCCCTGCAGATGGTCGGTCAGGAATCACAGCTTGACCAGCGGCCGGTATTCGACTATGTCGTTGACGCCGTTTCAGTCAAGGAGCTTCCGTTCAAGGAAGATTCGGTCAAGGGCTCACAGTTCAAGCAGCCTCTGCTTGAGTTCTCAGGCGCTTGCGCAGGTTGTGTAGAGACAGCATACGCACGTCTCATCACACAGCTCTTCGGTGACAGGATGTACATTGCCAACGCAACAGGCTGTTCATCAATCTGGGGCGGTTCGGCACCTGCAACTCCTTACACCACAAACAAGGAAGGACGCGGTCCGGCTTGGGCCAACAGCTTGTTCGAGGACAACGCTGAGTTCGGTCTTGGTATCTACATGGGCCAGAAGGCCATCAGAGAGAGACTTGCTGCTAAGCTCCATGAGCTCCGCGACGCAACAAAGAGCGAAGAGAAGGCAGCAGCTATCGACGAGTACTTCGATACATACAATGACGGCAAGGCCAACAAGGCTGCCACAGAGAAGCTGATCAAGGTTCTCGAGGCATCACCTGATTGCCCATACTGCCAGTATGTACTGAAGGACAAGGAATACCTCGCAAAGAAGAGCGTATGGATCTTCGGCGGTGACGGTTGGGCATACGACATCGGCTTCGGCGGTCTCGACCACGTAATCGCTTCCGGTGAAGATGTAAACATCATGGTCTTCGACACAGAGGTCTACTCCAACACAGGCGGTCAGGCTTCAAAGGCTTCCAACATCGGTCAGGTCGCTCAGTTCGCAGCAGCCGGTAAGTCAATAGCAAAGAAGGATCTTCCTGCTATCGCAATGAGCTACGGTTATGTCTATGTTGCACACATCGGTATGGGTGCTGACATGAACCAGACCATCAAGGCTCTGACAGAGGCTGAGGCTTACAACGGACCATCCCTGATCATCGGTTATGCTCCTTGTGAGATGCACTCCATCAAGGGCGGTATGACAAACAGCCAGACAGAGATCAAGAAGGCTGTCTCCACAGGTTACTGGAACCTCTTCCGCTTCAACCCTGCACTCAAGGCTGAAGGAAAGAATCCGTTCACTCTGGACAGCAAGGCTCCTGCCGGCGGATATCAGGAATTCCTGATGAACGAGGCACGTTACTCACGTCTTAAGGCTTCCAACCCTGAGAGAGCTGACAAGCTCTTCGCAGAGAACGAGAAGGAAGCTAACGACAGGTACGAGCACCTCCTCAAGCTTGTTGATCTTTACAAGTAATCCGACTTATAGAGATATACTCAAAAGCGGGGCACGGCGAAAGCCGTGCCCTGCTTTTTTGCTGTGCATTATTAACCTTAAATTAATGATTTCGTGATTATTTTTATATATTGACGTGGTAATATATATACAATATCTATTTACGGGAGCGGGCAATGAACATCGGCACCTTTTTCCTGCTGACAGGGCAGGGCGTAGACATAACGAAGGAGATACCGGCAGGGTATCTTGTCCTGTTCGTGCTGGTGATGGCCGTGGTGCTGCGCATTGCGCGGAAGGTGATAGAAAGGCTGTTCCTCCCCGGCTCCATGGCCGAGGATGACGTTCCTGCGCTCTTTGTGAAAAGGAAGAATAAGAAGGACCCGGGCAAGGGGCCGGATAACGAATAGATACCGCGCTCCTTTTCAAGAACGGGCGGGTTATGATATAATCATTTGATAATACTTTTAGAGAGATTTGGGTGGAATGAAGTCATTGAGAAAACTTGGAAGCATCATACTGGCAGTGCTGTTGTTGCTGCCGGTATTCACTCTGCCTGCAATGGCCCGGGACGAGGCAAGATACACCCTGCCTTTTGATGTCAACGCCGAGAGCTACATCCTCGTCAGCCTTGACACGGGTGAGATCGTCTTTGAGAAGAACATGAACGAGCAGCTGATACCTGCTTCTCTCACCAAACTCATGACTGCATATGTGGTCATGAAATATGTGGACGATTTGGACAACACCATGGTGACGGCACCGAACTATATATATGATGAGTTATACGGACTCAACTCCTCAACTGCCGACATAAGGCAGAAGGAAGTGCTGAGTGTCAGGAACCTTCTGTATGCCCTGCTGCTCCCGAGTGCCAATGAGGCAGCAGGCATCCTTGCCGACTATGTCGGAGAGGGCAACATGCAGAACTTCTACATGATGATGAATTCCGAGGCGCAGAAGCTTGGATGCACCAACACCCATTTCACCAATCCGCACGGACTGTTCATAGATGACCATTACACTTCAGCCTATGACATGTACCTGATCGCTAAGGCCTGCTATGAGACGCCGGGCTTCATGGACATCGTCACCACCACAACATATCAGCTGCCTGCCAACGTGAAGCATGCCAATCCCTACTACATCCAGTCAACTGTCAGGATGCAGAACAGATCATCACCTTACTACAGGTCATACATACGAGGCATGAAGACGGGCTCGCTCCCTGAGATCGGGCATAACTATGTCGCCATGTGCGAAAAGAATGACGAAAGATATATCATCGTCGTCATCGGTGCCTCGAAGAGCGTGGATCCGCAGCGGGCATTCGTGACCACGGCGGACATAATGGACTATTATTTCGCGAATTACTCTCTGAGGAACGCCAACACGTCCAGCTACCCCGTAAGCGAGGTGCCGGTAAAATATTCGGCAGATGCCGATACGGTCCTTCTCTATGCCGATACGGAAGTCAACGCGATCCTTCCGAACGAGGCTGATGAGTCCAGCTTCCAGAAGGTATATCACATTCCTGAAAGCATAGCCGCTCCGGTCCAAAAAGGGCAGGAAATAGGAAGTGTGGATTACTATCTGGCCGGAAGGCTGATAGGGACCAGCGTCCTGACAAGCCATGACGACATCGAGAGAAGCACTATCCTGTTCATCGTCGGAAAGCTGAGTGAGATGGTACATTCACTGTACTTCAGGACAGTCATGGTCGTCGGCGCGCTGCTTATCATAGCGATCGCTGTATCCGCATACAGATCAAAGAAGAAAGCCGAGAGGATGAGAAAGGTCCACCGACGCTGACAAGACGCCGATAGGGATCATTAACTACAATAGGATATGGGAAAAGTATATATCATATTATCAAGATCCAATACGGTCCTGGCCAGATTCATCAGGCTGGTGACCAAGAAATACTATAATCATGCATCGCTTTCCTTTGAGAGGAGCCTGGACACCTTCTACTCCTTCGGAAGACTCAATCCGAGACTTATGTTCCCGGCCGGTTTCATTACTGAAGGGGTAAGGAGCGGATACTTCGGTCTTCACCCGAAGACCAAGATAATGGTGCTTGAGCGGGATCTTCCCGATGAGGACATAGAAGTGGCAAAGGACAATCTCCGGCCATTCATAAACCGGGAGAGAAGGTTCAAGTACGGCATCTGGCACTTCCCGAATATTTACAGGGGAAAGACATACAGGGACGACAGGAATTATGTATGCAGCGTATTCGTCGCGTATGTGATGAAACACGCGTTTGATTACGGAAAGGATTATTCGCTGGTGATGCCTGAGGATTTCCATAAGCTTGGCGCTAATGTGATCTATGAGGGCAATCGGGGCGATTATGACCTTAGATAGAATAACTGTGAGGCAATGTGCCGTAACGCTTTGGGGCATTGCCGGAGGAGTAAAAAATGATAAAGGATTCACCATTTTCGATCAGGGAACCGAGAAATCTGTCGATACTGACCGACTTCTATGAGCTGACCATGGCTAACGGCTACTTTGAGAGCGGCTACAAGGACACTGTCGGCGTATTCGATGTGTTTTTCAGGAAGGTGCCGGACAACGGCGGATTTGCGATCGCCGCAGGACTTGAACAGGCAGTGGAGTACATGGAGAACCTTAGGTTCGACGACAACGATATCGCCTATCTCAAGAGCAAGAACCTGTTCAGCGAAGCATTTCTGGATTATCTGAGGAACTTCAAGTTCGAGTGCACGGTATGGGCAGTGCCTGAAGGCACTCCGATATTCCCCAAGGAACCGTACATGGAGATAGAGGGACCGCTTATCCAGGCTCAGCTTCTGGAGACCGCGGTGCTCATTCTGCTAAACCACCCGACACTGATTGCCACCAAGACGAACAGGATCGTCAGGAGCGCCATGGGAAGGCCCGTCCAGGAGTTCGGAGCCAGAAGAGCTCAGGGCGTGGACGGAGCAAACATCGGCACCAGGGCAGCCTACATAGGCGGATGCGTATCCAGCTCCAATACCATGATGGACAGGGATTTCGGCATTCCGGCTTCAGGGACCATGGCCCACTCATGGGTGCAGAGCTTCCCTTCAGAGTATGAGGCTTTCAGAAGGTACGCCGAGATATACCCGGATGCCACGGTGCTCCTCATAGATACATACAATGTGCTTAAGAGCGGCCTGCCGAATGCCATAAAGGTGTTCGATGAGGTCCTCAAGCCTCTGGGCAAGCGACCTGTAGGCGTCAGGATAGATTCCGGAGATATCGCATATCTCTCGAAGAGAGCAAGAAAGATCCTGGATGAGGCCGGTTATCCGGATTGCAAGATCGTCGCTTCGAATTCTCTTGACGAATACATTGTGAGAGACCTGCTGCTTAACGGAGCACAGATAGATTCCTTCGGTATAGGAGAGAAGCTGATCACCAGCCGGACCAACCCTGTACTGGGCGGAGTATACAAGCTGGTTGCAGTAAAGAATGGGGAAGAATACATCCCTAAGATAAAGATCAGCGCAAGCTTTGAGAAGATCACCATACCTCACAGGAAAAAGCTCTGGAGGATATACTCCAACACAACGGGCAAGGCTCTTGCGGACTATATCTCGGTATATGACGAGGATGTTTCCGACCTTGACACGATAACGATATTCTCTCCTCTTGAGCCATGGAAGAGACAGACCCTTGAGGATGTAACCATCAAGCAGCTGCTCGTTCCGATCTTTGAGAAGGGCAGGAGAGTATATGAGCTCCCTACGCTCAAGGAGATCAGGACCTACGCCATGCGGCAGCAAGACACCCTCTGGGACGAGCTCAAGAGACTTGAGAATCCGCACGAATTCTATGTGGATCTGTCGGAGAAGCTGTGGAGCATCCAGAGAAAGCTGCTTGAAGATAATCATTGATTGTGCCAAAATCACAAGACTGTTGATAATCAGCCAGAAACAATATATCATTCTGCTCGCAATTTACACTTTAGTAGAGAGGAACAATGTTAGAGTTAAAGAATATATCATATTCCGTCGAGGATGGCGGAAAGACACTGGACATACTCAAGAATATTAATCTTGAGATCGATGACAGATTCGTCGTCATTACGGGTCCCAACGGCTCGGGAAAGTCCACGCTCGCAAAAATGATCGCAGGAATCATAAAGCCCACCCGGGGAAGGATCATACTGGACGGTGAGGACATTACCGACCTGGGGATCACCGAGAGGGCACATGCGGGGATCAGCTTCGCATTCCAGCAACCGGTCAGATTCAAGGGGATAACCGTAAGAGATCTGATAACCATCGCCGCAGGGGAGAAACTCACGTTCAGCGAGGTCTGCGCCGTACTGAGTGAGGTCGGTCTTTGCGCAAGAGACTATGTGGACAGAGAGGTCAATGCTTCTCTTTCCGGCGGGGAGCTGAAGAGGATAGAGATAGCCATGATACTCGCAAGAGGGACCAAGCTGTCCATCTTTGACGAACCGGAAGCCGGTATCGATTTGTGGAGTTTCAACAGCCTTATTCACGTCTTCCAGCAGATGTATGATGAGATACAGGGGAACATACTGATCATATCCCATCAGGAGAGGATCCTGGACATTGCTGACAAGATAATACTTCTGTCCAACGGCGAGGTCGAGAATATCGGCGACAAGCGGACCATCATGCCGCGGATACTTGGAGAATCGGGATTCTGCCCGCAGTTAAAGGAGTGACGACATGGCATTAGACAAGATACAGATGGATCTTCTTGAGCAGGTAGCCGATCTTCACGGCATTCCTCAGGGAGCCTACAACATACGAGCGAATTCGGAAAAGGCCGGAAGGAATACCACTGAAAACATCAACATCGTCACAAAGAGCGACGTTGACGGCATCGATGTCATAATCAGGCCTGGCACCAAAAACGAGAGCGTTCATATACCTGTCATCATTGACCAGACAGGCATCAAGGAGATGGTATACAACGACTTCATAGTCGGCGAGGACTGCGATGTGACCATAGTGGCAGGCTGCGGCATCCACAATGCAGGGGACCGGACTTCCCAGCATGACGGAATCCACCGCTTCTTCGTGGGAAAGAACTCGAAGGTCAAATACATCGAAAAGCACTACGGGGAAGGCGACGGCAACGGAGAGAGAGTAATGAACCCGACCACTGTCGTGGAGCTGGCCGAAAACAGCTACATGGAGATGGAGACAGTCCAGATAAAGGGAATCGACTCCACCAACAGAAAGACAACTGCCACGGTCGCAGCCGGAGCAACGCTCATTATAGGCGAGAAGATCTATACGCACGGCAGACAGAAGGCCACGACCGAATTCGTAGTCGATCTGAACGGGGCGGGAAGCAGCACGCATGTCACCAGCCGTTCGGTTGCACGGGACGATTCTGAGCAGCTGTTCATTTCAAAGATGAACGGAAATGCAGAGTGCAACGGCAGGACCGAGTGCGATGCCATCGTTCTCGACAGAGGAAAGGTCGCCGCAAAGCCGGAAGTGTCGGCCAACGATCCTGATGCATCCCTCGTCCACGAGGCCGCCATCGGAAGGATCGCGGGAGAGCAGCTGACAAAGCTCATGACGCTCGGACTTACCCAGCGGGAAGCAGAGGAACAGATCATTTCCGGATTTATGAAATAAAGACAATACGTCAGGAGGATGCATGGCATCCTCCTGTTTCGTTTAAATAGACTGATTTGGTATACATTTTTGTTGAATCGGCAGTCGCTTAATGGTATAATTACACAGCTATTTTAGATTAAGAAAAACCAAGAAAAGGAGATAAACAATGGCACTTCTGAAATTACTTGCTGTATTTGCAGTAATGATCGGCCTCATAGTGATCAAACAGCCGCTTTACGTGGCAGCTCCTGCTGCTGCTTTGGTCTGCTGGCTGTTGTTCGGTATCCCGTTTCAGCGGGGCATCGATGCAATAGTTGCCAGGATATTCTCGACAAGCACGCTTCAGCTGCTCCTCGTAATGTACTTCATCACATTCATGCAGGAGATGATAAAGAAGAGAAACGGCATAGACCAGTCCCAGAAGGCTCTTACCAGGATGTTCAACAATAACTGGATCACCTGTACTGTCGCTCCGTTCATCATCGGACTGCTTCCTGCGGCACCGGCTGTTTTCGTATCCGGCGACGTCATCGACCGGGCAGTCGGCGACAGGCTCGACAACGGACAGAAAGCAACGGCAGCTTCATTCTTCAGACATCTTTCAGAGGCATTTATGCCGACATACCCTGCCATTCTGACGGCACTTGCCCTCACAGGAATGTCTACGGGCGGTTTTGTTCTCGGCATGCTTCCTCTCATGATAATCATGGTCCTCATCGGATGCTTCTTCCTTTACAGGGGAAGAGTACCTGTAAAGGCGGACGGAGAGCCGAGCAAGAACAAGGCTCTTGACCTCAAGGAATTCGTCGGCGGCGTATGGCCTATCTTCGTGGCCATCATCCTTATCGTCGGTTTCGGCGTAAATACCACACTGGCTATAGGTCTTGTAACGGTTGTGTTCGTATTTCTCGGCAAGTTCTCATTTGAGGAGATCAAGCCTTTCTTCAGGACGGCTTTCCAGCCAAAGATAATCGTCCAGACACTGGCCGTATACATGTTCAGCGCAGTTCTCGGAGCATCCGGCGTCATCAAGGAGCTTCCGGGCTTCTTTGAGAATCTGCCGATACCTACATTCATGGTATTCATGCTGATCTGCTTCTTCGGTGCGATAGTAGCCGGCTCACTCACAATGACTACCACCATGCTGCCTCTGGCATTTGAGACGATACCTAATGCCGGTATCCCACTCCTGTGTCTGCTGATGAGCACGATCTACGCAGCAATGCAGATCTCGCCTACACACGTATGTCTAACTCTTTCCTGTGAGAAGTTCAAGGTACCGCTTTCAAGTCTCATCAAGAACACGATACCGATCATACTCACATTCCTGGTCGTAACGGTCCTTTACTATCTTGGACTTACAGCGATCGGAATCTGATAATACCCGCAAAACTGCTGCCGTATCCCGGCAGCTTTTTGTTTTCCTTGAAGGAGAAGGCGGATGTGATATAATGAAGATAACATCATTTTGTCAGGTGCAGGCATGGCGTGGAAACTGGTAATTGCTGAATCATATACGCTTCTTATGCTCATAGCCTTCTGGAAAGAGGAGCAGGGAGGCTCTTTTGGCGATGCATTGAAGTCCCGTTACGTGATTCCCGCGCTGCTTTCCGTTGCCATGGCAGTAAGGATGTATTACGGCCTTTCTCCCAGAGGATTCTATGGAGACATCAATATATTCAAGGCGTGGTGCGATTACTGTGCAGAGGGCTTCACGTCACTGTACAGGAGCGGCAGATTCGTCGACTATCCTCCCTTTATCATGTATTTTCTGGCGGTGTTCGGACTGCTTAGAAAGAGCATGGGATTCGAATTTGACAGCCTGATCTTCACGTTCTTGATAAAGCTGCTGGGCATAGCCTTTGATCTCGCCATGTTCCGGGCTGTTTACCATATATCCAGAGAAAGGCTTTCCCAGAGCAAGACTGCGATACTATCCATAGCTCTGATGCTGAATCCTGCAGTGATATTCAACAGCAGCATGTGGGGACAGGTGGACAGCATGCTTGTGTTCCCCCTGATCCTCACGATGGCGTTTCTTGAAAAAGATAAACCGGTGCATGCCGGGATCGCATACCGGATCGCGGTGATGACAAAGCCGCAGGCACTGCTGATCGGCCCGGTGCTCCTTTTCTACATGATATGCGAGAAGGACTTAGTCAAGCTCATGAAGGCCGTCGTCTCCGGGCTCGCGTCGATATTCGTGATCATCCTGCCCTTCAGCCTTGAGGGCGGTTTCGGATGGATAATAGATCTTTTCCTGTCAACGATGGGCAGATACAGGGCATACAGCATGAATGCATATAATCTGTATGTACTGTTGGGCAAGAATGTCGTCGGCATAGATTCCGGCGGTCCTGTAGCATACATCAACTATATCGTCCTTGCCGTCAGCATGCTTGTTTTCTTTCCTTTATACAGGAGAAAGCATGCGGAAGGCAGAACGGGAGAAGGGATGTTTGAAGGCAGCATGATGTTCATACTGACCTTTTTCACCCTTTGCACGATGATGCACGAGAGATACCTGTATCCTGCAGTGATCTTCTCTCTCATCGCCTTCATATACTCGCTGAGAAACGAGTTCTTCTATATCTTTCTCGCACTGACGGCAGCAACATATCTGAATATCAATGCCGTGTTCTTCAAATATGAAGGAAAAGAAATACCTGTCATGCTGGAGAAGTCACTGGCGTTATTTGAGGTGATCGTATTCATAATTACGCTGTATCTCATATTGATAAGACCGATCCTTTCCGAAAGGAAGGAGCGGGAGATCGATGAGAGAGGCAATATATCCGACGGGAGGAGCTTATGAGCGGAATAGTAGGATATACGGGAAAAAGGAACGCACAGGAAATAATCCTGTCCGGTCTGGGAAAACTTGAATACAGAGGATATGACTCGGCAGGCATTGCCGTCATCGGACCAAACGGCCTGAAGAGCGCAAAATTCAAGGGACGCCTTTCTGTCCTGACCGATTATCTCAGTCTGAATCCCCTTGAGGGGACGACGGGCATAGGACACACCAGACTGGCCACCCACGGCGTTCCGAGCAATGAGAACGCGCATCCACATCTCAACGAAAAGAAGACCATAGCGGTAATCCATAACGGGATAATCGAGAACTATCAGGAGCTAAAGCGGGATCTGATCGAAAAGGGATACCGTTTCAGGAGCCAGACAGACTCCGAGGTCGTTGCCCACCTGTTTGACTGGTACTATTCCGGAGACCTGCTCGAAGCCGCATTCAAGGTGGAGAGCAGTATCAGAGGTACCTATGCCATCCTTGCAGTCCACCGGGACAGACCGGGCGAGATAGTTGCCCTCAGGAGAGAATCCCCGCTCATTATCGGTTTCGGCAACGATGAGAACCTTGTCGTAAGCGACATATCCGCCATGCTTGAGCACACGAGAAAAGCCGTGTTCATGGAAAACGGTGAGATCGCGGACATCTACGCCGACAGGGTCTCGCTGTATAATACAAGGCATGAACTTGTAAACAGGGAGCCGACTGTTATCGACTGGTCTCTGGAGCGGGCCACCAAGGGCGGCTACCAGCATTTCATGCTCAAGGAGATCCATGAGCAGCCTCAGGGCATAAGAGATACGATCAATACCAGACTTGACGGCGACGGCTTCATCAAGTTCGATGACATAAAGCTTACCAGCGAGGACATAGGCAGATACGAGAGGATAAGGATCGTTGCCTGCGGTACCGCATACCACGCAGGTTGCGTCGGCAAGTATGTCATAGAAAAACTGGCCAGGATGCAGGTCCTCTGCGACGTTGCCAGCGAATTCAGATACGCCGATCCTTTCGTTGACGACAGGACTCTGGTGATAGCGGTCAGCCAGTCCGGAGAGACTGCCGACACACTGGCCGCATTGAGGGAGGCCAAGAGGAAGGGAGCAAGGATCCTTTCGATCACGAACGTTGTCGGCTCTTCGATAGCAAGGGAATCAGACGATGTCTTCTACACATGGGCAGGTCCCGAGGTGGCAGTTGCGTCGACCAAGGCGTATACAACGCAGCTGGTCGCCTTCTACATGCTTGCCTTGAATATCGCACTGGCCAGGAGTACGATCACGCAGAGATCATATTTTGAAATGATCGACCAGCTGATACAGACGGCCGATCTGATGGACAGGCTTCTCGAGGACGATTCGGAGGAAAGAGAGATCGCCTGGGCAATAAAGGATTCCGTTTCAATGTTTTACCTGGGTAGGGGAGTTGACCTCCAGTCTGCGAGAGAAATGGCTCTAAAGCTTTCCGAGGTGTCATATATCCATGCGGAGAGCTTCGCAGGCGGTGAGATGAAGCACGGACCGATCGCCCTTATCGATACGGGAATGCCGGTCATCGCCCTCTCGACACAGAGCAACATGGCTGAAAAGATGGTCTCCAACATACAGGAGATAAAGGCAAGGGGAGCTTATCTCATAGGCATAGGAATCGAGGGCGACAGGCTATTGGAGGAGGTCTGCGACAAGACGCTTATGCTCCCGAAGGTGGACAGCCTCTTGACGCCGCTGCTTGCAGCCGTTCCGGGTCAGCTCATCGCCTACCATACAGCTGTACGGAGAGGCTTTGATCCTGACAGGCCGAGGAATGTCGGAAAGAGCGTCACGACTGAGTGATTACAGAGCGGAGGCTGCCTCGCAGAGGCGGTCTCTGTTGCTTTTGGTCTGCAGAATTGGTAGAATATGTTTTGCATCATTTGAACGGAGAGAAAAGCATGAGCTTCAATTCAGTGGGATATATGATTTTCCTGCCGGTGGTCTCACTGGCGTATTTCCTGCTGCCTAAAAAGTTCAGGAACATCTATCTGGTGGCCGTAAGCTATTACTTCTATTTCGTTAACGAAGTAAGATTCTTCCTTCTCCTTCCTGTCCTTACTGCCCTGACATACCTGATGGCCAGAGGCATCGAGGCGAAGAAAGGAAAGGAAAGGACCATACTCTTCATAGCTTCGCTCATCGTCAACCTGGGCACGCTTGTTTTCTTCAAGTACAACAGGTTCTTCCTTGCTTCGCTCAGCCGGGGAACCGGACTCGAATTTGACCTGACGAAATGGATGCTCCCGATGGGGATATCCTTCTATGTCTTCATGGCAGTCAGCTATCTGCGGGATGTATTCATGAATAAATACCCGGCAGAGAAAGATCCGGTCAAGTTTGCCGCATACATATCCTTCTTCCCTCACATACTGATGGGACCGATAGACAGGCGGAACAAGTTTCTCCCTCAGCTGGACGAGGATCACTCCTTTGACTATGAGAGGGTGAGGAAAGCTCTCGTACTGATGGCGACGGGCTTTTTCAAGAAGATCGCGGTCGCAGACGTTCTTGCCATGTTCATAGACCGGATCCACAAGGATCTTTTCAGCTATTCCGGTCCGGTGCTCCTTTTTGTCGCGTTCCTGTATTCCTTCCAGCTGTATGCGGACTTTTCGGGATACAGCGATATTGCTCTTGCAACGGCAAAGATACTGGACATAGACATAATGGACAACTTCAATACGCCGTATCTCTCCACCAACTTCTCGCAGTTCTGGTCGAGATGGCATATCTCTCTGTCCAGCTGGTTCCAGGATTACATATTCACGCCTTTCGTGTGGACCAATCCTCTGAGGAAGATAAGCGAAAAGCCGCCAGTGCTGATCGCGGTCGCACTGGTATTCGTCACCAGCGGCATTTGGCACGGAAACACGTGGAACTTCGTCATCTGGGGCTGCTGTCACGCAGCATTCAGGGTGGGAGAGGAACTCATCCACAGGAAGTTCGGGAAGCCCAAGAAAAAGCAGCCCGTACAAGTATTCTGGGCGAAGGTCGCGGCAGTGTTCACCCTTACCACGCTGAGCCAGATATTCTTCAGGTGCAAGGACATCCCTTCAGCCGTCTACTATTTCAGGAACCTTCTGGTCAACAGGTCCGGCATGTCCTTTGCGGGAGCGGTCTACAGCGGAATAAAGGCAGGCTTTGACGCCACGCCGATACTGATATACGGCTATATCGCCTTCAATCTGGCATCGCTGCGGATGATGGTACGGATGGACTGCATCAGATACTTCAGGCTTAAGGGCAAGCCGCTCACCGCCGTCTTTGACGACATGAAGCCGCTGACGAGGTGGCTGTGCTACTATGTACTGATCGCATTCATAATGGCGGGATTCATCATGAACAACGGCGGCTACGGCGCTTCCGCCAGCTTCATTTACAACAACTTCTAGGTCCTTGTTTTTTGCAAAGCCTGTGATATAATTAATTGGTATTTTACTGTTCGGAGGAAAACATGCTTAAATTTATTGCTGAGAGATTTTATATGATACCTCTTCTTGCGGTGCTTTTCATGTATCTATATTATATGGGCGGGGAGGATATCGTCTTCTTCAGGAAGAAGAGATATGCCGAGGAGCCAAAGTCGCAGGAAAGGCTGATGAGCGCATTGGCAAGATTTGCACGCCCCAGAAGCTTCAAGACAATGGGAAGGACCACATTTGAGTTCAACGGCGAAAGACAGACCTATGATGCCATTCTGCTGAGTTTCTACGGCACCATTGCTTTCAAGGCAGACCCGAAGGGCGGAGACATATACGGCGACAGCAATAAGGATGAGTGGACACAGGTTTTCCTTGGAGAGAAAAAGAATTTCCCGAGTCCGTTGAATGATGTACGGGGTGCTTCCAGGTTCTTCAGGGAAATATACAGAAAAGAAAACGTGAAGTTCGGACAGGTAGAGGGAATGGTGGTATTCACCAACAGAGAAGTCGCCGTTGCAGTTCCTAAGTCAGCGCCGGCATGCAAGGCAGACAAGCTAACGGAGATGCTTCAGAGCAAGAAGTACATTGCCGATAACGGAGCAGATATCGAAGCCATGAAGGCCGCTCTTGAAAAGTACATCGTTGCTGAATAAGTAAAAGGTGAATGGTCACTGTATGCCGGGAGACCATGACCATACTCCATTAATCAATAAAGCCAGAGAGTCCATAGAGTTTAATCAACTCTGTGGACTCTTTTCATTTCTGTTTCATAAGCCGTCATCTAACCCCATAGCTATAAGCTCATTTACTTGTGTGAGGGTCAGATGCAGTAGACATAACCATATGAGATAGTTTTTACTTGATGAAAAAATCGGGCCCTTCTCACGAAGAGCCCGATTTGGTGCGGATGACAAGACTTGAACTTGCACGATGTTGCCACCACTAGCCCCTCAAGCTAGCGCGTCTGCCTATTCCGCCACATCCGCTTAACAGCTTAGTAAGTATAGCATACGATTTATCCTTTGTCAACGAAAGTTTTGACCTTTTTTTGTCCGTTTAAAACTGATATTTATGCCGTTTGAGATAAAAGGTGAAATGTGGTCAGAAAATGGAAAAAGAGGGTTTCCGGTGGTATAATCGGTTTAGATTTAGGAGGTGTTTTGATGCAGTATAAAGGTGCACTGATCCTGGAGGGCGGCGGCATGCGAGGTGTATACACTGCCGGCATCCTGGACTATTTTCTGGAACATGACATAGAGTTTACATCGGTCTACGGAGTATCCGCAGGCGCTCTTAACGCCTCGAACTATGTTTCAAGGCAGAGAGGAAGGAGCATAACCACATTCACAAGGTTCCTCGGAGATCCGAGGTATGCCGGACCGAAATACATGGCCCGGAACGGAAACTACTTCAACACTGAGTTCGTATATGACGAGATACCGAACAAGATCATACCTTTTGATTACGAAACATTCAGGAAAAACGACACGAATTTTTACGCTGTGGTCGCGAACATATCGACCGGTCTGCCTGAATACATGAGAGTCACCGACCTTGAGAAAGAAATGCACATAGTTCAGGCCTCGGCCAGCCTCCCGATACTGTCGACCCCTGTGATCATAGACGGGCAGATGTATCTTGACGGCGGTATCTGCGACAGCATTCCTCTCAAGAGAAGCCAGATGGACGGAAACACCAAGAACGTGATCATACTCACCCAGGACAGAAACTTCGTAAAGAAACCTGCCTCTGATCTCAAGATGTCCAAGGCGCTCTATGGTAAGAAGTACCCTAAGTTCTACCGGGCGCATGAGAACAGGCACAATATGTATAACGAGCAGACAAGGTATGTCTTTGAAAACGAGGAGCTTGGCAATGCCTTTGTCATAGCGCCTGAAAAGCCTGTGGACATCGACAGGCTCGAAAACCGTGCCGCAAAGATGTGGAAATGGTATGCCATAGGCTATGAGGATGCGAAGAAGAATCATGAAGCCATGGTAAGATACCTTGAAAAATGAGCGGAAATCCGTCATAACGATCAACGTTCCTGAAGTTCTTTGTTCACATTGACAAAAATGTAACAAATGCTTTGCCTGTCCAATGAAATGGGAATATAATGATGTTATGAAGAACGGCATACCGATGATGCTGCCGTAACAATAATCAGGAGGACGCTAAAATGGCAAAGGATGTACGCGGAATGCTCAAGGCAATGAGCGAGGGAACAGTCGAACTGGCAAACGAAAGGCCGGAGGTAATGGCCGGCTTCAGGACATTCATGGGCAATATCGAGAACAACGGAGTTCTCGATGTCAAGACCAAGGAGCTCATAGCCATAGCCATCTCGGTCTACTGCAGATGCGAGTACTGCATTGTCTACCATACATACAGTGCTTTCAAGAACGGAGCCACAAGGGCAGAGATACTTGATGCTGCAGCAACAGCAATGGTCTACGGCGGAGGTCCTACACAGGCATATATCGCAGCAACGCTGATGCCTTGCCTCGATGAGTTCGAGAAGGATTTCAAGTAATACGTGATTTGCAAATGGCGGGGCTCGGCCCCGCCATTTGTTGCAGTCATATCATCAGTGTAATCAAGTCACCTGTCTTTCGTTGCTAACAGAAGCGGTCAGATGGTATAATTCAATATAATATATGAAAAGAAGAGGTCGATATCGTGGAAAAGATCACGGAATTGCTGTGCCCTGAGTTCGGAAGGAACGAAGAAGTCACAGTCGTAGAAATAATGAAGAAAGTCGGAGATGCCGTAAAGCTAGGCGACGCGGTCTTCTCTGTCGAAGCGGGAAAGGGACTTACTAAAGTCTATGCCCTTTCTGACGGATTTATTAAGGAATTCAAGGTCAAGGTCGCCGACAAAGTCAAGATGGATGATGTCATGGCCACCATCACCGACACTCGGCCGGCAGCAGAAAAGATCACGGAACTGCTGTGTCCCGAGTTCGGACTGGATGAAATCTCAACAATTACAGAAGTGCTCAAAAAGGCCGGGGATGCCGTAAAGCTCGGCGAACCGGTATTTGCCGTAGAAGCAGGCAAGGGAGCCTCAAAGATATACAGCCTCTGTGACGGATACATAAAGGAGATCAAGGCTGCCGCGGGACAGAAGGTCAAGACTGATGAAGTAGTAGCCCTTATTACCGATACAGCCCCTGAAGCAGCACCTGCTGCCAAGGAGACCTTTGAACTGCTGTGCCCTGAGTTCGGAAAGGATGAGAAGGTCACGGTCACACGGATCCATAAGAATGTCGGAGATGCAGTAAAGCTTGGCGAAGCCTTCGCATCCGTCGAAGCAGGCAAGGGTGCAAGCAAGATATATTGCCTGAAGGACGGCATACTGGAAGAAATAAAGATCAAGGTCGGCGACAAGATCATGATGGATGATGTCGTTGCCCTTTTCAGCGAAGGAACAGCAGAGCAGGCAGTGCCGGCGCCTGTTGATAAGACTGAACCTGCAGACATGGACACGAAGAAGGCGGATGTTCTGGTCATCGGCGGAGGCCCGGGTGGCTATGTCGCTGCCATATATGCCGCGCAGAACGGCAAGAAGGTCATAATCGCAGAAAAGGAGAAGCTCGGCGGTACATGCCTTAATGTCGGATGTATCCCTACAAAGTCATTCGTAAAGTCATCTGAGGTATATTCTGAATCCCTCAGGGGAGACGAGTTCGGCATCAAGATCGCCGGAGCTGTCCCTGACATGAAGGGTATCGTTGCCCACAAGGAAAGAGTCGTCGACAAACTGGTCTCCGGCGTGGAGTTCCTCATGAAGAAGAACAGCATCGAAGTAGCGAGAGGAACTGCATCATTCATAGATGAGAAGACTGTAGAGATCACGGGCTTCGGCAAGGTGGCCGCAGAGGATATCATCATAGCAACGGGCAGCAGTGTTTCAAAGTCCAACATTCCGGGCCTTGACCTTCCTGTAGTGATGAATAGCACGGATGCCTTGAGCAATGATGTCCTTCCTGAATCGGTCACCATTATCGGCGGCGGAGTCATCGGCATGGAATTCGCGTTCATATACGCCAATCTCGGAGTAAAGGTCCGGGTGGTCGAGTTCATGGACAGAGTCCTGACCATGATAGACAACGATGTATCTGCCGAGATCATGAAGATCGCAAAAGAAAAAGGAATAACGATCAGCACATCTTCAAGAGTCACGAAGGTACGGCAGGCCGAGAACGGTTCAGCTGTAGTCTTCTTCGAGAAGGACGGAACCGAGCACATGGCTGTCAGCGAGAAGGTGCTGTTTGCAATAGGCAGAAGCCCTAACATGGACGGACTTAATCTCGAGGCTACAGGCATCGAGCTCAATGACAGAGGCAGGGGCATAAAGGTCGATGGGCACATGCGCACCAATAGAGAGCACATCTATGCCATCGGCGATGTGACAAACATCATCCAGCTTGCCCATGTCGCTTCCGAGCAGGGCATCGTTGCAGTGGACAACATTTTGGGCAAGGACAGGCTCATGGACTATTCTGCAGTCCCGAATGTGGTCTTCACGGATCCTGAGATCGCATCGGTTGGAATCACGGAAGACGAAGCAAAGGCCAAGGGGATCGATTACAGCGTTGCACGCTTTGACTTTGCAGGCAACGGCAAGGCTGTATCCATGGGCAGGACCGAAGGCTTTGTAAAGCTCATAAAGGATAATTCAGAGGACAGGCTTCTCGGAGGAACCATTATCGGACCTGATGCCCGGAGCCTGATTAACGTGATTACACTTGCGATCCAAAACAAGATGAAAGTCGAAGCAATCGCCGACACCATATTCCCTCATCCTACTACAGGAGAGGCCGTGCATGAGGCTGTGCTTGGACTCGGACTCGGAAGCATACATCAGTAAAGCCATAATCACGTTTGGGGCAGACATGGTTCTGCCCCGTTTTTTCAAAGAAAATGAAGAAAATATATTTGTCAGGGACAGATGATCCCTACAGGAATATCTCCACAGAGATGGAGCTGCTGAAGGGCAGCGATGAGCTGTCGCTGTTTCTCTGGGTCAACAGGCCTTGTGTCGTTGCAGGGTTCAACCAGGACACCCTGTCGCAATGGGACAGCTCCGTCCTCAAAAGTGAAGGCATACTTCCCGTCAGGCGTTTTACCGGTGGAGGCACCGTATACCAGGACAAGGGAAATCTGAACTATACCTTTGTATTCGACAAGAGCAAGGCCGGCATGGCATACTGTCAGCAGATCATAATAAGCCGGCTTTCCTCTCTCGGGGTCGAGTCGGAGCTTTCCGGAAGGAACGATATCGTTTCAGGTTCAGGGAAGATCAGCGGCTGTGCCTGGAAAGAGGAAGAAGACAGGATGCTCTTTCACGGCACGCTGATGGTGGCAGTAGACATATCAGCCATGACGCGAGTACTGACTCCGTCTTCCTCAAAGTTCGAGGGGAAAGGCATAAAGTCGGTTGCAGCAAGAGTCAGGAACCTCTCAGAGATATGTCCCGGACTGACAGTACAGACGCTTTCGGATGCTATCGTAAAAGAATTTCTTGCAAGGTTCCCCGATGCACAAATCCAGAAAACGGTCCCGGAGGATCCTGAGATTGCAAGGATGATATCCGATGAAAGATTTATATATAACCGGCTTGATGAGATACGGTTTACCGATGAGAGAAAGCTGAAAGGCGGAAACGTCAGGATGGTTCTGGAGGTGGAAGGAACCGAAATCACGCGGCGGGTCATATATACGGACAGCATGGATCTGGAGTATCCTGAAAAGATCAGGCAATGTCTTCTCGGAAACAGCGTGCTGGAACTGGAAGAACTGCTAAAAAACCTGTAAACCCTGAAGCCGCAGGTCAGTATGTCAAAAATGCTGCTTTTTAATGCCCGCTATTGTCGCTTTCTCTAAAATTGATGTAAAAAGTGGATATTTACATCGTTTCGTGATATTATAAAAATGCAAAAAAAGCTTTTAAAAGGCTTTATCTATCAATAGATGACAATGAAATGTGGAGGTAATATCATGAAGCTCATCATAGCTATAGTCAACAAGGACGATGCAAGTGAAGTATCGCGGGCACTTACTTCAGAGAGATATTCGGTCACAAAGCTCGCCACATCAGGCGGATTCCTTTTGGCAAATAACGTGACGCTCCTCACAGGAACAGAAGACGAGAAGGTAGATCGTGCTATAGAGATCATTTCAGAACACTCCAGAAGACGCACGGAAACCGTTCCTTCAACCACAACTTACGGAATGGGAATGACTACACCTATACCTCTTGAAGTCTCAGTCGGCGGAGCAACTGTATTCGTACTGGATATTGAGAGATTCGAGAAGCTGTGATGCTTTCCGAGCTATACATAGGCAACGATAAAACGAAGGAAAGCCTCCTTGCTTCTGTTAAAGCAGGGCGGCTTTCTCATAGCATACTTCTCAGCGGGGAAAAGGGCAACGGAGTGAATTATCTTGCCCTTCTTTTGGCTTGTGAGCTTTTGGGCGTCAGTTCAACAAAAGAGCTTAACAGCCATCCGGCGGTCAGGATAATGGAAGGCGACACCGGAGTTCGCAGGGAATACAGCGTTGGTGCAATGAGAGAACTCATCGGAGAGATGAGCAATACATCGATCGATTCTGAAAGCAGGATAGTGATACTAAAAAACTGCGAGAGATTCAACACTTCTTCTGCCAATGCTTTCCTGAAGACTCTTGAAGAGCCCAAGTCGGATGTGTATTTCATCCTTACCACCAACGATATCAGTTCCATAATTCCCACTATCAGATCAAGGTGCAGCATTTACCAGGTCGGAGATGTGAGCGATGAAGAAGCCAGAGACTATCTGGAGGAGATCAGCAGGGACGATGATATCATCGAGAATCTGATAAGGATCTACGGTGGCAACATAGGGAAAAGCAAAAGATGTCTGGAGGATCCTGCCAGATACGCTCTGCTGAAGAACAGTATAGACATCTACAATCTGCTGTTGAAGGGCGATGCGTATGAGGTGTCTAAGGCAATGTACCGGTATAACAGGGATAAGAATTCGATCGCTGTCATTCTTGAAGACCTGACGGTACTGTGCTCAAAGAAATACACCCGGAAAACGGTGAGTGTCATCGATGTGATTGAAAAGTACAGGGGATTGCTTCAGACGAACGTAAATCTGAATTTGATGATCGAGTGCTTCGCATCGGAAGCGGCCAGGGCGGCATCGGTGTGATTTGAATTTTCTTAAGTTCTGGTATACAATATTCCAATACGATTATTATCAGGAGTTTACATATATATTTATGACAAAGGTTATAGGAGTGCGTTTCAAGGAGAGCGGGAAGGTCTATTACTTCAGCCCCGGAGAAATGAACATAGATAAAGACACATATGTGATAGTGGACACCGCCAGAGGACTGGAATGCGGTCTGGTAGTCCAGGGAGTCCATGAAGTCGATGACAGCAGTATCGTATCACCGCTCAAGGAAGTCATCAGGGTGGCGGACACGGCCGACATCTCAAAGCTCATGCAGAACAGGATGGACGAGAAGAAGGCTTTTGACATCTGCGTCGATAAGATCGAGAAGCACGGTCTGGAGATGAAGCTCGTTGACGTCGAATACACCTTCGACAGGAGCAAGGTGCTCTTTTACTACACGGCTGACGGAAGGATAGACTTCAGAGAACTGGTCAAGGAGCTTGCAAGCATATTCAGGACCAGGATCGAGATGAGACAGATCGGCGTCAGGGATGAAAGCAAGATGATGGGCGGCATCGGTGTCTGCGGACAGCCTTTCTGCTGCTCCCGATTCCTAAAGGATTTCGTTCCTGTAGGAATCAGGATGGCAAAGGAACAGGGCCTCTCTCTCAACCCTACTAAAATAAACGGTTCATGCGGCAGACTAATGTGTTGCCTGTCTTATGAGCAGAACGTGTATGAGTATCTCAACTCGACCACTCCAGGAGTCGGCAGTTATGTCAGGACTCCGGAGGGAACAGGTGTCGTTTCCGAGGTATCCAACATCCTCTCGGGCAGTCTTAAGGTCAGGCTCGACAAGAACAAGGAAGGCATACCGGTGTCTTTCAACCTCGATGAGATCGATGTTCTCAGGTGGGCCGGAAAAGGTAAGGACAGGGTCAAAGAACAGTGATTGCCCGATACCGATAAATCGATATCAAATGAAACAATAAATAAAGACGGCGTCCGTTTTATATAAACGGACGCCTCTTTTGCTGAAAGCTTTATTCATGTGAGTGAAAATGCATCAAGGCTTTATCCGGAACAGTCCGTGCCTGTTGCAGTATGCAAACAGCTTTTTGACTCGGCTGATCCTGAAATATGCCTCAGCGCTTTGCTCCGGAAACAGCTTTACGAACTGTATTCCGTTGTCAGATACGGCGGCGAGGAAAGAAATGTAATGATCCTTGGTCATAGGGTGTTCGACTTTCGCATAATACTCGCCGTCCACGGTCTCCGAATGAATGGAATGATCCTCGTCTGCCTCCTCTGCTTCAGCAGGAGGAAGTGTTATTCCACAGCAGCTTATCACTGCTTCTCCTGTGGCTTGTATGACATTTCCGCATACAGGGCAGACATAGAACCTGCTTTTAGCCATATTCGAAGATCGGTTTCCGTTCTGGATATCCTCACCCGACAGCAGTTCGATAACGGATATCCCCAGGGCTTTTGCAAGAGGTTCAAGCAGACTCACATCTGGGAAACCGTGTCCGGTCTCCCATTTGCTGACAGCCTTACTGCTGACATATATGCGTTCCGCCAGCTGTTCCTGTGTCATGTTCCTGTCTTCGCGAAGCTTTTTGATGATGGATCCGGTGACATATCTATCCATGGCGATCACCTCCTTGATCAAATGGTACCATTACCAAAGCGGAAAATCTATCCACGCAACGTTGAAACGGCTGTTTGGTGACGATTTACGGAGCAGAGCGGAGACTAATTAATTCGACGAATTTCCCGTAAGAATTTGATAATAAATATACATTGAATTTACACATGTTGTATGTTAAACTAATCACCGATAGAGATATGACGTATCCTGAATCTTTCAACAGGTCGGGAAACGAAGGCAAATTGTACGGAGGTAAATGATATGGCTTACATGATTTCAGATGATTGCATTATGTGTGGCGCATGCGCAGATGGCTGCCCGGTAGGCGCTATCTCAGAAGGCGACGGCAAGTATGTTATCGATGCTGATGCTTGCATCGATTGCGGTTCTTGCGCAGATGCTTGCCCAACAGGTGCTGCTCAGCCTGCAGAATAATTGCATATAGAGTAGAATCGAATAAGTGCCATGGCTTAGCCATGGCACTTTTTTGTCATTCATCTTTTTTCAGGGTTATCTTCACGAGCTCCGGCCTGTTGAACAGTCTGAAAGGAAATGAAGAGTTTCCGATGCCTCTGCTGATTATCCCGACAGTGCGTCCTTCCTTTTTCAGACCTGCGGTGTATTTTGGAAACAGTCCCTGGTTCGGGACGTACACCCCTATATCCGTAAAAGGTATGGAAAACTGTCCGCCGTGAGCATGTCCGGTAAGAGCAAGATCTATATATGCCTGCGAGTATTCCGGCATGAATTCCGGTCTGTGGGCAAGAAGAAGACTGAAGCCCTGAACTGATGAAGATAGCCTGTTCAGTTCCCGTATATAGTATTTTCCGAGCTTGTCAGTCTTTCCCTTTTGCCTTTCGCTTTTCGGAAGACCGTAGAAGCGTGGGTCAAGGAGACCGATCAGAGTTATGTGCCGTGTCTTATGCACCAGAAGCTGAGTCCTGTTTTCAAGAACGGTTATCCCGTAGCTTTCCAGTGTGTCTCTTATCGAAGGGTACTCGGCTATCCTCGCCTCATGGTTGCCCGGAATATAGTAGATAGGCGATATCTTTGACAGCTTCTCAGCCAGTCTGAGACCGGCCGGGATGTTCGTATGTCTGCTGTCGACAAGGTCGCCCGTTATGGCGATCATATCAGGTTTTGCAAGGGTCGTAGCCGAAACGATCTTGTCCTCCATAAGCGACGCATTATGGTAATCAGATACCTGCATTATGGAAAATCCCTCAAACGCTTCGGGCAGATCGGAAAAGCTGGCGGTGTATTCCGTGACCCTGAGGCCGTTGTCCTGCCAGAAGAGAAAGGCGGCTGCAGCAAGCAATAAGACAAGGAGAACGGCCGGATGGACAGACATTAAAAGATCGATCATTATCAGCGGCCCTCCTTTGTTTGATACATTAAGTATATCACAAGCCCCGCCGGGGTGTACACAAACCTGTTCATGTTGCAAGAATGCAGAGGGTAAAGTATACTTTAGCCATAAGGAGACAATGACGATGAAGTGCTATAAACTACCTATTGAAAACAACAAGGGTTGCAGCATATACCACGGGATCCTCTTCAGCAGGTCGAAAGATGTGCTTTCCAAAGTCAACGGAGAGCTGTTTTCCCTGGGGATAATCGATGAGATGTGGGGTGCTCTTGAAGAAAAGGACATAGACATATCGCTGACACCAGAGGATGCGGAAGGCAGCATAAGGAAAGCTGCCAGATGGTTTGGTCTGTACGGTGCAATGGCAGATCAGTATGCGGCCATATCGGATTATCACGAGGCCATAACAAGCCTGGTAAACGACATGGAAGAAAAGAGCCGCATTATCGTGAGTAAGCTAAGTGACGGCAAGGTCAGGATGTGACAGTCAAAAAAAGAAATACCGCAGGCGCCAAAAGCGACCTGCGGCTATTTTTGTCTGTATCAGATTTCCAGGAGAGAACTGAAGACCTTTTCCGAATCAAGTTCCTTTCCGTCCACGAATCTGTGGGAGATATTTCTGTCATCACCGATATAGCAGAAACGCTCGACACACTCTATGACCGGCAGTCTGTAGCCCCGGTCCTGCATGCCGCTTAATACAAGGGCATTGAACCTGTAACCCGGCTCTATCCTGCCTATCTTACCGAAAGCGGATCCTCCGTTAACGGTGGCCATATAGAAGGCATTAGCAAACAACAGCCTGTCATAACCCTCCTCATAGAACTCTTTCATCTTGGAAAGTTGTACGGCACGGCCTATCTGCCTGTATATTCCCATGAAGTGACCGCCTCCCACGTCCGTTCCGATGGATACGTTCAGACCTGCCTTTATAAGGTCGGTGGCAGGCATGATGCCTGCAGTTATGTTTGTCGTGGCATCCGGGCAGTGTACGGAGATGCAGTTATAGTCCTTGAGTATCCTGTATTCCGTATCGGTAGGGAAGATCACATGGGCAAAAATGTTGACACCTCCCTCGAGAAGACCGCACTCCTCATAGATCCTTCCGTCGCTTCTGTACTGCGGGAAGAGTTCCCGCGCCCATGCCGCTTCTGCCTTGGACTCGACAAGATGCGTGTGCAGACCGACCCTGTACTTCTTGCCCAGGTCGCCGAGACCCTTGAGCAGCTTTTCGGAGCATGTCGGAGCAAATCTCGGTATGAGGATCGGCTTTACTCTCCGCCGGGCATCGAAGGGGTGCTCGGAAAGGAATTTCTCGGTCTCGTACAGGGAAGCCTCGGTGGTTTCGACATAATAGTCCGGAGAGTTCATGTCCATGTTGATCTTGCCCGAATACGCATATATGCCGCTTTTCTTCAGCATGTCGAACAGCAGGTCATCGGATTCTCTGTGGATAGTCGAGAAAAGGTTGACCTGCGTGGTGCCGTTTCGGATGAGATCTCTAATTACCTGTGCATATATGACCTTGGCATATTCCCTGTCGGAGAATTTGGACTCCTGAGGGAAGGTGTAGTTGTTGAGCCAGTCAAAGAGGAGACAGTCCATTCCTACTCCTCTTTCAGCATACTGAGGGGCATGGATGTGGAGATCGGAGAAGGAAGGAATTATGATGTCTGTTCCGTAGTCAGAGACAGGTACATGCCTGAAAGAATCCGGAATATCAGTCCGGTCCTCGTAGATCCCTTCGATTATTCCGTCTTCGACGGTCACAAACCGTCTGTCATAGACCTTAAGCCTTTCAAAGCTTTCGGAAGTCACTACGCTTCCTGCAAATATCTTCTTCTCCATGTTTCCTCCGGTATGTTGTGATCAAAAAAACTAAAAGGCTTGTAGATTTCCTTAAGAGATCCTACAGAGCCTTCAAAGGCTTTACTTTGGGTCCTTCCTCCAGAAGGACTACGGCTATGGCGCTGTCACCCTCATGGGAGAGGGAGACGGTAGCATTGTAACCGCCCTTGAGCATGATGTCGGCGGCCCTTCCGCTGAATTCGAAATAAGGCATGCCGGCTTCGTTTCTCAGTACGGAGACCTCGTTGAGAGAAAAACCTCTCACACCTGTCCCGAGAGCCTTTCCGAGAGCCTCTTTGGCGGCAAAATTAGCTGCCAGGCTCCTGTAGGCCGGCTTTTGTTCCGAAAAGAACATTTCAAGTTCCTTCTCGGAAAAGACATGCGCTGCAAATGAGCCTTTTTCAAGGCTCTTTTTGATTCTGGAGATCGTCGTCATGTCGATGCCGATGGAATACATCATCTGTCCTCCCTATGCGGTATGTAAATATATATACCATATTTGTCTTGGTATTGCAAAAAAAAGAACATGGTGTTAAAATAAGCAGGTAAATCCAATGAACAAGGAAAGTAGCCTCGAGTTTGGACTGGAAAAGAGAGCGCCGGACGGTGAAATGGCGCAGTCTGACCGATGTGAAGTTCCCTTGGGAGGAGCCAGGTGAAATCACAGTAGCTGCGGCCGGCCCACACCGTTACCGTGACAATGAGTGTTTGCTTATTTGGCAAAAATTAGGGTGGTACCACGGAGTTATGCCTTCGTCCCTTTTGGGGCGGGGGCTTTATTTATTCTCATGTGAAGTCCTTTCGCCCGAAAAACCACATTTTTTCATAAGGAGAAAAAGAAAAATGAGAGAGCAATTGGAAGAGATCAAAAGAGAAGCTCTTGCTGCGATCGAAGCCGCAGACACGCTTCCTGAGCTCGATGCGATCAGAGTTCGTTTCTCAGGCAAGAAAGGAAAGGTCACATCGATACTCAAACAGATGGGCAAGCTTTCTGCAGAGGAGCGTCCGGTGATGGGTGCTCTGGCGAATGAGGTCAGGGCAGACATCGATGAGGCACTGGAAAAGAAGATAAGAGCCGTCAACGAAGAGCTCCTTGAAAAGCAGCTCGAGAAGGAAGTCATCGACATAACGCTTCCGGGAACAGAATTTGCCATGGGCAAGAGACATCCTCTTGACCTGGTGCTTGACGAGTTCAAGGAGATCTTCCTCGGAATGGGATTTGACGTGATGGAAGGACCAGAAGTAGAGTATGACGACTATAACTTCACAAAGCTGAACATGCCTAAGAGCCACCCGGCAAGAGATACACAGGCGACCTTCTATATCACCGACAACGTGTTGCTCAGGACACAGACAACTCCGATGGAAGCAAGAGCTCTTGAAACACTCGAGCCTCCTTTCAGGATCATCGCACCTGGACGGGTCTACCGCAGCGATGAGATAGACGCGACCCATTCACCGATATTCCATCAGATAGAAGGGCTCATCGTTCAGGAAGGCATCACCTTCGGTGACCTTAAGGGAACTCTTGAGGTGTTCGTCAAGAAGATGTTCGGTCCGGAGACCCAGACAAGGTTCCGTCCGCACCACTTTGCATATACGGAGCCGTCTGCCGAAATGGATATGACCTGCTTCAAGTGCAAGGGCAAGGGATGCCCTGTTTGCAAGGGGGAAGGCTGGATAGAGATCCTCGGCTGCGGTGTCACTAACCCAATATTCCTGGAGAACTGCGGAGTGGATTCCAAGAAGTACCAGGCTTTCGCATTCGGATTCGGACTTGAAAGACTGACACTCATGAAGTACAACATCGATGACTTGCGCTTGCTCTATGAGAATGACATGCGCTTCCTGTCACAGTTCTAAAAGGAGAAGCAACATGAAGATTTCATTAGACTGGATAAAAGAATACGCGCCTATCGACTGCACCATACAGGAGTTCAGCGACAAGATGACCATGATCGGCCAGAAGGTCGAAGTGTTCGACAGAGAAGCCGACCACATGAAGAACATAGTCATAGGCAGGATCGACAGCATAACAAAGCATCCCGATTCCGACCACCTCCTGGTCTGCATGGTAAATGTCGGCAAGGAAGTGCTTCAGATAGTCACGGGAGCTCAGAACCTCAAGGAGGGCGACCTGATCCCTGTGGCACTGGACGGTTCAGTCCTGCCGGGAGGCAAGGAGATCCATAAGAGCGATTTCAGAGGAATTGAGTCCAACGGTATGCTCTGCTCGCTTTCCGAGCTCGGGCTCACGACACACGACTTCCCGAATGCAATCGAAAACGGCATTATGGTGCTGGATGAGGAATGGCCTCTCGGAACAGATGCCGCAAAGGCGCTTTACATGGATGACTATTCCGTGGAATTCGAGATCACTCCTAACCGCCCTGACTGCCTGTCAATAACAGGACTTGCAAGAGAGGCTGCTGCCGCCTTCAAGGTACCTTATACAGAGCCTGCTGCTGAGCAGATAAGGGGAGAGGGAAACATCCACGATCTTCTAAAGGTCGACATAGCTGCACCGGACTACTGTGTTCGCTACTGCGGAGGAATGATAAAGAATGTCAGAGTCAAGGAAAGCCCGAAGTGGCTGAGGGAAAGGCTCAGGATGTGCGGAATCAGACCGATAAACAACATAGTCGACATCACCAATTATGTGATGGTGCTTTACGGACAGCCGATGCATGCCTTTGACTATAAGTATGTAAACGGCGGTCACATAATAGTAAGAAGAGCCGATGAAGGCGAGAGCATCATGACTCTTGACGGCGTCACAAGAGATTTGACGCCTGAAGTCGGACTTATCGCGGACGAGAAAGGCCCGATAGGAATAGCAGGCATCATGGGCGGCGAGTACTCAGGCGTATATGAGCACACCAACATGGTAGTGTTCGAGTCGGCAATGTTCGATGGTCCTTCAGTAAGAAATGCATCAAACATACTCAAACTCAGAACAGAGGCGTCAACGAAATACGAGAAGGGCCTCAATCCTGACGTGTGCCAGAAGGCTCTGTTCATGGCGCTCAAGCTGGTAAAGGAGCTGGATGCCGGCGACCTAATAGACGGATACATCAATGTATATCCGAACCCGAGACTTCCCAGACAGTTCAAGTTCGACTGGCAGAGAGTCAATAGGATACTTGGAACGGATCTCTCCAGGCAGGAGATGGTCGACATGCTCGACAGATTCGATATAAAGGTCAGTGATGACGATATCGTCACCGCTCCTACCGACAGATATGACATCGCCCAGTTCGAGGTCACGCAGGACAACGACATAGCTGAAGAGATCGCAAGGGCATACGGCTACGACAAGATCCCTTCTACGATGATGGGCGGCAAGGCTCAGGCAAGGCCGACACCGGAGCAGACCTTTGTGAAGAGAGTCATCAACGCTCTCCTGGGTTACGGCTTCTATGAGATAGAGACGTTCACTTTCTACTCACCGAAGAATTTCGACCTGCTGAACATCCCTCGGGACTCATGGCTCAGAAAGCCTGTCGTCATATCCAACCCTCTCGGTGAGGACACCTCCATCATGAGGACAACAGCGGTAGCGTCCATGATGCAGGTCGTTGCCAGAAACTATAACGCCCGAGTAGACAATGTCTCACTGTTCGAGTACGCTACAGAATACTGGCCGAAGGAAGATCCGAATGTGCTGCCTGATGAACCGAAGAAGTTCATCATGAGCTGCTACGGAAAGGGAAAGGATTTCTTCTATCTGAAGGGCGCCATCGAAAAACTCATCTGGAGCCTCGACATAGAAGACATCAGGTTCGAGAGAAATTCTGAGGGCGGAACATATCATCCGGGACGCTGTGCCGACATATATGTCGACGGAGAAAAGATCGGTGTCATCGGAGAGATCCATCCGATAGTTCTTGACAACTACGGCATCAAGACAAAGGTCTGTGTCGCCGACATCAATTCCGATATCCTCTTCAAGCATCTCAAGGGAGTGCACGAGTATGTATCGCTGGCAAGATTCCCTGCTCTGACCAGAGACATAGCCGTCGTCTGCGACGAGGCTGTCACCAACGGGCAGATAATCGACATAATCAAGGCAAGCTGCGGCGACAAGCTGGAGAGCGTCAAGCTGTTTGACGTCTACAGAGGAGAGCATATCGAGCCGGGCAAGAAGAGCATGGCTTACGCTCTCGTGTTGAGGGACAGGACGGCTACTCTCACCGACGATATCGCAGAAAGCCTTATGAAAGCCATACTGGACAATCTGGCATCCATAAATGTTTTCCTGAGGTCTTGATTATTTACTTGAATTTAACATACTTTTGCTATACAATTTAGATATATAAATCAAGCAGGAGGATGTGGGATGAGCGAAACAACGATTTTTTCCATCTACAGTGAAAAAGACGAAGAGATCCGACAGACCTTGAGAGAAGTGTATGACGCCCTCCAGGAAAAGGGCTATAATCCAATAAATCAGATAGTTGGATACATTCTGTCAGAAGATCCAACCTACATCACTACTCATCAGGGAGCCAGAAACAAGATCAGAAAGCTGGACAGAGATGATATTCTTCAGAGCCTTCTGAAGAACTATCTGGCATAATTTCAGGTTGTGTTACCACTGTGCAGGTCGCTTGCGGCGGCCTGCACGGTGGACTTGTCTTATCTTTCGGGAAATGGAGGTAACGAATGGATACACCTTTGACCTACAAGGGCCTTCCGCTCGTGCGCGGAGAAGATGAATTCTATTATGGCAATCCGACCGACAGGGTAATAGCTTACATGAAAGTCCTCAGCACCAAGAAGATCGGTGATGAGACCGTGGCTGACAGGATCCATGTGTCTTTGATATCAACGGACACTTCACTGGATCTCATGCAGAGGATGATCCCGGGAAAGTCCGGAGTCAGAAACGGATTGTACAATGCGCTGGATGTTGCAAGCGTCTGGCTGCAGAGCGAATTGAGCAAATGACAGAAAAGCAGGATGCATGCATCCTGCTTTTTGCTTTTATCATATGGATGCCGGATTGAAAGAGCCGGTCCCGGGTGGTATAATCAGCACATGCAAAGAACAAAGGAGAGACAGATAATGTTGACAGTTGAAAGAGCAAAGGAACTGAACAAGGATATGGTAACTGAAGAGTCTTTGATACTCCACTCGAAGAATGTCAGTTATGCCATGGGCGGAATGGCAAAATACTTCGGAGAGGATCCGGAGCACTGGGAAGCAGTGGGCTATCTCCATGACTATGATTACGAGAAATATCCTGAAGAGCATCTTGACCACACCGCAGAGCCGCTGAGAGAAGCTGGCGTGGACGAAGAGGACATCCGTGCGATCCTTTCCCATGGCTACACCCTCAGGAATGATGTTGAGCCGAAGACCAATATGGAAAAGAGCCTGTTCACTGTTGATGAGCTGACGGGCATCATTCAGGCTGCGGCAAGGATGAGACCTAACGGGATCACTGACATGGAGGTCTCCAGCTTCATGAAGAAGTTCAAGGATAAGAAGTTTGCTGCAAAGTGCAACAGAGAACTGATCAAGCAGGGATGTGAAATGCTGGGGATGGAAGTCAGGGACGTTGCTGCAATAGTCATTGAAGCCATGAAGGAGCATGCCGAAGAGCTTGGCATCGGAGCTAAAGAATAGGAAGAAATGATATCTCGGGCCGGACCGACAGTCCGGTCCTTTTATATGGCCGCGTTTGTCGGCGATATGTATTTACAAATGAAAATCCTACCGATATAATAGGCATATACGGATCACAATGATCGAAAGGAGAGAAAGAAAATGAAAAAGATCGTAAAGTATTACACCTCTTCTCACTGCCCTGAGTGCACAGAGGTAAACGGCATCCTTGAGGAGCATGGAATCAACAAGGCTGATTTTGAAGTTGTGGACATCACCAGTTCCATGAAGGCTCTCAGGGAGTTCATCTACTTCAGAGAAGCAAATCCTGCAGTCTTCGATCCTATCAAGCCCAGAAGACAGGTCGGAGTTCCTTGCTTCATCCTGGAAGACGGCACGATCACTTTCAACTACAGAGACGTGCTCGAGTAATCAATACTCTTTCATGAAAACAGAGGCTGCATCCTGCGATGCAGCCCCTTTTTTACTCAGTTATTTCAGTTTCGATCGTCATGCCGATATCAGAACTGTGCGTATCCCGCGTACCACTCTGACGGAATGATCTTTTCGGCTACGTATCCCGCAACACAAAGGTCTACGAATGCGCGCAGAGGTATGGCAACGATACTGCCGATCAGTTCTCCGAGGATGCCGCTTATGAGTGCCTGGATAATTGCAGGAACGATTCCAATGAGAATGATGAAACCGATGTATCCAAGCCGGTTGCTTCCGAGGTACCTGGCAGAAGCTTTCAGATAGTAGTCAGTCGGGTAGTTCTGGTTAGCAACGAACAGATAGACTGCGAGGCTGAGCAGGAACTGAATAGCTATCACAACGATGGCAACGATGACATTGATCATCGGTACGAAAGCCAAGAGCCTTACTACGACATCTCCGAGGAGTCCGATTATCCAGATCGCAAAGAACACGCTGAGCATCTTCCTGAATACTTCAGGGTAGGTGAACAGGATATATGTATCGGTCAGGTCAGCGCTTCCTCTGTTGTATGCTCTAAAGAAGAAGCATGCGCTGGATACTGTCAGAAGCGTGCCGATTATTCCTGTGAACACAGCGAGGATGCCCATTGACATGTTGCCGATGAGGACTTCGCCCACAGAATATATGGCGCCTGCAATCATCACGGTCGCAAAGCCTGCCTTGATAATGTCTATGGATTTGTTAACAATTTTGCTTATCATCATTTTCCTCCGGGGATCCCGCCTTGGGCGGGAGTAATAATTTACAGATTATTTACCTTTTCTTAACTGACGTAAAATGATTTTCCCTGTTTATGTTGATAAAATCAGTGGTGGTATAGTAAAATAACCTGTGATGTGTCCGGCTTATGGGGACACATGCCTTACACTAGATAGTTAAGCATCTATTTGTGTAAGAATTGTAATACTGTCGATCAAAAGTTTCAAAAAAAGAGAAACGGGAACATAGAACGTTTAATGGCTGATTATTTAGTTTCAGGGAGCGTTGTCGTCTACAACAAACCCGAGGATGCTCATCTTACAGTAAGAAGCATAATAGAGAACACCGGCGATGATTTCAAGCTCTTTGTAATAGACAATGCCAGCGCGGACAGGATCGGTGCCTCCATTAAAGCCGAACAGGGCGATGCCGGCGGCAGGGTGGAATACATTGACATGGGCGAGAACGTCGGCTTTGGCGGCGGACATAACCGGGTGCTAGGAAAGACCGGCTCGAAGTATCATTTCGTGATAAACCCGGACATCCTCATAAACAAGGACACCATATCGAACATGTGTGCATTCATGGACAGCCATCCGGAGGTGGCCATAGCCTGCCCGAAGGTCCTGAACCCGGACGGTTCCCTTCAGTACATAGCAAAGCGAAGGCCGGGATTCCTTTCTCTGGTATCAAGAAGGATGCCGGGAGGTCTGATGAAGGGCATCGAGGGAAGATATCTCATGAAGGAGATGGACCAGGACACAGAGTTCCCTGTGGAATTCTGCACAGGATGCTTCTTCGTCATCAGGAGCGAGGTCTTCGAGAAGATGGGCGGATTTGACAGGGACTATTTCCTGTATTTCGAAGACCGGGACATAACCATGAAGGCAAAGCAGTACGGCGAGGCCTATTATGCGCCGAGCGCCACTGTCGTGCATTTCTGGCACAGGGAGACAGCCCATAACTCAAAACGGTTCATGCAGCAGGTCAAGAGCATGATGATCTACTTCAGGAAGTGGGGATTCAAGCTCATATAACACAGGAATACAGTAATCCAATTAACAACAGCGGAAAGGAGAGCCGTGAGATTTCTCACGGCAGAGCAGAAACATGAAAGGCATTATTTTGGCAGGCGGACGGGGAACCAGACTTTATCCTCTTACGATGGTGACATCAAAGCAGCTTCTGCCGGTATACGACAAGCCGATGATCTATTATCCTCTTTCGACACTTATGCTTGCGGGGATAAAGGACATACTCATCATCTCGACTCCGCAGGATACGCCGAGGTTCGAGAGCCTGCTCGGAAACGGAGCCAACTTCGGCATCAACCTCGAATACAAGGTACAGCCGTCCCCTGACGGACTTGCACAGGCATTCATACTCGGAGAGGAGTTCATCGGTGATGAACCATGCCGGATGATCCTCGGAGACAACATCTTCTACGGAAACGGTTTCTCACGTATACTCAAGGATGCGGCAGCAAATGCGGAAAACGGAAGAGCCACCGTCTTCGGATACCACGTGGAGGACCCTCAGAGATTCGGAATCGTGGAATTCGACGAGAACGGCAAGGTCATCTCAGTCGAGGAAAAACCGAAGGAGCCGAAGAGCAATTATGCGATCACCGGTCTGTATTTCTATCCGAAGGGAGTATCCGCTCTTGCAAATCAGGTAAAGCCTTCCGCAAGGGGAGAACTGGAGATAACGACGCTCAATGCCATGTATCTTGAACAGGGAGAACTTGATGTCAAGCTTCTCGGACGCGGTTTTGCATGGCTGGATACCGGCACGATGGACAGCCTGGTGGATGCCGCCGATTTCGTGAGGATGATAGAGAAGAGACAGGGGATAAAGATCTCGGCACCTGAAGAGATCGCATACAAGAACGGCTGGATCACCAAGGAACAGCTCCTTGCGAGCGCTGAGCTTTACGGAAAGAGCCCGTACGGAACTCATCTGTACAAGGTCAGTGAAAATCAGGTCCAGTATTGATCGGAGGAAAAACATGAAAGTATTGGTTCTGGGTTCAAACGGCATGCTCGCAAAGCAACTGCTGAACGATCTGAGAAGCGGTTACAGTGAACTGGGAAGGATACCCGAACAGTTCGCAGGCGCAGAGATATTGACGGCGGATATAGATACTTTGGACATCTCAGACAAGGATGCAGTGCTCAGGTTCTTCGATGCCCAAAAGCCGGATATCGTATTCAACTGTGCAGCATACACAAATGTCGACGGCTGCGAGACGGACTATGAGACGGCCTACAAGGCAAATGCCATAGGACCGAGGAACATCGCGATAGCGTGTGAGAAGACCGGCGCAAAGCTCGTACATATATCCACAGACTATGTTTTCAGCGGAAGGTACGCTGCTCCGAGAAGAGAGTTCGATATCGCTGACCCTGTGTCTGCCTACGGCAAGACAAAATATGCAGGCGAGCAATACGTCAGAGATTTCTGCAGCAGATATTTCATCATAAGAACCTCATGGCTGTACGGCTATTACGGAAAGAATTTCGTCAAGACTATGGTGAGGCTCTGCAGGGAAAGAGGCGGCGCGATGGTGGTAAATGACCAGCACGGCACGCCGACCAACCGGGCGGATCTGTCTTATCACATGATGAAAGTGGCGGCCGGAGAGGAGTACGGAATATATCACTGCACAGGAAACGGTGCTGAGTGCACATGGTACGATTTTGCATGCGAGATAGCAAGGCTCGCAGGCTATGAAGGCGTCATGAGACCTTGCACCAGCGAAGAGTATCCAAGCCCGACAAAGAGACCTGAATATTCGAATCTTGACAACATGATGCTCCGTCTGACCTGCGGAGACGAGATGAGAGACTGGAAGGATGCTCTCGAAGAATTCTTTAAGAAATGGAACGGTCAATAAAAACAGGAGAAACAACAATGACGATCATAGTGACCGGCGGTGCCGGATTCATCGGTTCAAACTTCATTTTCTACATGCTGGACAAGCATCCTGAATACAGGATAGTTTGCCTTGACAGCCTGACATATGCAGGAAATCTCTCAACTCTCAAGGGTGTACTCGACAAGCCGAACTTCAGGTTTGTCAAGGAAGACATATGCGACAGGCAGGCGGTAGACAGACTGTTCCGGGAAGAGCATCCCGACATGGTCGTCAATTTTGCCGCTGAGACGCACGTAGACAGATCCATCGAAGATCCTGGAGTGTTCCTGAACACCAATATCATGGGTACTGCCGTGCTCATGGATGCCTGCAGGAAGTATGGGATCAAGAGGTTCCACCAGGTTTCTACGGATGAGGTCTACGGAGATCTTCCTCTTGACAGGCCAGACCTGTTCTTCACGGAAACGACTCCGCTCAATCCATCCAGCCCGTATTCGGCTGCAAAGGCAAGCGCAGATTTTCTGGTAATGGCTTACCACCGCACATTCGGGCTTCCGGTAAGCATATCCAGATGCTCAAACAACTACGGACCGTATCAGTTCCCTGAAAAGCTGATACCTCTTATGATAGCCAATGCCCTGGCAGACAAGCCTCTTCCTGTTTACGGAGAGGGCATAAACGTAAGAGACTGGCTGTACGTCGAGGACCATTGCAAGGCCATAGACCTTATCATCCACAACGGAAGGGAAGGCGAGGTATACAATATCGGCGGTCACAACGAGATGAGGAATATCGACATCGTTAAGATCATCTGTGAGCAGCTCGGAAAGCCTGAAAGCCTGATCACTCACGTGACCGACAGGAAGGGCCATGACATGAGATATGCCATCGATCCGGCCAAGATCCACGCCGAACTCGGCTGGCTCCCTGAGACCATGTTCAATGACGGCATCAAGAAGACCATCCAGTGGTATCTTGATAACCGCAGCTGGTGGGAGGAGATCGTCAACGGCGAATACCAGCAGTACTACGAGAGAATGTACGGCAACAGATAGAGCATAACAGACAATAGGACCGGAGATTTCCGGTCCTATTTTTTATGCTTCGAATGACCTATTTCAGGTTGACATTTCAGCGATGCATATACTATTATTTAAGTACAAAACAGAATAATAAAAACCATTGATAAAGGAGATGAACACTCGTGAGTAGCGACCCCAGTGGGAGTAGTCGATTATTTAAGAAAACAGAATAGCGACGCTTAGGGTGTTGATTTCAAAAAGAATAGATACCTCTTTTTCGGCGTCGTCGGGAAAGAGGTTTTATATATGACAGAGAACAGAGAGATGCTTGGCAATAAGGACGAGATGCTCGAAGAGATCAGGGATGTGGAAAAGGTAGCTGAGGCTGACGATGAGATAACTGATCTTGTTGACGCGATCACTGCCGACGAGGAGGAGCTTGAGGAGGCAAAAGTCGACCTCAAGGATACGCTTCTCGGCGCAGATGAGCAGGAGCTTAACGAGGTCATCGAGTCGGTCTATGCCATCGATATAGCTATAGCGCTTGAGGAGTTCACAGATGATGAACTCCTGAGGTTCTATGGCAGGATAGATGATGAGCATATGGCAGCCATCCTGGAGCAGATGGATGAAGATCTTCAGCAGAGATTCGTCGGTCTTCTGGGATACAGAAAGATCATCTCTGTTTTTGCTTATATGTCAAACGATGACATCGCGGACATTGTCGGTGACATGCCGACAAACCGCGCGAAGATAATCATGAAGATGATGAAGGACAGGGACACTGTCCAGATCGAGACCCTGCTGAATTATGAAGACGATTCGGCCGGCGGCATAATGACCACCGAATATCTGGCGATTGACGGCAATCTCACCATAGAGAAGACGCTGGATAAGATCAAGGAAATAGGTCCTAAGACTGAGGTCATTGAAACGATCTTCGTCGTTGATTCTTCCAAAAAGCTCATCGGAACGGCTGACCTCAGGGATATCCTCATTGCAAAGGACTCAGAGAAGCTCAGCGACATAATGGATGACAACATGATCACGGTCACTCCTGATGTTGACCAGGAGGAGGTCGCGTCGCTCGTATCAAAATACGACCTTAAAGCCATACCGGTTATCAACCGAAAAGGCGGACTCATAGGTATCATAACCGTTGATGACATCATCGACGTTCTGGTCGAAGAGCAGGAAGAAGACCTCATCCGTATGGGTGGTAGTACCGAGACTGAGAACATTGATGAACCGGTCAAGGATTCGGTAAAGAAACGACTGCCATGGCTGGCCATATTGCTCGTCTTGAGCATGCTGGTGTCATCGGTCGTCGGCAGATTTGAAGTCGTGCTCGCGGTGCTCCCGCTTGCGATGGCTTTCCAGTCGCTGGTGCTTGACATGGCAGGTAATGTCGGAACGCAGAGCCTTGCAGTCACCATAAGGGCGCTTACGGATGACAGCATCACGGTCTCCGATAAGATAAAGCTGGTGTTCAAGGAGATGCGAGTGGGTCTTCTAAACGGATTGGTCATGGGGTTGATCGCCTTCATCGGGATCGGGGCCTACATCTACTTTTTCAAGACTCATGACGTCAAATCGGCCTTTGCGATATCTGCCTGCATCGGAATGGCACTCGTGGTCGCCATGATGATCTCAAGCTTCATGGGAAGCGGAATCCCTCTGATGTTTGAAAAGATAGGGATCGACCCGGCAGTTGCCTCCGGACCGCTCATCACCACGGTAAACGACCTTGTGGCCGTAGTCTGCTATTACGGCCTGATATGGGTATTGCTCATAGATGTCATGAAGATCACAATCTGACATGCGTTATTTGAATAATCAGGAAAGGAGTTCTGTCATGGATAAGGAAAGAGAAGAAATGCTCGAAGCCGAAGAAGCGGCACTGGATGACATAGCCGACAGTGAAAATGATGAAATAACAGACCTTGTCGATGCCATAACTGCCGACGAAGAGGAACTTGAAGACGCCAAGGTCGACCTGAAGAAAGTCCTGCTCACTGCCGACGAGAAGGAGCTTAATGAAGTCATCGAATCTATCTATGCAATCGATATAGCGATTGCCCTGGAGGATTTTACTGACGATGAACTGCTCAGGTTCTACGGAAGAGTCGATGATGAGCATATGGCTGCCATACTGGAGCAGATGGATGAGGATCTGCGGCAGAGGTTCACAAAGCTGCTTGGCTACAAGAAGATACTGTCACTCTTCTCATACATGTCGAACGACGATATAGCGGACATTGTCGGGGACATGCCTGTGGATAAGTCCAAGTCCCTGATGAACATGATGAAGGGAAGGGACACCGACCAGCTGAAGACGCTTCTTACCTACGATGATGATTCGGCCGGCGGTATCATGACCACAGAATATATCGCCATAGACAGTTCACTTACTGTAGGAGAGACGCTCAGGAAGATCAAGGAGATAGGTCCGAAGACAGAGGTCATCGAGACCATATTTGTCGTAGATTCAGCCAAAAAGCTCATCGGCACAGCTGACCTGAGAGATATCCTCATAGCCAGGAACGAGGCAAAGCTGACGGATATAATGGATGACAATGTCATCACGACCACTCCGGAAGCCGATCAGGAAGAGGTCGCGACACTCGTCTCGAAATATGACCTGAAGGCGATCGCTGTCGTGAACAGGAAGGGCGCCATGCTCGGCATAATCACTGTCGACGACATCATCGATGTTCTCGTTGAGGAGCAGGATGAGGATATCATCCGTCTCGGCGGCGGTACCGAAAGCGAAGACATCGACGAACCTATAAAGGATTCGATGAGGAAGAGGCTCCCTTGGCTGATAATCCTGCTGCTCTTGGGCATGGTGGTTTCCTCGGTCGTCGGAAGGTTCGAAGTCGTCGTGGCCGTATTGCCTATTGCCATGGCGTTTCAGTCGCTCATACTGGGCATGGCAGGTAATGCGGGGACCCAGAGCCTGGCCGTCACGATCAGGGCGATTCAGGACGATTCCCTTACTACGGGGGAAAAGTTCAAGCTGATATTCAAGGAAATGAGAGTGGGTCTCATAAACGGAGCGCTTCTGGGCGTTCTGGCGTTTGTAGTCATCGGTCTTTATCTGCATTTTATCAAAGGCAGGGACCTTCAGACTTCTTTTGCAATATCCGCCTGCGTTGCGTTGGCGCTTGTCGTGGCAATGATGATATCAAGCTTCGTCGGAAGCGGCATTCCTATGCTGTTCAAGAAGGTCGGAGTGGACCCTGCCGTTGCATCCGGTCCGCTCATCACCACGGTAAACGACCTTGTGGCTGTCGTCAGTTATTACAGTCTGGTGTGGATGCTGCTCATAAACGTTCTCCACATCGAGACTCTGTGACATATCGACATATAAAAAAGCTCAGCCTACGGCTGAGCTTTTTTTTGTCGTTGTGTAAATTATCTTTCGAAGATCTTTCTTCCGCCGACGAAGGTCATGACGCACTGGACGTCCTTGATCTCATCATCAGGGATGGTGAAGATGTCTCTGTCGAGAACTGCAAAGTCTGCCAGATAACCAGGCTTGATACGGCCCTTCCTGTTCTCATCGAATGAGCAGTAGGCGCTGCCTATGGTGTACTGGTCGATGGCATCGTAGATGTCGACTCTCTCGCCAGGCAGATAGACCTTGTCCTCCCTGAGCCTCTTCCTTGTCACTGCACAGTAGAGGTTGTGGAAAGGCTGCATGTCTTCAACAGGGCTGTCAGTACCGTAGGATGTGTGTACGCCCATGCGGAAGAGGGTTCCGAAGTTGTAGCTAGTCTCGGCCAACTCCTTGCCTACGCGGTCATAGATGACGTTCATGTCATAGTCTATGAATATAGGCTGGACCTGTGCGAGGATGTCCTTGTTGTAGAAGGTGTCAAGCATGGCCTGGTCGGTGACCTGAACGTGGATAACAGCATGCCTGTTCTTGTTGTTCCTGCCTTCGATGACCTTTGAGTAGGCATCAAGGACCTGCTGGATGGCTGCATCGCCAATTGCATGGATAGCTACCTGGGTGTCATGGCTGTCAGCAATCTGCACCAGCTCATCAAGCTGCTCGTCTGTCATTGTAGGAACGCCGCTGGTCGAAGGATCGTCTGCGTAAGGCTTCTTCATCCAGGCTGTTCTTGCACCGAGTGAGCCGTCAACGAAGAGCTTGAGTGGACCGAACTTCTGCATGTCATTTCCTGCACCGGTCTGATGACCGCTCTCAAGGAATTCCCTGAAGAGGACAGGATCCGGAATGTTTGACTGGTGATAGACCCTTATCGCGTCAGGATATGTCTCATATAGCTTGTCATAGCCTTCCATGATGATCTTGTAGTCAGCAGTCCTGATGTCGTTAGGCTGAACGCTTGTGATGCCGTATGCCGCTGCGTACTTCATGCCGACCTTTAGATTTCTGACGACTGTATCGACGGAAGTAGACGGAACGATCTTCCTTACCTGCCGCTGGGCGTTTTCACTTGTAAGTCCGTTAGGCTCGCCGTTCTCGTCATGATAGATTACACCGCCCGGCAGAGGCTCCGTGTCGCGTGTGATGCCGGCCAGTTCGAGAGCCTTTGAGTTTGCAACACTGATGTGACCGCATGCTCTTGAGAAGATGATAGGATACTCTGTACTGATCTTGTCCAGATCGTAGCGTGTAGGCATCCTTGCCTCATCGGTGAAATAGTCCTGGTTCCAGCCTGAGCCTACTACGACATCGCCCGGCTCAAGTTCTCTGGAGGCGATGAATTCTCTGCCTCTGTCAATGAGGTCAGACAGCTTTGTTGAGCCTGCGAGCCTGACATTGGACATTGCCCGTCCTGAGTTGAGGAGATGCTGGTGTGAATCGTTGAAGCCCGGGATCATGGTCTTTCCGCCAAGATCGATCAGCTCTTTCTCACACTTAGGGCAAAGGCCCTCCGTAACTTCCTCATATGTGCCGATCTTCGAGATGACACCGTCTTCGACCAATACTGCATCTACGAAGCGGTCTCTCTCGACGTAGATCTTGCCGTTGAAATAAACCTGAGTCATGTGGGTTTCCTCCTTGATATATATGATCTCATTTGACAAATAAAAAAGCCGGGACGCAGAGCCCGACCACAATAAAGTGATAGCCCCTCTGCATTGTTGCAGGAGTGCACAGGGTGTTGTCCCTTGCACCAACAGGCATGAATGCCTTCATGTCCATTTCGGCGACATTGCCTCTACCGGAGATCATCGAGTGCCCTCTAGACCGGTTTCATCGCTGCCGCGCCTCTATCTTCCATGTGTGATTGTATACTACAGATGGACATAATGTCAACTCATATGCTCTGAGAGGATAAAAATACTGTCGTATGCACAAAAGGCAGAGCAAAATCAGACGGTTTTTGTTGCTTTGTACAAATTTTCCTGAAATATTTGACAAAATGAACATAAGTGAATAAGATATGCCCATACCTCACAATACTTGAGGTAGAGGTCGCGTTTATCATCAGTACGCATGCGGAGGCCGGAAGCCCGGGAAACATGCCGAAAGGGATCGACGCCGAAATCGGATCGTCAGAAGTCCGGTTGGGGCTGCATCAAAGAGGTGCAGAACTGTCGCTGCGGGTATACCGGCTCGCAGCGGAGCGCTATCAAAGGTAGTTGTATGGGGTGCTGTCATTCTATGTCTCTTTAGAGTCGATGCATTCTTATGCACCGACTTTTGTTTTGTTTAACGGTAAAAAAGACAACAGGAGACAGAAAAATGGAAACAAGAAACAGGCGTTCGTTCAAAATGCCGAACAGCTACGTCATCATCTTCGCAATGATCTGTGTCTGCGCACTGCTCACGTGGATAATTCCGCGGGGCAGCTACGACAGAGTGGTCAACGAGGCCGGAAGGACAGTCATAGTGGACGGATCGTACCACGTTGTCGAATCCTCTCCGGTAGGCGTCATAGGAGTGTTCAGGGCTCTCGTACAGGGTTTCAACCGGGTAAGCGACATCATATTCTTCATCCTCTTCGCATACGGATTCGTATACAACCTGATGAAGAACGGCACGTTCGATGCCATGATGGGAGCGCTCATCAGGAAAACCCAGCATTTCAACATTCAGATAGTGTTCGCGATCATAATGATCATATTCGGAATACTTGGCTCGACCATGGGCATGAGCGAGGAGACATACGGGATGTACCCCGTGTTCATCGGCATAGCTGCCGCGCTGGGGTATGACGCAATAGTCGGAGCCTCCATAGTATATATCGGAGTACAGATAGGTTTTGCGTCGTCAATGCTCAACCCGTTCACTCTCGGAGTCGCAAACCAGGTGGCCGGGATCACACTTACGCAGGAAATGCTCATTTACAGAGTGATAATCCTTGTTGTTATGGAAGCCATCGGAATCGCATATGTATGGAGATATGCCTCCAAGATCAGAAGGGATCCGACCAAGAGCCTGCTCTACGGAACGGAATTTGCCAATCTCGGCGCGGGGAAGAGCCAGGATGAGCTGGTCAGCACGGAGATGGAACCTAGACATATCATCTGCGGACTGGTGTTTGTCGCCGTCATAGGTATCATGGTCTGGGGCGTTATTGTCAAGGAATGGTATATTGAGGAACTTGCCACGCTTTTCCTTATCGGAATGATCGTTGAAGGCATACTCGGCGGGTTCGGACCCAGCGAGATAGCCACAAACTTCATCCGGTCTTCGAAGGAGATGCTTTTCGGAGCGCTCATCTGCGGAGTCTCAAGGACCATACTCATCGTCCTCCAGAACGGAATGATAATAGACACCATCCTCTACGGAGCTGCAACAGCTCTGCGGGGAGCCTCCGGTATCTTCTCCGGCATACTGATGGTGATCGTCCAGAACATCATGAACATGTTCATACCTTCGGGTTCCGGTCAGGCGACTGCAACGATGCCTATCATGGCACCTCTTGCGGACCTTCTGGGAATCTCAAGGCAGGTGGCTTGTCTCGCGTTCTCATTCGGAGACGGTTATTCCAACATGTTCATACCTACTGGAGTCGCAACGGCTGCCGGTCTTATGGGACTGCCTATAAACAAGTGGTTCAAGTGGATAGCACCTCTGTTCGGGATCATGTTCGTTATGGAAGTGTTCTGGATATCTCTGGCTGTAATGATAGGACTTTAATATCAACGGGGGACAGCGGATACTGTCCCCTGTCGCATATATGATGAATGGGGAGAAAAGGGAATGGAACTTGATAGGATATATGAGCTCGCTAGAGAGCTTGAGGAACAAGGAGCTTCAACATATGAGGCGGTATGCCGGCAGATATATGATTTTGCCGAGATAGGCGGAAACGAGATACAGTCCAGCAATTATCTAACAAAAATGCTGGAGTCTATCGGATTTAAGGTCACTATGCCGTTCGGGGGCTGGGAAACCGCCTTCAGGGGAGAATACGGCAGCGGACACCCGAAGGTGGCATTTCTTGCCGAATATGACGCACTTCCGGGATACGGACCGAACAAGGATCAGAACGGACATGCCTGCGGCCACAACTGGATAGCTGCAAATACCTTCGGCGCATGCCGGGTACTTGCAAAGCTCAAGGACAATTTTGATGGAACGATCGTATATATGGGCTGCCCTGCCGAGGAGAACTTCGGAGGAAAGGTAGACATGGTGAACAACGGCGGATTCGAGGATATCGACGCCGCCATGCAGATACACATCACGGGCGGAGACAAGTGCGATCTGGGGAGCCAGTTCCTTGCAATCGACAGCGTAGAATTCACATACCACGGAGTTTCCAGCCATGCAGCGGGAGCGCCTGAAAGAGGAATAAACGCTCTCGATGCCTGCTATTTGATGTTCGACGGAGTCAACGCTCTGAGACAGCACACTACAGAGGACGCAAGGATCCACGGTATCATCTCAAACGGCGGACTTGCCCCTAATGTCGTGCCTGCATATCGGCAGAGCAAGTGGTATATAAGGGCAGCAGACAGAAAATATCTCAACGAACTGACGGAGAAGGTAATAAACTGCGCCAGAGGAGCTGCCCTCATGACCGGAGCCACCATGGAATACAGATACTTTGAGAACAGCTATGACAACATGAAGCCTCAGCAGTTCATGATCGACGCTTTCGGCGACTGCATGGAGCTTGCAGGTGTCGCCAGGGAGAATATAGACACTACTCTCACAAAGCCATCGGGATCTTCTGACGTGGGCAATGTGTCATGGGCATGTCCGACGGTCATGGGACATTTCGGAATAGGAAATCAGGACGGATCGACCTGCCATGAGGAGGTTTTCCTGGAATACGTGCACGGAGAGAAGGGTTTTGCCGGACTGCACAAGGCGATCCTCACACAGGTGTATTTTGCACTCAGAATATTCTGCGATGAGGCCTTCAGGGAACAGATCTACGAGGCAAAGAAAGCCTTGGCACGGGAAAAGAACGGATAACATGCAACACTCAGGAGCGGCGCAGCAATGCGCCGCTTTTAATAATAAAAGACAGCTGCCGTTTCCGACAGCTGTCCGATATTGATTTATTGAATTATGAAAGCTTCTCGATAGCCTTCTTGACTCTTTCGATGGTCTTTTCCTTGCCGAGGATGGCTGAAAGCTCAACACCGCCGCCCGGGGTGAACTGCTTTCCGGAAACAGCAACACGGAGAGGATAGAGCATAAGACCGTTCTTTACGCCGAGCTTCTCGATAAGCTCGAAGAGCTTGGCATGGATGTTGTCCATCGTCCAGTCATCGATTCCCTCGAGAACAGGAAGGATCTTCTCCAGAGAATCCTTTGAATTCTCAGGATTTGTCTTCATTTTCTTGTTGGTGTACAGATCGATCGAATACTCAGGCATCTCGTCTATGAAGTCGACCTGCTCAGGAAGATCACCAAGCATCTCGCAGCGCTTCTGAAGTGTTGCGCAGAGGAGATCAAAGTCACAGTCTCCCTTTACTCCCTGCCTTACGAAAGGCATTGCCTTCTCCTTGAACTGCTCAGGTGTGAGCTCACGGATGTACTCGCCGTTGAGGAACTTCAGTTTCTCAATGTCGAAAATAGCAGGCGATGTGTTGATGTTCTTCGGGTCGAATACTTCTTCGAGTTCCTTGAGTGAGAACTTCTCCTGGTTGCTCTTCGGACTCCATCCGAGGAGAGCAATGTAGTTGAGGATAGCTTCCTTGAGGAAGCCCATCTTTACAAGATCCTCATATGACTTGTCGCCCTTGCGCTTTGAAAGCTTGGAGTGCTGGTCTCTCATGACAGGAGGGCAGTGTACGTAGTCAGGGATCTCCCATCCGAATGCATTGTACAGAAGGTTGTACTTTGGAGCACTTGAGAGATACTCTGAACCGCGGATAACAGGATTGATGAGCATGAGATGGTCATCAATGACGTTTGCGTAGTTGTATGTAGGCATTCCGTCACTCTTGAGAAGCACCTGATCATCAAGTGTTGAGTTGTCAACAGTGATCCTTCCGTAGATGAGGTCATCAAAATATGTCTGACCGCCGTCAGGGATCCTCTGACGGATTACATAAGGCATGCCGGCATCGAGATTTGCCTGGACTTCCTCTTTGGAAAGGTTCCTGCAGTGTCCGTCATAGCCAGTAGGAAGGCCTGAAGCCTCCTTTATGCGGTTGACTTCCGCAAGACGCTCCTCTGTGCAGAAGCAGTAATATGCATGGCCCTTTTCGATGAGTTCGAGAGCATACTTCTTGTAGATAGGCTTTCTTTCGCTCTGGACGTACGGACCGTAAGGACCGCCGATGTCCGGACCTTCATCCCAGAAAAGACCTGTTTCGGTCAGAGTGTTGTATATGATATCAACGGCACCTTCCACCTGACGGCTCTGGTCAGTGTCTTCGATTCTGAGGATAAAATCGCCCTTGCCTTTCTTTGCCGTCAGATAAGCATACAGGGCGGTACGCAGGTTGCCCACGTGCATGTAGCCTGTAGGACTTGGGGCGAACCTAGTTCTTACTCTGTCTAATGCCATTTTTAGTTCCTCCAAAAATAAAAATTAAACCAAAATTGATTACATTTAATATTATTATTTCTTTATCTGTTTGTCAATTGAAAACCGGATAAAAGTGTGCTATCATATGCGTGTATGAATTATCTTTATCATGCGGCGGTCTCATACAAATTCATAATCCGCCGTAAATAATGCCGAAGGAGGACAGTACTATGGACAAAGATAATGAAAGAAAACGCGTTTTCAGCGGCATCCAGCCGTCAGGAACATTCACACTGGGAAATTACGTGGGGGCCATACGTAACTGGCCTCTCCTGCAGGATGATTATGACTGCATCTACTCGGTGGTCGACCAGCATGCCATCACCGTAAGGCAGGATCCGGCAACGCTTCGCCGCAGGACCTACGAATCTGCCGCAATGCTCCTTGCAAGCGGCATCGACCCTGAGAAGAGCATTCTCTTCGTTCAGAGCCACAACCCGATCCACTCTCAGCTGTCGTGGATCCTTTCCTGTAACGTTCAGTTCGGTGAGCTGACCAGGATGACCCAGTTCAAGGACAAGAGCGAAAAGCACCCTGACGATGTCAACGGCGGACTTTTCACATATCCAGTGCTGATGGCTGCCGATATCCTCGCCTACAATGCGCACGGCGTTCCGGTCGGAGTAGACCAGAAACAGCACGTTGAACTGGCTAGGAACATAGCCCAGAGATTCAACTACAGATACGGTGATACTTTTGTCGTGCCGGAGGCCTTCATACCTGAAGTCGGCGCAAAGATCATGTCTCTCCAGGAGCCTACGAAGAAGATGTCCAAGTCTGATGAAAATGCAAACGCATTCATTCTTCTCGTTGATGACAAGGACACCATCATCAGGAAATTCAAGAGAGCGGTTACCGATTCGGATGCGCTTGTAAGGTATGATCCTGAAAACAAGCCTGGCATCTCGAACCTGATAGGTATCTATAACGTCATGTCAGGTCTTTCCATCGAAGAGGTCGAAAAGAAATATGACGGCGTCGGATACGGCACTTTCAAGGAGGAAGTGGGCGTTCTCGTTGCCGATAAGCTCGAACCGCTTCAGAAGGAGTACACCAGGATACTCAACGACAAGACATATCTTGAAGGCGTTCTGAAGGACGGAGCCCAGAAGGCAATCCGGTATTCCAGCAGAGTGCTCAAGAAGGTATACAAGAAGGTCGGTTTCACACAGTTCTAAAAAACGCGGATACAGCATCCTTTTATGGGTGCTGTATCCTTTTTTTGCCGAAACGGATACAGTGTGATATGGTCACATCATACATTTGTCTACTGATGTGGTATAATTAAACATGTTCATGAATGTGTTATGCTCACGGTGAAAGGAGACGGTGAAATGATCTTAAAGAATGGAGAGAAGCTTCGGGACTTCAAGTACTTGAGCCCTTATTCAGAAGGGGAAAAATCCGCACTGGAGTATCTGAACGGGAAAAAGGCGTTTGTTGTATTTCTCAGATACTACGGCTGCACCGTGTGCCGTGTCGACATGCATAATTTCACAAAGTCATTTCCGAGATTCCGGGAAAAGGGCGTTGATCTTTGCGTCGTCCTTCAGTCAGATCCTGCCGTCGTAAGGGAAGAAGCGCCTGAAGGCACTTTCCCGTTTGAGATCATGTGTGATCCCGGTCAGGATGCGTATAGGCAGTTTGAGATAAAGCCTGCAAAGAGCAAGCTCGGCATGGTGGCCGGCAATCTGAGCGGACGGATGAAGAAGATGAAGGAAGCCAAGTCTCTTGGCTTTGAGCACGGCAAGTACGAGGGCAACGAGCAGCAGCTGCCTGCGATCGTCCTGGTGGATGAGGGCGGAACCATCATTTACAGCCACTATGCCAAGAATCTTGCAGACATGCCTTCTGTTGAAGAAATGTTGAAAATGGTTTGAAAATGTCTTCCTTATGGAAGACGGTTCATATATCTTTATTTACAAAAAGGAGAAACAAGATGGCAAAACAGATTGCAGGAAAGAAATTTCCTAATTTCACAGTTGATACCCTGAACAAGAAGGGCGTTACCATTGAAGAACTCGTAGGCGGAAAGCAGACTTTCCTCTGGTTCTCAAGATACATCGGCTGCCCGACATGCAGGCTTGATGCACAGCTTCTCAGCGAGCGTTACAATGAGTTCGTCGAGAAGGGAGCTAACATCGTCATGGTCATGCAGTCCTCAGAAGAGAACGTTCTCAAGGCAACAGACGGAAAGGGATTCCCGTTTGAGCTCATCCTTGACCCTGAGCAGAAGCTCTACAAGGAACTCGAGATAGGATCCACTCCGGAAGGCTTCAGCTTCGGCGACCTTTCACCTGAAGATTCCGCAAAGTTTGCCGAGAAGGTACGGGGAATGCAGAAGTACGGCTTCAAGCACGGCGAATATGAGGGCAACGAGCAGCAGATGCCTGCACTTTTCCACCTGATGGGCGGAATGAATACTGCAGAGGCTCACTATGCTGCAAACCCTATGGACATGCCTTCAATCGACGAAGTCCTGGCGAAGATCAAGACAGGAAAGAGAGTTGTTGAGGGAGAGAAGTTCCCGAACATGATCCTTTCAACAAACAAGAGAGAGAACGTTTCCATCGAAGAGCTGGTCGGCGGACAGAGGACATTCTTCTGGTTCCTGAGATACATCGGCTGCACGATCTGCCACTGGGATGCATGGACTCTCAAGGATAAGTATCAGGAGTTCCTTGACAAGGGCGTAAAGGTCTATGTGGTAATGCAGTCACGTCCTGAGATGGTCAATGCTTCCATCGAGGGCGAGGACCTTCCTGAAGAGTTCATCTGCGACTTCACCGAAGATCTTTACACGAAGCTGGCCATTCCGGTAATGAAGCCGGGTGATGCCGCAAATATGAGCGAGGAAGCTGCCAGAAGGTTCGCAGTCAAGCGTGCCGGCGTTCAGGCCAGAGGCTACAAGCACGGCGAATATGAGGGCAATGAGGCTCAGCTCCCTGCATTCTTCGATGTGGACGGAGACATGACTGTCAGAGAGGCTCATTATGCTACATACATCACCGACATCCCTACAGTAGAAGAGATGCTTGAGAAGATCTGATTCATAGGCATTTGAGAATGACGGCAACTCATGCAATAACTTGCAAGGGTTGCCGTCTGTAATGTATAATTATTAAAAATGTAATTGGAGGTAATAATATGGCAAAGCTGGTTAAGGGCGATAAGTTCCCTGATTTCAAGTTTAAGACACAGACCGGTGAATACTGCTCGATCTCCGAGCTCGTTGACGGCAAGCCTACAGAGATCCTGGTGGTCCGTTACATAGGCTGCCCGCCTTGCGTATATGACGCATACTGCATTCAGCAGAAGATCGATGAATTCAAGGCAAAGGGCGCAAACGTTGCCGTAATGATGCAGTCGACACCTGAAAACGCTTCAGAGTATCTTGAGGCTCACAACCTCAAGCTGGACTTCCCGATCATCTGTGATCCTTACCAGACCATCTATAAGGCTCTGGACATCTTCCCGGCAGAGAGCATGGAAGCTCTTATGGGAGGCGATGAGTTCGCAATGAAGGCTCAGCTCAAGTTCGCAGGCATGAGAGATCTTGGATTTGAGCACGGAAAGTATGAAGGCAATGAGCAGCAGCTTCCTGCATTCTTCCACCTTGACGGTGACATGAATGTAATCGAGGCTCACTACGGAAGAGCTCTTGTTGACATTCCTACAGTAGATGAGATGCTTGAAAAGCTCTGATCTTAATACGGACGCATTACACAAAGGGCAGGGACCGGAAGTTCCTGCTCTTTTTCATTGAACGATACGCATGTATGGTATATAATTATTCCGCAAATTTTAAACGTTTTTGCTGATATTTCACAATTGAACTGTATCATATAGCTGAAAGCATTTGATATGCCGGAGAAAGGAGATTGAGTCGATGGATTCTATTGTTTGGCTCGTTTTCTGCGTGTTGCTGACAGTATTGGAGCTTTCCACGGCGAACCTGGTATGCGTATGGTTCATCGCCGGAGGAATAGCCGGATTGATCTTCAGCCTGTTTTTGGACAGCCTGTGGATCGAATTGCTGGTATTTGCGATCGTCAGCGCGATAGCGCTTTATGTTACAAAACCACTGGTGGAGAAGTTCCAGAAGAAAGATCCGCCTCCCACGAATGCCGATATGCTCATCGGCAAGATCTGCTACATAACCTCACCTGTTTCCAAAGAGAGGAAAGGCAGAGCAAAGGTCGACGGAGTATCATGGATGGCCAGCAGTGATGAATCGCTCAAGGCGGGGGACCGCGCAGTTATCGTTGCGGTGTCAGGTGCCACCTTGAGTGTGAGATCAACAGGGGAAAAATAAAAACAGTCAATCTGGAGGTTTGTTTTAAATGTTAGGAAAATTGATACCAATCATCTTATTAGTAATCGTCCTGCTCGTAATTGCGACCAATATCGTTGTCGTTCCGCAGGCAGCCCAGTTCGTTGTCGAGCGTCTGGGTGTATACTTCACCACATGGAATGCGGGCATACATGTAAAGGTTCCGTTCATTGACAGGATCACAAAGAAAGTAAGCCTTAAGGAACAGGTCGTAGACTTCGCGCCGCAGCCGGTTATCACAAGAGATAACGTTACGATGCAGATCGATACTGTAGTGTTCTTCCAGGTGACCGACTCCAAGCTGTATACATACGGAGTAGAAAGACCTATAAGCGCTATTGAGAACCTTACCGCCACGACTCTCCGTAACATCATAGGCGATCTGGAACTTGACCATACTCTTACCAGCCGTGATGTCATCAACACAAAGATAACAACGCTGCTTGATGAAGCAACAGACAAGTGGGGCATCAAGGTCAACCGTGTCGAGCTCAAGAATATCATACCTCCTAGAGAGATCCAGGATGCCATGGAGAAGCAGATGAAGGCTGAGCGTGAGCGTCGTGAGAGCATCCTCCGTGCAGAAGGTGAGAAGACCAGTCAGATCCTGGTCGCAGAAGGTGAGAAGGAGTCAGCTATCCTCCGCGCCGATGCTGCCAAGGAGGCAAAGATCAAGGAAGCGGAAGGTGAGGCTGAGGCTATCCTGAAGATCTATCAGGCTCAGGCCGAAGGTATAAGGCTCATCAACGAGTCAAACCCTACAAAGGAATATCTGACTCTTCAGGGATATGATGCTCTTGCCAAGGTTGCTAACGGACAGTCCACGAAGATCATCATTCCGAGCGAACTGCAGAATATCGCAGGACTTGTCGCAGGAGTGAAGGAGATTGCAAAGGAGTAGTCCTTAAACAGACAACAATAAAAGTGATGCGAAAACCGCATCACTTTTTTGTTATGATCATTTTTCAAATCTGTCTCTCATGTAGACCATGGTCTTTCGGATTATTCTGTCCTTGAGCGCATCATCAAGCCACTCTTCAGACAATCTCCACTGCCAGTTGCCACTTTCGGTCGAAGGCCGGTTCATCCTTCCCTCTTCTCCGACCTCCAGCCAGTCTTGCATCGGTATGATGACAAGCTCGGCCTGAGTTGAGTACGCCAGAGAGATGAACTTGTCACAGAAGTTTTCCGCGGAATCCCATCCGGTGTATTCCAAAACGAACGCCTGGTCGTCTTCCGAAAGGCTATCCCACCACTGAAGTGTGGTCATATTGTCATGGGTCCCGGTGTAGCAGATGGAATTCTTTCCGATCGAATGTGGAAGATATGTTCCGTCGTTGTTGGCGAGGTCCGAATCGAATGCAAATTGGAGTATCTTCATCCCCGGATATCCCGTGTGTCTCAAAAGTTCGCGAACGGGATCGGTGATGACGCCAAGATCCTCCGCAATAAGCCTCAGGCCCTGGTCGTTTCTGATCCCGAGAGCGTCAAACAGCTCGATGCCCGGGCTTGGCATCCATTCTCCTCCGGTCGCGTCGACGTCTCCGACGGGTATTGAATAGAAGCTCTCAAAACCGCGGAAGTGATCTATCCTTATCGCATCGAACAGTGACAGAGAATGGTATATCCTCTTCTTCCACCAGTCAAAGCCTTCCCGTCTGTGAGCATCCCACAGATATACAGGATTGCCCCACAACTGACCTGTCCGGCTGAATGCATCAGGCGGTACGCCTGCGACATGCAGCGGATGCCCCTTGCTGTCCAGCTCGAACAGTCCTTTGTTTGCCCATACATCCCGGCTGTCAATGGAAATGTAGAACGGGATATCTCCTATGAGCTTGATGCCTTTTTCATTGGCATAACTCTTGAGAGCGTTCCACTGTCTGAAGAACAGGAACTGTATGAAGCGGTTGTACATCACATCGTCAGAGCACTCAGAGGCATATTTCCTGACGGCTTCGCTTCCAATGAGATGAAACTCCTCTGGCCAGTCATTCAGTCCGCATCCGAATCTTTCATGGAGAGCCATGAACAGTGAATAATCATCAAGCCAGAAAGCGTTTGCACGACAGAATTCCGCAAACTCCCTGCTGAGATCATGGCCTTCGCCGAGACTGGTAAATGAAAGGAAAGCCTTTCTGAAAAGACCGGGTCTGTTGTTATACAGCGCGCCGTAATCAACGGGTCCGTTCTCTGCCTTGACCTTGTCAAGGTCTTCCTGCTCGACCAGACCATCCTCATATAATATATATGGATCTATAAAATATGAGTTTCCGGCGAATGTTGAGAAGGTCTGATACGGACTGTCGCCATATCCGGTAGGGCCTATTGGTAGTACCTGCCAGTAGCCCAGACCGCAATCGGAAAGGTAGTCCACGAATTCGTAAGCCCCTTTCCCGAGGGTGCCTATCCCGTATTCTGAAGGAAGGCTGGAGATATGCAGAAGGATTCCGCTTGAACGCATTATGTCACCTACTTTATATATATGGTTATTTATTCATATTATAAAAGAGGAAGTGAAATATGTGAATAGATACAGGCTCAAAATAAGAGAAAAGTCAGAAAGTGGAGCCTCAATGGGAAAAGAATGACAAGCATATAAATTAAGCAAACTTATTTACAGCGAAAGGCAAAAAATTACCATAGCAATGGCAACAAACAGGTGATAAACTATGTATAGCCTAAATGTGTAGGTATGAGCATTTATAACCGAACGAAACCCTGTAAAATTACTTAAAAAAGTAGTTGACAAGGGGATAGTGGTGTGGTAGAATACTCAAGCTGTCAGAA
>CAZDOS010000002.1:0-90391 GCA_964507095.1 uncultured Oscillospiraceae bacterium | reverse complement strand
AAATACTTGGGTGGCGACGCCCCGGGAAGATAGGGAGATGCCGGCTCTTTCTTTTAAATATTCCTCCGGCAGCCAATGCTGCAGGGAGTTTATATATTCCTCCGGTAGCCAATGCGTGGCATTCGGAGGAAAAGAACAGTTGAATATTCCTCCATAGCTCAGTCGGTAGAGCGCTTGACTGTTAATCAAGATGTCACTGGTTCGAGTCCAGTTGGGGGAGCCATAAGACCATCGGCGATTCGCCGGTGGCCTTTTTTGTCTTTTATAGAGTTTGTTGACGATAAAGATTAAAAAAAGACCTGCCGTGAAGCAGGTCTTTCTTACTGTTGATTTATATGATGTTGGATCTGAGCCATGCGGTGTCTCATATCAACCATGGACAGACATGAGTATATTATCAAGCTCTTCTCTTGTTCCTTCCAGGGAAGGTATTGTACTCGTCCGGAGTCCATTCAGGATCCACGTCCTTAACGGCTTCCCGTGCCGTGATCTCTGCATCGCCGTTGTCTATGTCGATAAGGGTGTAGAGATCGTTGCCCATGCCCAATTCCTTCATGTAGGAGAGCTGTCTGAGACCGTGTCTGGTCTCGACTCTTTCGATCATATGCTTTCCGCCGCCCTGAGGCAGGTTGTAGATAAGGTCTACACAGGCATTGTCGAGAGCAAGGATGTCATATGAAGCGAGAATTCCGACATCAGGAGTTACGACAGGCTCAGCGCCTACGCCTTCGCAGTCGCAGCTTACAGACATGTTTCTCATGACATTGATGAAGGATATGTGTCCGGCAAAATGGTCAATGGTTGCCTTTGTGGACTCTGTCATCCTCTCCATGAATTCCTCTTCCTTCTTGTCCCACATATCCAGTGAGCCGGGAGTAGTATGGATCTCGGCCTTGCCGATGCGCCCGTCTGCGCAGCCGATGCCGATATTCTTGTTGGAGCCGCCGAAACCGCCCTGGGTATGACCCTTGAAGTGAGTCAGAGCAAGGAATGAATCATAATCGAGCAGATCCTTGCCGACATGCATCTCATCAAACCACTTGCCGTCCTTGACAGGCAGTGTGGCCACTCCGTTTTCATCCATGATGTCAACAGGGCAGAATGTCCATCCGTTGATCTCAAGAGTCTTTCTGTGCTCCTCCGTGGTGTAGCGTGAACCCTGGTAGTAGGTATTGGTTTCTACGATCGTAGCGCCTTTCAGCTTCTCATCATAGAGTTCTCTGACCCAAGGGCGAGGAATGATGTTCGGACCTTCTGCCTCACCCGTATGGAGCTTGATGGCTATTTTACCCTCAAGTCCCTTGCTCACTCTGTCGAAAATCTTCTTCAGTCCCTCTGCGGAAAGGTCTCTGGTAAAGAATACCACCGACTTTTCTCCTGTCCTTTCGGAATACGGAACGTACTTGTTGCCGTCCTTACCCGGCTTTGCATCTTTGATCATAGTCGTTTTCCTTTTCTTGCTATTTCAACAGACATGTTTCTGTTGAGATGTTAATTATTTCTCCCGCGCAAATTCTGCCGCGGCCTCTCTTGCCCAGCCAAAATGCTTCTCATCGATATCGTTTGGAACCGTGCAGTCCGCACCTATCCGGACTCCGACGTCTCCGGTCTCCTTGAGTATCCTCTTGACCTCTGCCTTGATCTCGTCCTCTGTTCCTTTGTAGATTATGGTGTTCTGTGCAAAACCGCCCATTACAGGCTTTCCGCCGAACAGCTTCTTGCCCTCCCGGAGAGATACGCCCTCGGCGTAAACGCCCCAGTTGATGGCGTCAGCAGGATAATCCTTGTAGAGCTCAAGGTTGTTGGACAGTCCTTCGTATCCGCAGATATGCAGCACGCAGACACCGTGTTTCTTGATGTCCTCGATCATTTCGATCTCCACAGGTGCGACATACTTTGAATAGATCTCGTCCGGCACGATGTGGTTCTGGTTGTTGACGCTGAAGTAGATGCCGTCAACGCCGCACTCGTCCATGAGCATCCTGTGGATCTCATTTGTCCTCTCTCCGACGATCTTCAAAGCCTCGACTGCTGCCTCCGGATCTTCGAGGAAGAATCTCTTGAGTTTGTCTTCGTGTCCCGGATCGGCCATCTGAAGGGCGTGCCTGATGTTGAAGAAAGGCGAGAAGCCAGTGGCAAGGGAAGGAATATCCTCATCCTCGTAGTATGCCTTTACTCTCTCGGTGAGCTCTCTGGTCTTCTTGACATATTCGGAATCCATGCTTGGAGGTACTATCTTGGGAAGATCCTTTGCTTCCTTTACTTCAGATACGTCCAGAGGCATCAGCATCAGAACATCGTTCATGATCTTGAGAAAGTCAGGATCGTCGTTCTGCCTAGTCACACGGTGCATCAAGACCATCTTCTCGAAATATGCAGGAACGCGCAGGCCGGTCACATATTCAGCCGATGTTGTGTAGTGGTGGAAGAATCCTACAGGAGCCCTGTCCACAGGCTGATTTTTTAGATAAGCATTAAAACGTTCGCGCTTGTTCATAATCAAACCTTCTTTCTGATAAGTATACATCGTTCTACAGGCTGCAAGGCCTGTTCCTTACATTTAAAGTATCATTGTTATGGCAAAAAGTCAATTGAGACGGCACCCCTCCGGGACGGGAAGGAAGCAACCGACATATGAAAAAAGACGTTTCCGGAAGATTCCGGAAACGTCTGCATGTATTCAGATATTATTCGCTGAGAGGAAGCGTGAAGAGGTAGATGAGACCTTCAGGGAGCTTGACTCCTCCTTCAACGCCTATGACGGCATGTGCGACGACCTTTGCTCCGGCCTTTTCGGCAAGCTCCATGAGAGCATGTGTCGTGCCGCCTCCGCCGTATACGTCATCGACGACGAGGAGTCTTTTTCCCGCAAGGAAATCGGCATCGTCATCAGTGAGAGCGAGGGTCTGCACATTGGGGTTCGTGACCGAGATGTAATTTGCCGTGATCCTTGAATCACTCACATTCTTCCTGGCAACTGCAGTGTAGCTGATTGGCGCATGGTCCTTTGACCAGCGGACGGCTATCGAGTGAGCCAGCGCGCTGCTCTTTGAGACAGGATTGAGGATCGTGTCGAACTCGACGCCGGCCTGCTTGAGCAGTTCAACGATGTCGTCGGCGGCGCTTTCCACGAGAGCGACCTGTCCGGAGATATCGAGGAAGGCGACCTTGCGTCCTCCGAGGATCTTGAAAGGAAGATCATATTCCTTTCCCCCGAGAGTGACTCGCAGAAACTCGTTTCCGTTGACGAAGACTCTTTCCGTATGTGCAGAATTGATTGAAACCATTTGTTTTTCCTCCTCAGGCTTTGGCCGCTTCTGTCCGGCCGATAAAAGTTTTCCGGCAAGCCGGAATGATATATCAGTATACCAACGGCAGGGCGCCTTGGCAAGAGCATGCAGCAAACGATCATGCGATGAAAATGTCATGGACGCAGGCGGGTTGTCCGCCTGCGTCCTGAAGGCCGGTCAATTACTGGGCCATGATGTCGTCCCAGATCTTGTCGAAATTCTTTGTGTTGTACTCGCTCTTGAAGTTTGCCATGACTTCCTTTGCCTTTGCAGCATCGTCAGCAAGCAGGTCGATGACTGTGCATGCCATGATCTTTGCAGGGTCGAGGAAGAGCATTTCCTTGTTGGTGATCGTGAAGTCCTTGGAGTGGAAGTCGCCGGTGATTCCTCCGCAGCTGCCCTGAACTGCAGGAACTACTGTGGCAATGTCGCCCATGTCGGATGATCCGCCTTCCATCTCGTCGCTGTAGATGATCTTCCTGTCAGGGAAGAGTGCTGCAGCATTGTCTCCGAAGATGTGAGCAAGTGTGCTCTCGTAGGAGCATGGCAGGTAGCCAGGGAGATCGATGATCTCAACTTCGGCGCCGATCGCATAGGCAGCGCCCTTGATGGCACGGTTGACTTTGAAGTTGGCGTCCTTGATGGCCTCAACTGTGGCGCCGCGAACATACAGCTCCATACGTACATCATCCGGAACGGCATTGACGACAGAACCGCCCTTTGTGATGATAGGGTGAATACGGATGCAGTCCTGATCCTTGAGCGTTGAGCGGATGGCATTGATGGCTGTGAGAGCCAGCGTGGCGGCATCCAGAGCATTGATTCCGTTCCAAGGTGAACCGCCGGCATGGGCTGCTCTTCCCTTGAACAGAACGTTCTTTGCAACGAATCCGACGCTCTTGCTGTCAGCTGTTATGGAGTCTGAGCTGTTGCCCGAGTGGACCATCATGGCCACATCGACATCGTCGAAGCATCCGAGGTGGATGAGCTCCTGCTTTCCGCCGAGGTACTTGATCTTTCCTTCGTCGATGAGACCCTTGCGGTACTCGATCTCGATGCACTCTTCGGCAGGCACTGCGAAGAATGTGACGTTGCCGCCGTCGATCTCATCCTTAAGAGCGGTGAGTGCCATGGCAGAGCCCAGCATCGTGGTGATCTGTGCGAAGTGACCGCAGCAGTGGGCAGCTCCCGTGACAGGATCGCAGTCAGGATGCTCAGGGATGATGAGGGAGTCGAGTTCTCCCATGATGCAGATGTTCGGACCTTCTGCCTTGTCGAACAGTTCGGCCTTTACGCCGGTGATGGCAAGGTTGTCCTCATGCTTGAGTCCGAGTTCATCAAAAACCTTCTGGACCTTCTCGCTGGCATAAAGCTCCTTGTAACCGGTCTGAGGATGATGATAAAGGTCCATTCCGATATCGAAGAGCCTGTCGCGATTTGCGTCTATGATCTCACAGGCCTTCTTCTTAAGCAGTTCCTTATTCATTTTTTCTCCTTTTCAGCGGCTTGGCCGCAATAAAATAGTATGGATTAATTATACACCTGCATAAAAATAAGAACAATATGTATTATATCCAAAAACAAGTGTATATCAGAGACGGAATATGTGCGGTTGGAAAGACTCCCGCCCAGGGGACAAGGTTGCAAAACATGCATCGATTCGGTACAATTATCCCGTTAATCGGGAGAGGAGGCTGTTTATGACGGACAACAGAAAGATCAAGGTCATACTTGACGTGGACACAGGATCGGACGACGCAATTGCCATAGCCGCAGCGGTGCTGCGGAAGGAACTGGATGTGATCGGCATATGCAGCGTCGGCGGCAATGTTGAGGTCAAGAACACCACAGACAATACGCTCAGGGTCCTGGACTGCTGCAGGCGAGGCGATGTCCCCGTATACAGGGGAGCTGCGCTGCCGTTGGCGTCCACTCTCGAGCCATGGAGCCTTCAGAGCCGGGAACTTCCCAGGACGGAAGGCAGGAAGGACCAAGAAACAGCGGTGCATACGGATCATCTGCCGCTTCCTCCGACAGAGCTCAGGGAGCAGAGGGATTCTGCGGTCGTATGGCTGATAAACACTCTTCTCGACAGCGAGGACGGCGAGATAACGCTGGTTCCGGTAGGACCCATCACGAACATTGCGCTTGCAATGAGGAGCGATGAGAGGATAATACCGAAGATCAAGGAAATAGTGATGATGGGCGGAAGCCACGACACCTATGCTCCCACACAGGCAAGCGAGTTCAATGTATGGTGCGATCCGGAGGCGCTGGAGATAGTCCTTCAGAGCGGAGTGAAGGTGACCATGGTATCCCTGGATGCCACGAGCCACGCCTGTCTGAATGCGCGGCAGGCCGAAAAGCTCCGCAGCATCGGAACCCCGCCTGCTGATCTGACCGCAGACCTCATAGAGCACAGGCTGAAGGCCTCTGCCGCAGAAGGCGACGAGGACGGCACCGGAGTCGGAGCTGCCCTTCATGATGTGCTCGCCGTGTGTTCGGTCATACATCCTGATGTACTGGAGACTGAAGAGGTCTCGTGTCACGTTGACCTCGGACACGGCTATGCCTACGGCGAAACGGTTATCAACAGAAATTACAGATTTGAGGAGATGCCGAAGAACTGCCTGTACGCGAGAAGGGCGGACACTCAGAAATTCTTTAAATGGCTGTACGGGGTTCTGGAAGACTCGAAGGACAGATTCAAATAAGGAAGATATATACATATAAGGATTTTTAAGTATGGTAAAAAAACGGATAAGCCTTGCAATGGCGGCTGTAATGGTGTTGTCAGTCCTGGTTTCCTGCAAGAGCCGGCCCAAGGCAGAGAAGCATTCGGGCGTGTTCTACAATGTGTTCGACACCGTGATCACGATCATCAGCTATCAGGAGAGCGATGAGGATTTCGACCGGCTTATGGACTATGCCAAGGACAGATTCGCTCAGCTGGATAAGTATTATGATATTTACACCGGCTATTCAGACATAAACAATATCAAGACGATCAATGACAACGCAGGGATTGCCCCGGTCAAGGTGGACAAAGAGATAATCGACCTGCTGGATTTCGCGGTGGAGTGTTACGGCAGGACGGAGGGTCTTACCAACATCGCAATGGGTAGCGTCCTGAAAGAATGGCACAATGCCAGAGAATACTTTGAGTCGAACGGCGAGGGGCATCTCCCGGACATCGAGACACTCAGAGAGAGGGCGGAACACATGGATATCGGTTGTCTGGTCATAGACCACGACAATATGACGGTATACATTACCGATCCGCAGATGTCTCTTGATGTCGGCGCTGTCGCAAAGGGTTACGCCACTGAACTTGTCGCAAGGGAACTTGCCGAAAAGTACGACAATTTTGCTATCTCGGCCGGAGGGAACGTCAGGACCCACGGCACGCCGAAGGACGGAAGGGATTATTGGAGCATAGGAATACAGAATCCTTTGGTTGACGACAACTTCGACATGATAGGCGGAAACATCAATATTGCGCACTTCTCCAAAGACATGAGCCTTGTCTGCAGCGGAGGCTACCAGAGATTCATGGTCGTTGACGGAGTGAGATATCATCATATAGTCGATCCGAATACGCTTTTCCCTAAGGACATATATGCGGGAGTCGCGATCCTTACGGAGAACAGCGGTCTTGCAGATGTGCTTTCAACGGCCGTGTTCCTGATGGAACCGGACGAGGCGCTGAACTTTGTGAACTCATTCGAAGGAGTCGAATGCGTTCTTACCCTGCCGGACGGCACGAACATTTATTCAGACGGAGCAGGAACACTGCTTGATAATCTGGACTGAAAGAGGAGAAATGACATGGCACACACTGAAAAGACTCTTTCTCAGGAATTGGTCTTCAACGGAAGGATATTCAAGGTTGTTAAAAAGACGGTGGAACTGGAGAACGGGGATACGGCATTCAGAGAAGTCGTCGTTCACACAGGGGGAGCTGCCATACTTCCGATAGACCGGGACAATAACCTCTGGCTTATAAGGCAGTTCCGCTCTCCGTTCGAACAGGAGATCCTGGAGATCCCGGCAGGCAAGATCGAGGCCGGGGAAAAGCCTTTCGAGGCCGCGAAAAGAGAGCTTGGCGAAGAGACCGGCTGCACGGCGAAAGATTATTTTGACATCGGCGATTTCTGGCCGACGGTAGGCTACTGCGGAGAGAAGATATATCTATACATAGCTACAGGGATTGCTCCGGGCGAACAGCATCTTGACAAGGATGAGTTTGTCAGCGTCGTGAAGGTACCGTTCAGCGAGGCTCTCGCCATGGTGCTTGACGGAAGGATCAAGGACGGTAAGACCATCATAGCGATCTTCAAGGCAAAGGAGATACTGGGTCTCTGACCGATATCACGGATAACAAAGGGGGCATCTTTCGATGCCCCCTTATCAATTGCCTCAGTGTATCGACTCCAGCCAGTTTGCCACATCGTTCTTGACGTCTTCGGAGTAATTCTGTGCAACGCTGCCGTAGATGGTAAGCGGCTGTGAAAGCGTTGCATAAGGATAGTATCTCCGGATCGTCTCGATTGTGCCGGCGGTCCTGCTTCCCTCGTGGGTGATGAAGACATTGACCGGCTTGCCGTCAAGATCGACTTTCTCCATGAAGGTGTATATGGCCATCGGCATGTCTCCGCACCAGATCGGATATCCGAGATATATCTCGTCGAATCCTTCCAGATACTCCGGATCCGGAACCTCGACCAAAGCAGGACGGTACATCTCGTCTTTCTCTTTCTGAGCGACTTCGACACATTCTTCGTAGTCTTCAGGATAGGACTGCAGAGTCCTGATTTCGAACAATTCGCCGTCTGTCTGGAGAGCTATCTCCTTTGCCACCTTGTAGGTGTTGCCTTCGGTAATGTCCCCTACCTTATAATTTCCGCCTGCCCTGGAGAAATAGATGACAAGCGCCTTGAGCTTGACAGGCTCTTCTTCGACCGGTTCAGGTTCTGGTTCTGAAGAGATGACTTCCTCAACGCTGACCGGTTCAGGTTCGCTGCTTGATTCAGGCTCGGGTTCCGGCTGCTTTGAGCAGGCTGCGAAAAGAGCCGTGAAACAGACAAGTGCAATTAATACGGATAAGATCTTCTTCATTGACAATCCTCCTTAAAATATGGTCGACTTCAGAAGAGGGATTCCGGATAGGATCCGTTTCTGTGCAGTTTTTCGAGACTTGCCTTGACCAGAGGCTTGTCTTCCTTATATGTGACTCCGTACCATCTGTCCGCAGAATGCAGGACCTTGACGGAAGCTTTTTCTGACTCTATCAGAGAAGACACGACACTTGGCAGATAATACTCGCCCTTGAGAGGGTTGCTTGCCAGCGCAGCGTCAAGGAATGCCGGGAATCCGTCCCAGGCTTCCTTTACAAAATCGGGAGTGAAACCCCACAGGTTCATGGATACAGGAACCGAAGGATCCAGTTCCTGCCAGGTGGTCCCGTCATCCTCAGTGAACTTTGCGCCGTATTTGCCGCTTTTCTCTATGTGAGTATGCTCGGTCACGGAAAGGAGCATGTCGTTTGCATCCGTCTCGCATACTCCTCTTGAAACATATCCGTTGTCGGTAAGAGTGTTCTCGAGTTCATAGGCCACCATCGCAAAATCGTAGCCTTTTCCCGAATGCGGCATGCTGAGGTAGTCAAAGATCACCTGAAAGGCGTCTCTTCCGTAATAGTCATCGGCATTTATGACGGCAAACGGAGTGTTGATCAGACCTCTGGCAGCACAGACCGCATGTGCCGTGCCCCATGGCTTTACTCTTCCTTCAGGGACGCTGTAGCCCCGGGGGAGATCGTCGATCTGCTGGAAGGCATAAAGAGCCTCCATGCCCTCCGGAAGCCTTGAATCCATCAGACTTTTGAATTCTTCCTCGATCTCATGTTTGATCACGAATATCACTCTATCGAAACCTGCCTTATGGGCGTCATACAGTGAATAGTCAATGATGAATTCACCGTTGGGTCCGATTGGGTCTATCTGCTTGAGACCGCCGTAACGGCTTCCCATTCCCGCCGCCATGACCAATAATACCGGTTTTTCCATCCTCTCACTCCTTGTATCCGTTTGGATTGTTCTTCTGCCAGTTCCATGAGTCTCGACACATCTCGTCGATCCCGTATACGGCCTTCCAGCCCAGTTCTCTTTCGGCTTTGGAAGGATCGGCATAGTTTACCGCGATGTCTCCGGCACGTCTGGGGAGGAAGGTTCTCTCAAGCTTCTTGCCGCAGGCTTTCTCGAAGGCGTCTATCACTTCCAGAACGCTGTAGCCTCTTCCGGTCCCGAGGTTGTAGATGACCAGTCCCGGGCATTCAGCCAGTTTTCTGATCGCCGCAACGTGACCCTTTGCAAGGTCCACTACATGGATGTAGTCCCTTACTCCGGTGCCGTCGGCCGTCGGATAATCGGTTCCGAAGACCCTTACTGAAGGGAACTTGCCTATGGCTGCCTGAGCAATGTAAGGAAGCAGGTTGTTGGGGATGCCGTTGGGATCTTCTCCGATGAGGCCTGAAGGATGTGCGCCGATAGGGTTGAAATATCTCAGTATGGCCACATTGAAATCCCTGTCCGCCTTACACATGTCAGTGAGGATCTGCTCCTGCATGACCTTCGTTGCCCCGTATGGGTTGGTGACGGCTCCCACGGGGGAATCCTCGTTGCACGGAACCTTTTCAGGGTCTCCGTAGACCGTGGCGGAAGAGGAGAATACGAAATTCCTCACTCCGTGGCGCTTCATCGCATCCAGAACGGTCATGGCCCCGCCGAGGTTGTTCCTGTAGTACATCAATGGTTTCTCGACGCTCTCTCCGACAGCCTTGTAGGCGGCGAAATGTATAACGCCCTCTATGTCGGGATTCTCGTCAAAAAGCCTGTTTACAGCTTCCTCGTCACAGACATCAAGCTCGGTGAAAGCGGGGCTTTTGCCGGTGATGGTCCGGATCCTGTCCAGGACTTTCGGGGAGGAATTGTAGAAATTGTCAGCTATTATGACATCATAGCCGGCATTTATAAGTTCGACGGCAGTGTGGCTGCCGATATATCCGGCACCGCCGGTGACAAGAATGCTCATATCAAGACACCTTTTCCTGTGTGTTTATTATATTACCGATATATTATACTTTACCTGTGGTGAAAAAACAATGAAAAGAGCCGGGCGGATCCGAGAACCAGGTCGGCAGCGAAAAGACTGTTATATGCCCGATCTGACGAATAAAAGAAAGCGTAAAAGCGGATATATATATTTAAATAAAATTTACGTCAAATGTTACCAATTTGTAACTTTGACAACCCGTTATTTGTTTGACACTTTTGATGTCAAAGTGATATATTTACAGTGCATATATATCAGTTTAGCAAAACCAAAATTGCTAAATCGAATGATTTTTTTCAGGAGGAATACAATGAAAAAGGTAATTGCTTTGGCATTATCTGCAGTAATGGCTCTGTCTATTGTTGCTTGCTCAAAGACCGAACCACGGCCAGCTGAGACATACAAGACAGGTCTTGGAATCATCACAACAGCTACAACAAGAGATGCTACAGCTGATGCTGATGGTCAGGTACAGGTAAATACCAACATGGTAGTTGCAACCTTTGACAAGGATGGCAAGGTTGTAAGTGCTACAATCGACGTTGCACAGCAGACCGGTAAGGTTTCAGCTGAAGGCAAGGTTGTCGGAGACATCGACACAAGAACAAAGTGCGAGAAGGGTGACGACTACGGTATGAGAGGCGTTTCCACAATCGGTAAGGAAGTTAATGAGCAGTATGCTGCTCTGGCAGACTGGTTCGTAGGCAAGACAGTTGATGAGATCATGGCTGTTGAGACCTATCGGAGAGATGACAATCATCCTACAGTTCCTGCAGAAGGAACAGATCTTTCCGCATCAGTTACAATTTCTATCGGAACATACCTCGACGCTCTCAAGCTTGCTTATGAGAACGCTGTAGAGACAACAGGCCCAGTTGCTTCAACAGGTCTTGGCACAGACATTTCTGTTTCTAAGTCAGACGCAACAGCTGAGGCTGACGGTCAGATCCAGGTCAACACAACAATGATGGGCGCTGCATTCGATGCAGAGGGCAAGGTCGTTGCTGTTAAGACAGACGTTGCACAGCAGACAGCTAAGTTCGATACAACAGGTCACTTCACAAACGAGATCGACCTCAGAACAAAGGTTCAGAAGGGTGCTGACTACGGCATGAAGGGCGCTTCAGCTATCGGTAAGGAAATCAATGAGCAGTTCGCAGCTCTTGAAGAGTACCTCATCGGTAAGACAGCTGACGAGTTCGCAGCAACAGAAGTTTACCAGAAGGATGACCACCACATCGCAGTTCCTGTAGAGGGTTCTGACCTTGCTGCTGGCGTTTCCATCTCAATCAACTCACAGATCGTTGCTCTGGCAAAGGCTGCCGCAAACGCAAAGTAATATAGTCTAAACAAGGCATATTATTGATTGAATAAAAGGACCGCACGGTTTTCCGTGCGGTCCTTTTTCTGTGTCTTCTCGGCACTTGAATATATCAGCGCTTAATATTATTATTAAAGAAAAAGGCGGCTAGGAGAAAGAGCATGAAAAAGTATCTTATGGCCCTGGACCGGGGCACGACATCATCAAGAGCCATCCTCTTTGATTTCAATCAAAATATTATCGCCATGGAGCAGAAGGAATTCACCCAGCACTACCCCAAGGAAGGTTGGGTAGAGCATGATGCCATGGAGATATACACCTCGCAGTACGGCGTGATGATGGAGGTCGTCAGAAAGAACGGCATCGATCCTTCGGAGATCGCGGGAATCGGCATCACGAACCAGAGAGAGACCACGATCCTCTGGGACAGGACCACCGGAGAGCCGGTGTATAACGCGATAGTATGGCAGTGCCGCCGCACGGCAGACATCTGTGACGATCTGGTCAGCAGAGGCCTTTCCGATTACATCAAGGAAAAGACCGGACTCGTGGTCGACGCCTACTTCTCAGGGACGAAGATAAAGTGGATACTCGACAATATTCCGGGCGTGAGGGAAAAGGCTGAAAAGGGCGACATCCTCTTCGGCACCGTCGATTCGTGGTTGGTATACAAGCTCACGGGAGGAAAGGTCCATATCACCGATTACACCAATGCATCAAGGACGATGCTGTATGACATACACGAGCTCAAGTGGGATGAAAAGCTGCTGAACGAACTGGACATACCAAGGAGCGTGCTTCCTGAAGTCAGGTCTTCCAGCGAGATATACGGCTATGTGAATATAGACGGAGTGGACATTCCGATCTGCGGAATAGCTGGAGACCAGCAGGCTGCCCTGTTCGGCCAGAAGTGCTTTGAGGCCGGAGAAGCAAAGAACACTTACGGAACAGGCTGTTTCCTCTTGATGAACACAAAATATGACGCTGTCGAGTCCAAGGCCGGTCTTGTCACCACCATCGCAGTCGGAATAGACGGAAAGGTCGAATACCGGCTGGAGGGAAGCGTCTTTGTGGGAGGAGCCGTAATTCAGTGGTTGAGAGACGAGCTCAGGATACTCAACGAGAGCAGGGATGCCGAGTACTTTGCAAAGAAGGTCAAGTCCACGGGAGGCGTATACCTGGTTCCTGCATTCACCGGACTGGGAGCTCCGTACTGGGACATGTACGCCAGGGGAAGCATAATAGGCATCACCAGGGGTACAAAGAGAGAACATATTATCAGGGCAGCGCAGGAGTCCATAGCATACCAGTCAATGGATCTTGTCAACGCAATGGAAAAGGATATCGGAAGGAAGCTGGATTCACTCAATGTGGACGGCGGAGCATGCAGGGATGACTTCCTCATGCAGTTCCAGGCGGATGTTCTGGACGGAAAGGTCATAAGACCTAAGATGAGGGAGACGACAGCCCTTGGCGCCGCATTCCTTGCGGGTCTTGCCGTCGGAGTCTGGAAGGACAGGAGCGAGATCAAGGCAATGGATAACTTTGACAGGATATTTGCTCCTTCGATGGATACGGCAACAAGGGAAGATCTGGTCAAAGGCTGGCACAAGGCCGTAGGACGCAGCCTGAACTGGGAAGAGAGGTAGATCATGAGATTGTCCGTTGCAAAGCTTAGAAGCCTGCTCGGTGAGGTCGGCAAGGTCAATCTTGCCGCAGGAAAGACACCGATACATGACATGCCTGCAATTGCCAGGGAACTGGGAGTGGCTCACGCCTGGATCAAGAGGGATGACCTGACCGGAGTCGGTCCCGGAGGGAACAAGGTCAGGAACCTGGAATACATCATGAAGCAGGCAAAGGATCAGGGCGCCAATATCATAATCGCGTCAGGACCGGTCCAGTCCAATCTGTGCACTGCAACGGCATGCGCGCGGCGGAAGATGGGAATGGATTGCGTTCTGGTCCAGAACGGACCGAACGAACCGGGCTCGGTCGGCAACCGGCTCCTCAACAGGATCAGCGGTGCTGACATAGTCTATCTGGGCGATGTCACCTCCACGGTGAGGAATGCCCACATGCAGGACGTCAAGCGGGATCTTGAGGCGTCCGGGATGAAGCCTTTCGTCGTCGAGAACGGGGCATCCACCGGCTACGGAGCTCTCGGATATGTCGATGCCGTCTGTGAGATACTTGAACAGAGTGGTGAGCTCGTGGAACCGATAAGGACCATATTCGTTCCTGCGGGCAACGGAGGAGTTGCCGCTGGCACGGTCTACGGGAACTACCTGCTCGGACTACCGTTCAAGGTGGTCGTCATCAGCACCGAGTATGCCGAAGCAGACCTTAAAGTGGAGATGATGAAGATAATCCGCGAAGCGGAAGCGATCCTGGGAGTGGAATTCAAATCATCCCTCGACGATGTCTGCCTCATAACGGATGATTACTGCGGCGGAGGATGGAGCATAAACACTCCGGAAAGTGAGGAGGCAGTTTATCATCTCGCACAGAAGGAAGGGATATTCCTTGAGAATGTATACACTTCCAAGACCTTTGTCGGCTACTGCGATTTGATAAAAAAGGGCCTTGTCCCAAGCGAAGGCAATCTGTTCCTGCACAGCGGAGGCTTTGGCTCGCTGTTTGCCCAGTATCTATAAGATCATCTGACCGGCTTCCGCAGGCTTCTGCGGAAGCTATTTTGTCGGCAAGCACTAACGCAGACGCAATTTCTGTTCACATCGATTTGAGCCTGTGATACAATTATATTTATAGTCATAAGGATGGAAGAGAACGCTGGATATGTTTGACAGAGATGATCTAAACAGAAAAATCTGCTGTGTGATAGCAGTATTGGCAACCGTGTTCAGGCTGTGCCTGAGCATGACGCAGTATGCTACGATATATCCTCCGCTTGCCCCTCTTGATGATGACCTGATGACAAGAGCGGCCATGTCCATTGTTTCAGGACATTGGCTCGGTGAGTATAACTGCCTGACGCTTTCCAAACACGCCGGCTTTGCCGTGTGGCTTGCATTGCTGAACAGGTTGCACATCCCATATTTGCTTGCAAATGCTGTCCTCTGGAGCGCGGCTTCGTTTTTGGCCGCTCGGGCGATAGCACCTGCTCTAAAGAGAAACTGGGGTAAGCTGATCGTCTATCTGCTGCTTCTGTACAACCCGGCATCTTGGGCGCAGTATGCAACGAGGATATACAGAGATTCAATATTTCCGGCTCTTTGCCTGATGTTTTTCTCTGGCGTGATCGGCACGGGATTAAGATATAAGGAAAGGCTTAAGCGTCAGATTCCGTGGATGGCTCTTTACGGCACCAGTTTCGGAGCAGTCTATCTTTCAAGAGAGGATGGGATGTGGGTCCTTCCGTTCTTTGTAGTAGCTTTGATGGTGATTCTGTTCCTGACTAGGAGCGAAGGGTTAGGAAAAACTGTTTTAAGAGCTTTGCGCATGGCTGTTCCGTTCAGCATCGGAGCAGTGATGATACTGCTGTACTGCATGGAGAACTTGAAGCACTACGGACGATTTATCGTCAGCGATTTCGATAGCGGTGAATTCAAGTCGGCATACGGAGCCATGACCTCTCTGAAGCAGGATCACTGGGATCCATATATTGCCGTTCCTGAAGACGTTAGGGAAGACCTTTATAGAGAAGTGCCGATGTTCAGTCCGGTCAAAGAAGCCTTAAATGACCCGATCATCATGGTAGGACATTATGATACCGGACTTAAAGACTTCAAATCGGGATCATTTTATTGGGCACTGAGAAGAGCCTTGCAGAACCTGGGGATATATGACGATCCCCAAAAGGCCAGAGATTATTATATTGAACTCACGAACGAGATTCAGAAAGCCGTTGACGAAGGAAGGCTACAGACCACAGACGGTTCAGCCAATCTCAGGAAAAGCGTTACGCCTCCGATAAAGGCGGAATACATACAGCCGGTACTGATGGAAACTTTTGAAGGCATGAAGAAAACGGCAGTATTCGACGACTGCGATCCGCTGGCACAGACAGCGGTAGGCGATTATCAGACAGAGATACTGCCTGTCGAACGATTTATACGCACCCAGGCCTTTAGAACATATATAGAAGGTACGGACATACCTTATGTATCCCCTGCAAGGCGGATACCGATGGGCTTTATGAGAGTGATAACGTCTGTTTACAGGATAGTAATGCCTGTATTTGCTATTATCACGCTGATCTGGCAGATCAAGAAACTGATAAGTGATCGGACTCTAAAGAGATTTACTATTACAAGCATGGCAAACATAGTCCTCTTGGGATTGCTTGGCATGTCAGTGCTGAGATGTGCCATGATCGCATTCATGGAAGTCTCGAGTTTCGGCATAGGCACATATGTGATGTATCTTTCAAGCGTGCATCCAATTTATATATTATATTCTGCGACAGGATTTGCAAAAACTACTGAACACTGACGAATTGCTCCATATGTGGCAGTGAAATGAGCAGAGTTAAGATGGATACAAGGAAGAAGATTAGCAGCGCTCGGCTTGCAGCAGCCGTTGCAGCCGTCATACTAATGACAGTTGCCTTTTGGAGACTGTTCTATTCCACTGTGGACGCACAAGGTTCTTTTGTTCAGGATAATTTCTCAAACAGCATTACCAGTGATAACCAGACCGATGTTTATTTCACGGCAGGCAGAGGGACCCTCAGATATCTGACGGTATCATTCATCCCGAACAGTCCATCAAGCGAAAGCACGACTATGCACGTCACGCTGAAGACAGAGGAAGGCACCGTTCTGTATGAAGGCAGTTATGATTACACCAAGCTTTACAAAGGTCAGGCCATCAACATCCTTCCGTTCTCAACTCCGGCGGCGGGAGAAAGACTAATATTATCCCTGGCATCCGATGCCGCAGAAGAAGACGCTGCATACAGGATACCCATGGGCATATGTCCCGGCGGAGAGATCGACAAATGGACATATAACGGAATAACGGATACAGAGATAACGCCCGGCATCCATATTTTCTACTACAGGTTCGGACTTAAGTCTTTTGCGGTATATCTTGCAGGCATGCTTCTGGCTGTATTTTTGCTGTGCTTTCCGAAGTCCGGGATCTATTTGAAGGTTAAGGACCTCTTTGGGGCGGCCGTCATGCTGGCAGCGCCTGCCGTGCGGTTCGTGCTGTCAGAATTTTTAAGCTTCAATTCAGCCTTTGATAAATCTGTTCCGCTGATGATATGCCGGTATCTGCTGATCATGGGTTTCGAACTGGCGATTTATGCGCTGTCAGGTTCCGGAACGGCATCAGTCATTGCAGCAGTACTGTTTACCGTGCTTCTTAGCACGGCCAATCACTATGTCATGATATTCAGAAGTTCGGAGATAGTTCCTTCTGACATATACAGCATTAAGACTGCCGGCAATGTAATTAGCTCATATGCCTTCAAGCCGGATATGACCATAGTGCTGACTGTTACGGCAGTACTTGTTCTTGTAATGGCTGCGTTAAGATACTGTTCAAAACGGGACGGGGGAAAAGATCGTAAGCAGGAAAAAGGAAAACTTGCGCTTAGGATGGCCGGACGGATTGCAGCGGCTGCATTCATATGGTTCTCCACTTCCCAGGAAGCCCTTGATTTTGCCCACACAGAAATAAATCTTTACAGACGGAATATTTCCGCCACACAGAATGGTTTCATGGTTAACTTCTTCCAGAACTTCAGGTATCTCATTCTGAAAAAGCCTGATGGATATGACGAGGGAGAGGTCAGGCGAATTTCGACTGAATATATTTCTGACAGGATGGGACAGGAGAAGCCTGATGTGATAGTCATAATGAATGAAACGCTGTGCGATCTTTCAATGTTCTGCAATCTTCCGGTAAATGAGGATCCGCTCGAGTTCATGCATTCGATAGAGAAAGATAGTCTTAACAATACTCATTACGGAAAAGTAGTTGTTCCTGTCTTTGGCGGAGGAACGTGCAACTCGGAATTTGAAGGGATCACTGGTTTATCCATGTCAAATTTCGAAAACGGCTGCATTCCTTATGCACAGTATATGAATTCGTATGTTGAAAACGGATCACGGTACTATTCAAATCAGGGATATGCAACCCATTTTATCCATCCGGGACGAAGCGACAGCTACAACAGAGGGAATGTCTACAAGGCATTGGGTTTTGATGACATAAGGTTCATGGGAGATATGACGCACGTTCAGCTGGTCAGAGGACTCGTCACCGACGGAGAATGCTACAAGGAGATACTGGACATACTTGACGGCTCTGACACCCCTTCATTCATATTCAACGTTACGATTCAGAACCATGGCGGATATGAATTCAAGATCACTGATGACATCGATCTTCTAGACGTTTCCGGCATTCCGGAAGAGGATATGGAACTTGCCACATATCTGCAGCTCATGGATCTGTCAGACGGTTATTTTGAATCCTTCATAAGAGAACTGGAGAAGAGGGACAGGCCGGTGCTCGTGCTGATGTTCGGCGATCACCATCCCGCCATGAACCTGCAGAATTATGAATACCTTGGCCTGCTGGAACAGGAACAGTCCGAAACGCTCAATAAATATGTCACGCCGGTAGTGCTTTGGACCAACATGGATGTTGATATGAGCAGCATACCGGAATACATAAGCGCAAATTATCTCATGTGCCTATATATGGAGTATTCTGGCTGCGGTATGTCCGGATACGCTAAATTCCTGAAGCAGCTAATGGAAGAATATCCGGTATACTCCCTGCGGGGCGTGTATGATAAGGAAATGAACGAGGTAGCCGATGAGAGCGTAAAGGATACCTACAAAATGATACAGTATGCGATCCTCAAGGAAAGGGATTCATTCAGCGACGGTTTCTTTACTGGCTGATCTGTCCCGGATATCGGAGGAAGTTATAGATGCGGATTAATTCAACAGCGTTTTTTGTGTTTCTCGGGATGGCGACGCTTATCTACAGAAACTGCAAGGAATACAGATTATCGGTATACGTGCTCTGTGCATGTAACCTGATTTTCTATGCCAGCTTCAGCCTCAAACATATCCCGGTTTTGCTGTTTGTGACCGTATCTTCTTATTATTCAGCCGTCTATATCGAAAACAGAAGAAATAATAAAAAGAAGGTCAACATGCCTGTCATCGCACTGTTGAACCTTTCACTGCTGTTGTTTTTCAAATATGCGGTTTCGCTGGCAGAATCAATCGGCTGGAATTCTATCAGTTCGGCGGTATCCAGCTTTGCATGGCCTCTCGGTCTAAGCTTCTATACCTTCTCAGCCTTTGGATATGTGATGGATGTATACATGGGAAAGACCGAAGCGAACAAGAACATCACAGAGCATTTCGCGTTTGTCGGCTTCTTCCCGGTGATCTCATCAGGTCCGATAATGAGATATGACGACTATTCCGTTCAATTGAAAAAGGACAGAAGCCTCGAGTATTCAGATATCGAACCGGGGATGATCCGAATGCTTTGGGGACTTGAAAAAAAGCTTGTCGTTGCGGACGGAATAGGGAAGATCGTTGATTCAATCTACTCGTCCTATGGGACCATGCCCGGTCCATTCCTTTGTCTGGCGGCGCTTCTGTACACGCTTCAGATATATTGCGATTTTTCCGGCTATTCTGACATTGCGATCGGAGCTGCAAGGATAATGGGGATCAGAGTCAAGGAAAACTTCCTGAGGCCCTTTTTGGCACAGACATACAGCGACTTCTGGGCGAGATGGCACATATCCTTGACCGGATGGTTCAAGGATTATCTGTTTACTCCGTTGGCATTCACGTGGCCTCAGCTTGGTTCTTTCAGCATGTTTATCATCTACCCGATCAGCGGCATATGGCATGGTGCCGGATGGTCGTTCGTTATCTGGGGTGCCCTGAACGGAGCCATGCTGGTTTTCGGTAGAAAGACTGCAAAAAAGAGGAGAAAAATGGCGAAGGTCAACCCTCTTTACAAAAATCCGGCAATAAAGCATATCATACAATCTTCCATTGTCTTCCTTTTGTTTACGGTCACGCTGATCTTCTTCAGACTTACCGACATAAAACAGGCAGTGCGGGTCATGGTCGGATTGTTCAAAGGATGGGGTTCACTGGTGAATGTGCCGGAAACCATAGCTGTCCTTAAGAGCGTCGGCATAGGACGAGTTTCCGGAGCCGTGCTGTCGGGAAGCATCGTCTTGATGCTTGCTGTCGAGCTTCGGGAAGAAAAGAGAAAAATGCATATATCTGAAATGCTGGCTTCAATGCCTGCACTTTCAAAGATCGCCGCGTGCTATTTTCTGTTAATCATGATAATGCTTTTTGGGAATATGGCACAATCAGCATACATTTACAATGCATTCTAAGCAGGGGAGAGACAGATGAAAAAGCTTATCAGCACACTTCGGTGTTTCGTTCCTTTGCTCATACTTATATTTGCCGTGAATTACTATGCCGATCCCGCCGGCCTCGTCAACAGGAGGATAGAGAGAGAAACCGCACAATTGCTGAATGACGGCTACAACGTGTCGGGCGTGGAAACCATAGATGACAGAGCGATGATGACCTACTATATCCGGGACAGGAAGGAACCTGTAGACTGTTTGGTTCTTGGCGCTTCCCGAGGGATGCAGGTCTCAAGAGAGGACACCGGAATAGAGGCCACGTTCAACGCAGGAGTCACCGGCGCTGAACTCAGGGACATGATATCGATCTATTACATGTATACGTCAAGATTTCCTGCACCGGAAAGAGTGATCCTGACTCTGGAGCCATGGACCCTTTCCGAAAACTATACCAACAAGAGATCGATCACGGAGGGCTATTACAGATTCTGCGAGGAATACGGACTCGATCCGATAAAGACCAGCAGTATCCAAACTCAGGTCGAAAAGACATATGAGCTGTTCACGATCAGATATTTCCAGCAGTCCATCAATCCGATCTTTTCGGGGAATCTGGACATAAGAAGGCACGTTCAAGCCACAGAGCGGATTCAGGGCGATGAGGACATACGCCACGAGGACGGAAGCTATGCGTACAGTATCCGGTATTCAACCAAAAGCGATGTGGAGAAGGCCACCATTCTCGGCGATATGGAGAAAAAAGTCCCGGACATGATCAGGGATTATCAGTTCAGCGGCACGCTGAAGGAACAGCTGGGCGTATTCGTTAGGATGCTCGCCGGACAGGGAGTCAAAGTCACATTCTTCATTCCTCCCATGCTGCCGGATTATTATTCCTATCTTGCAGCAAACGGAAAGAAAGACATGTTCGAGGACACCATGTCGGCATATATGGATATCGCAGAAGAAAACGGAATAGATATCATCGGCGGATACTATGATTCAGACACTACATCCCGGGATTTCTACGAGGTATTGCATCCAACGAACGAATATGTAATGAACCTTTTCGGAGAGTACAGGGAAAATCAGTAAGTATTGCAAACATGCACTTTACACGAATAAAGAAATAAGGAGCAAAAATGGTCAGATACGAGGGAATGGCCGCCTCTAAAGGGTACGCCACAGGCAAGATCAAGGTTATTAACAGAAGGATAGCGGGCTTCAAGAGAGTTGTCCTGGCTACAAGCAGAGAAAAGGCACTGTATGAGGCTGCGATCATCCTTGCGAAAGACGAGATCAGATCCCTGATGCGGTCCGGGGACACAGAACACAGGGACATACTCAATTTCCAGCTCATGATGCTTGATGACAACGGTCTCAATGTAATGATCCATGAACACATCAACGGGGGAGTCGGCGCGGCGAGAGCTGTCGAGCTTGCCATGGACGAGTATTGCAACAGGCTGAAGAACACAGGTGACAGCTATCTGATGGAAAGAACATCGGACATTAGGGATGCTCTCGGAAGGGTCGTTGACATACTTGACGGCAGAAGCAGGGAGAGATTTGCTTTATCTGAGCCGTGCATCATAGTCGCCGATGAAATACTGCCGAGCGACCTCGCATCCATCGACAGGAAATATGCCCTGGCCTTCATTACTGTCGGAGGAAGCTATCAGAGCCATTCCAACATCATCGCAAGGACCATGGGAATTCCTTCAGTGTGCGGACTGGACAGCGAGGTGCTGAACCCTCTCAACAACGGAAGAACAGCCTGCGTGGACGGGGATGAAGGAACTCTCGTTATCTCCCCTGACCGGGAATATCTTGAGGAATTTCAGAAGAAGGTAGCAAAGGCGGAACAGGAAAAGAAAGACGATCTTGACGCGAAGATGAGACCGATAGTGCTCAAAAGCGGAAAGACGGTCAGGCTCTACGCCAACTGCAACGATCCGCGGGATATCACAGCCGCCATCGAGAACGGAGCGGAAGGCATCGGACTCGTCAGGAGCGAGATACTCTTCATGAAAGAGGACTATCCTACATATGAAAGACAGCTTGATTTCTATTCAAGGTGCATCGAGGCTGCCCGGGGCAGGGATATAACGATAAGGGTCTTCGACATCGGCTCCGACAAGCAGTTCGGAGAAGTCAGGAATGTGGCCGAGCCCAACCCGGCGCTTGGCCTGAGGGGAGTAAGGCTGCAATACAGATACAGGGAATTGTTTGAAACGCAGGTTAGGGCCCTGTATGTGGCCGCCGAAAGAACCGGACCGGTCAAAGTCATGCTCCCGATGGTGTCAACTGTCAAGGATGTTATCGATTTCAAGACGATGGCCGATTCCGTAAAGGACGAACTTCTCAGCGAAGGTCTGATAAATGAAGACAGGCTTACCTGGGGAGTTATGATAGAGACGCCTTCAGCCGCTCTCATCAGCGATGAACTGAGCGAACTGGTCAGTTTCTTCTCCATAGGCACGAACGATCTGGTCCAGTATACGCTGGCAGCGGACAGACTCAATACGGATGTCGACTGGTATTACGATCCGCTTCATCCGTCAGTTATGAAACTTGTTGAGCTGACAGCGAAAAACGCTGCCGGAGCCGGAGTCGATGTGTCGATCTGCGGTGAGAGCGCCCGGAATATTGAGTGTGCAAAAAGATATGTGGCGGCAGGAGTGACATGCCTGTCAATGGCCCAGAACGAAATAACTTCAATGAGAAGGAAGCTGCTTGAACAGGCTGAAACTCTTTGATAAACCCATAATCAACACACTGCATGGCCTCTTTGGTCAAGCAGTGTGTCTTTTTTGATACACTTGAAAGAAATACGTCCCGAAAATCTACCAAATTGGTATAAAAAACTTTACAAATGCCGATTTAATTTATATAATATATCGAAAAAATTTGAAGAACTACCGTTTGGAGTGTAAGTGTGCAGATTCTCGATTGCTTTTTGCAAGAGAGATTTTGTTTTTCGCACTCGGGGGAAACGGAAAAAGACAGGAGGAAAAATGGCAGAAAAAACCAAGAAGACCATTCACATAGCGTTGGATGACATGCCTCGGGGCGATGAAAACAACGACTATGGCATGAATGAACGATATTCAAAGACTCTGCCCGAAGGCGTGACCAGCGGAATGCTATATCGCGATGTCGTAAACATCGGATGGCCTGCATTCATGGAGCTCATGCTCATGCAGCTGGTCGGTATGTTCGACCAGATCCAGGTCGGTACACTCGGACCGTACGCTATTTCGGCAGTAGGTATCTCCAACCTTCCGATGTTCCTGCTCATGACAGCTATCATGGCACTTAACACCGGTACGATGGCACTTGTCGCCCGTGCAAGAGGCAGAGGTGACCAGGATGGCGCAAACAGGATACTCAATCAGGGCGTTCTCATGAATGCCATTGTGGGAATCGTAATGTTCGCAGTTGCCATGACTTTTGCAAGGCCGCTCATCGGCATAATGGGATCAGATGATCCTCAGACCGTGGAAGCAGCCATCATCTACTTCAGATGGAGGCGGTTGGGCATGCTGCCAATGGCGTTCACAAGCGTGTTCACTTCCGCGTTCCGCGCAGTCGGTAACAGCCGTATAACACTTGTTTACAACACCATTGCAAACGTTGTGAACGTATTCCTCAACTACTGTCTGATCAGCGGACATCTCGGATTCCCAAGACTCGAGATCGCCGGTGCGGCCATCGCTACGATCATCGGACAGACAGTTGCTTTCCTGATTGCTTTCACAGTGATCACCCAGAAGAAGCGTTATCTGCACCTTTCGTTCCGGAAGGGAGCTTTCAAGCCGAACGGTCCGATCATGAGAGATACCATCAAGATCGGTATCCCTGCAGCCGTGGAGCAGCTGATCATGCGTGCCGGCATGCTGATGTTCACAAGAATCGTCACAAGCCTTGGAACCAATGTCTATGCCACGCACAACATCTGTATGAACATACAGTCGCTGTCGTTCATGAACGGTCAGGCATTCGCCGTATCCTCGACATCCCTTGTCGGACAGTCCCTTGGTAAGAAGAGGCCTGACATGGCTCAGTCATACTCAAAGAGATGCCAGAACATGGGCTTCATTGTCGCGCTGTTCTTTGCGGCCATCATGGTATTTTTCGGCGGAAACCTCGTCGGTCTCTACACTGACGTTGAGGAGATCAGGATTCTCGGATCACAGATACTCCTGATGGTAGCGGTAATGCAGCCGTTCCAGGCCAGCCAGCTGATACTTGCAGGTTCAATGAGAGGAGCCGGCGACACGAAGGCAGTTGCATATATCTCCGGCTTCACGATGCTTGTCGTACGTCCGCTGATTGCCTATATCCTCGTTAAGATCATGGGCCTCGGACTGCACGGTGCTTGGATCGCCATGATGTGCGACCAGGGTCTGCGCACGCTGCTCGTATTCATGAGATACCACAGCGGCAAGTGGAAGACATCATTCAAGTCCACCTCAGAGAGAGCTTAATGATCGGCTTCGCAGTCATAAGGGCAAATAGTTAAAACTGAACAAATGATGACCGGTCCGCAGAGGGGTTAAAGCCCCGAAAGCGGGCCGGTCTTTGCTTTTGCGGCAGTTATGTACAAACGATTAATTATTTGTTAATCCTCTCCGTTTTGGTATGCAGAGGTTGAAAAAGCCACAGTCAAGTGATATATTTGATACAGTAATTTTTAATGATTTTGGAGATTATGATGAAGAAAAGAATAGCATTTGCAGCATTGCTGATCCTTGTCCTTGCATTCCTTGCCGGATGCGGAGAAAAGGAAGAACCAAGGCCACGGGGAAAGTTCTGGGAGAGACATGAAGTTTCAGACTTCTCTTATGCACAGAATACCGATTATGAGGACGAGATCCCTGAAAAGGGCAGAATGTTCTGTGTGGCAAGCGATCGGGAAGGCACTCCTGTCATCTCCATAAGAAGGTTCTTTGCAGACGCTGAAAGTGTAGCGAGCAACAGGCGGCCGGTCGGCGCATACTACTCATGGGAAACAAGGAGCTGGACAGGGGATATCTTCATCTCCGGCGTCGATGTGGGAAGCATTGAAGTCAGGACGAGCTTTGACGATGTAATGGATGTATCAGACGAAGACAAGCTCAGCAATTTCCTCGATGATTACTGGGCAGGCGACCCATCATATGCAGACGAAGAGTCCATAAAGGTTTCGCAGGTCCAGACAAAGTTCATTGAGGGCAAGCAGGTCCATTTTATACACATGAGCCATACGGCAACACCGGGCGAGGGCGCAAGCACGATCCATGTGCATGTCATGAGAGCTCTTTATCCTGTAACGATGCCTGATGGATCAAGCGGATACATAGTATTCGATGTTATTGAAAACAGATATTACGAGGATGACTTCACTTCAGACAGCATTTTCGATGACCTGGTAGGCAAGCTCCTTCTTGCGGACCACGTCATTTAACAAATACTCTGACGAAAGGAAATTGGCAATGGCTATCACAGTTTACGGAAGCAATGTATGTCCCGGAACGCTCCGGTTCCTCAACATACTGACAAAGAATCACTATATGCCGGTATTCATGAACGTGACGGGATCGATCACACTGTTGAAGGAATTCAACTATCTCAGGGACACCCTTCCATGCTTTGATGGACTGAGGGGCACCACCTCCATAGGATTTCCTCTGATAAAGCTGGAGGATGGAACATTTACCAGAGATTATGCAAAGGTCCTCAAGGATCTTGGGATCGAAGACAGCTTCGAGTTCAACAACAGATAACAGACCTACAATGCCGCATCTTTTGATGCGGCATTGATTGCAAATCACCATCTGAAAGGAGAAAAATATGGAATTCAGGGAAGTTTTGGACAAGAGGTTCTCGGTAAGGAAATTCAGTGACAGACCAGTGGAAGAGGAAAAGCTCAGAGCCGTTCTGGAGGCGGGCAGGATCTGTCCGACAGCCGTAAACGCTCAGCCTCAGAGACTGTATGTGCTGACAGGCGAAGAAGCATTTTCAAAGCTTGGAAAGTCAGCAAAGATGAGATACGGCGCTCCGGTGGTGATCCTGGTTTGTGCGGATACGAGAGTCTCCTGGAAAGGCGGCGATGTGGAGCCCGGATACGACAGCGCAGTCATGGATGCCAGCATCGCAACGACATATATGATGCTGCAGGCCACGGATCTGGGACTTGGGAGCATATGGATCAGATATATGAATGCCCGGGAGATCCGGAAGGACTTCGGACTTGAAGAGGGCATACTCCCTGTATGTCTGCTGCCCATAGGATATATTGCCGAGGACTGCCTGCCGGCACCGAGACACTATCAGAGGAACGATTTTGATAAGGTCGTCAAATTTATTAAATAATATAAACAGATGGCAGGAGCCCACCTCTTCCGAGGTGGGCTCCTGCCAATCGCTTATGTGTTTTTAGAGGAGTTCTTATCAAGAACCATAAAACGACCGTTTAGGTCGGCAAAACGGCATTATTACCCCTAATCCATTTTGCAAAATTGATTTTACTGTCAAAATGTGTTGAAGTTGTGTATACATTAAGTCCGGAGGGATATATATTTGCCCTCAACGTGTTGTAAAAACGGGGAAAAAACATTATAATTCAAATGTATATCTATATATATGATTGTCTCTCCGACGGTGGCGATACCGAGGAGAGTCTGATGGAGGATACAATGGAAAAGAAAGGTTTGATTCGGGAATTCAAGCAGTTCATCTCTAGGGGCAACGTGATGGACATGGCAGTCGGTGTCATCATCGGTTCTGCCTTCACGGCTATCGTAAACAGCCTTGTTAAGGATCTGCTCATGCCGATAATCGGACTTGCCCTCGGCAAGGTGAACTTTGACAACCTGAAGATAGTTCTCACGCCGGGCGATGAGGCTGCGGGGATCGCAGAAGCCGCAATAAACTACGGAACGTTCATTCAGAACATCATCAATTTCCTTCTGATCGCTCTTGTGGTGTTCATGATAGTCAAGGCGCTCAACAACATGAAGAAAAAGGAAGAGCCTGCACCGGAGCCGGAACCGGAACCGGAACCCGAGCCAGAGCCAAGCGAGGAAGTTCTCCTTCTCAGAGAGATCAGGGACAGCCTCAAAAAGTAAGAGAATTATTAAAGATTTGTGTTAATATACTTTTTTCACAAAAGGTCAATATAATCAAATTTGGACAAAACGGTACCCCATGGCAGCCACGGGATACCGAAAGGAGAAATGAAATTGGGCAAAAGGAATCGCGGGGGAGTCGCACCTATATATAGCGTTGCACTGCTGTGGCTCTTATGGGGATTATTCCTCCCTCTGTACAGCATCTTTGAATATCTGCCGCTCATAATCGCGGCGACAGTTCTGTATAACGTGGTGAAGGGCGTCTCCAGAAATACTGAGACCGAAACAGAGACACCGGTACAGACACAGAAGGCTACCAAGACACCTGCAAAGGAGGTCAAGGAAGTCAAGACAAAGTCTACAGGCAATCCGGCTGTGGACGCTCTTGTCAAGCAGAGGGATGAGTATGTCACCGAGATGAGAAAGCTGAACCTTTCCATCGAGGATGAGAAGATATCGGCTCAGATAAACGACATGGAGTACACGACATCCAAGATCTATGACTACATGATCGCCCATCCAAACGAAGTCAGCCAGATAAGCCAGTTCCAGAATTACTATCTGCCGACAACGATCAAGCTTCTTCAGACATATGACAGGCTGTCCAGCCAGGGCATCGGCGGAGAAAACATCACCGGCACGATGCAGAAAGTGGAGAATACGCTGGACCTTGTGGTCGAAGCCTTCCACAAGCAGCTCGATACCCTCTTTGCCGGCGAGGCGCTTGACGTATCAGCCGACATAACGGTAATGGAGAACCTGATGAAGAGCGAGGGACTTTCCGGTGAAGGCGACCAGCTGCATCTCACGCTGTGATAAGAAACCGTGACAGCGGTCTTAATTTGGAATTAACTCTGCGCAAGCGGAGCAATGATAAGTATTTTATACATAGTATATAAGGAGAAACGAAAAATGGATGAGAAGAAGGAATTCACACCTACACTGACACTCGACCCTGAAAACGAAGCAAGCCCGATGGCTGAACTTCAGCTCGAACCGGTCATCCGGGAGATGGAGCAGGCAGTTGCGGCTGAGGATCTTGCAGCCATTCAGGCGCGCAGGGATCTTCAGGCTATCAAGCTTGACGAGAGCCAGCTGTCAGAAGCAGAGAGAAAGATCGTCGATGACTTCTCAAAGAAGATCGATATCACCAACTCGACAATGGTGCTTCAGTACGGTGCAGCCGCTCAGAAGAACATCGCAAACTTCTCGGAGAGCGCACTGAACAACGTAAGGACAAAGGACCTCGGCGAAGTGGGCGAGGATCTTTCCAAGCTTGTCAACGAGCTCAAGGGCTTTGACAGCAACGGAGAGAAGAAGGGCGGACTTCTCGGCCTTTTCAAGAAGCCGGCAGACACGCTTCAGGCTCTTCAGACGAAGTATTCCACAGCTGAAAAGAACGTTGAGAGGATCGTAGAGGCACTTCAGAAGCATCAGGTCACCCTGATGAAGGACGTTGCAATGCTCGATCAGATGTATGCTCTCAACGAGAAGTACTACAAGGAACTGACGATGTACATCCTCGCCGGCAAGAAGAGGATCGCTTCCTTCAAGCGGAATGAGCTTGAGGAGATCCGCAAGAAGGCTGAGGAGTCAGGTTCACCTGAGGATGCTCAGGCATACAATGACACGGTAAATCTCGTAAACCGTTTCGAAAAGAAGATCCACGACCTTGAACTGACAAGACAGGTCTCGATCCAGATGGGTCCTCAGATCAGACTGCTCCAGAACAACGACACACTGATGATCGAGAAGATCCAGTCCAGCTTGGTCAACACGATTCCTCTCTGGAAGAACCAGATGGTCCTTGCTCTCGGTCTTGAGCACTCACGCCAGGCCACAAAGGCTCAGCAGGAGGTCACTGAGATCACAAACTCTATGCTCAAGAAGAATGCAGACATTCTCAAGACAAGCACTATCGAAACAGCCAGGGAAGCAGAGAGAGCAATCATCGACATCGAGACTCTCCAGCACACCAACAGGCAGCTCATTGAGACACTTGATGAAGTCATGAAGATCCAGACAGAGGGCACTGCAAAGCGCAGAGAGGCTGAGGCAGAGCTGAGCAGGATCGAAGGCGAACTCAGAACAAAGCTCATGGAGCTCAGGGCCTGATAGATTACAGAATACATCATGCTCCGGTTCATTGCGGAGCCGGAGCATGAATATACTTTTAACGAGCCTAGACCGTTGAGTTGTTCTTACGGTACGGTATTTGGGAGAAGAAATGGAATTTTTCAAAAAACGCAGTACAGCATGGTGCGTCCTGGCTATCGTCATAATCTTCACCGGCATCAGAGGCTATCTCAAAGGGCCTCAGAGCACGGTGAGCGATATCGAGGTGCTTCCTTCGGGAGCCTATGTCCAGGATAATGCAAATATCCTGTCCGACTCGACTGAGAGATATATCACGCAGATGAATAACGGACTGAACTCTCTCATAGGAGGAGAGATACAGGTCGCAACGATCGACACGGCAAACGGAAGAGACCTTTCGGCTGTCGCCATCGATCTGGCGCTTGACACCAACCTGTCAGGCAACAGCTGCGTGTTCCTTATTTCCGTAAATGACGTTGACGCGGTCATAGTGCAGGGAGATTCCCTGATGTATGCTTTCTCGGATTCCGATCTGACAGATATTCTTCTTGCCAGCTACACGGAGGAAGATTTCTCAAGGAGAGATCTTGACGCCGGCACCAGAAAGGCGTTCAACTACCTCATCGGAATGTATGAGGATTACTATGGCATCAAGGTCACTCAGCGTTCCAATATCGAGAGAAGGACAGAGCGTGACAACACATCTGCATACATCTCGAGACTTGTGCTGTTCCTTGCAATACTGATCATAGTGATCATCATAATCCTGATCATCTCATCCGGCAGACGCAGACGCCGCGCAACGACAGTCGTCCCCCCCGGGATGAACACCGCCGGATATAACAGGGGATACGGCTACAACAGGGGGTACAACAACAGGAATACCACCTACTATGTCCCTTATTACGGCGGCAGGAACACATATACGAGCACGAACAACCGTTCCGGATCATCGTATACATACAGGACTCCGTACACAGGCACTTCTTCTTCGACATCTTCACGTTCGGGCGGATTCGGAGGAAGCAGCAGAGGCGGCAGTTTCTCAAGCGGATCATCCCGTTCGAGCTACTCCTCAAGCAGCCCGTCCCGCTCGAGCTACTCGTCAAGCAGTGCGTCCCACTCGAGTCACTCATCCGGTTCGTCAAGCTCGTCCCGCTCGAGTTCCTCATCGGGATCATCACGCTCAGGCGGATTCGGAGGAAGCAGCAGAGGCGGCAGCTTCAAAAACTGAATAACAGGCTCACTCTCCCACGCGGGAGAGTGAGTTTTTAAATGTTGTTAAAGGATATAGGCATTTATTGTTGTGCAAGCACCGAGATGCTGTGGTATAATCAAAGATACAGAGAATAACCCATTTTCGGGAGGTAATACTATGAAGAAATATCTTAAGATCGAGAATGTGATCGCACGTCAGATCATCGACTCGAGAGGCAATCCTACAGTCGAGGCAGAGGTCCTTCTCTCCGACGGAACAAGCGCCCGCGGCGCAGCACCTTCGGGAGCTTCTACCGGTGAGTTCGAACGGCTCGAACTGAGGGATGGAGACAAGAAGAAATACGGCGGAAAGGGCACGCTTAAGGCAGTTGCCAATGTCAACGAGAAGATAGCTCCAAAGCTTATTGGTACAGAGGCCGATGTCCTCAAGGCAGAGAAGATCATGATGGCTCTTGACGGAACAAAGGACAAGTCCAAGCTTGGCGCAAATGCCATACTGTCAGTTTCACTGGCTCTGGCAAGGGCACTTTCTGAGTCGCTCGGGATCCCGCTTTACCGTTATTTCGGCGGAATCAATGCCAACAAGCTGCCTGTTCCGATGATGAATATCCTTAACGGCGGAGCCCATGCAGGAAACAGCGTCGACACTCAGGAATTCATGATCATGCCTGTCGGTGCGCCTTCATTCGAGGAAGGACTGCGCTGGTGTGCTGAAGTGTTCCATTCGCTTCAGTCCCTGCTCAAGAGCGAGGGAAGAGCCACATCCGTAGGTGATGAGGGCGGCTTTGCCCCGGACCTGTCCGGAGACGAAGATGCGATCGAGCATATCTTAAAGGCGATTGAGAAGGCAGGATATAAGCCTGGCGAGGATTTCGTTCTTGCAATGGACGCTGCAGCCTCTGAGTGGAAGAGTGAAAAGGGCAAGGGCTTCTATCATCAGCCAAAGTCCGGCAAGGACTTCACGAGCGAAGAGCTTATCGAGCATTGGCGGAAACTTGTTGAGAAGTACCCTGTAGCTTCCATCGAGGACGGTCTCGATGAGGAAGACTGGGAAGGCTGGAAGAAGATGACGGAGAAGCTGGGCGACAAGCTTCAGCTTGTAGGCGATGACCTGTTCGTTACAAATACAGACAGGCTCGCAAAGGGCATCGAGCTCGGATGCGGAAACTCAATCCTCATCAAGCTCAACCAGATCGGCACTATCTCAGAGACTCTTGAAGCCATCAAGATGGCGCATAAGGCGGGATACACAGCAGTTGTATCACACCGTTCGGGCGAGACAGAAGACACGACCATCGCGGATCTTGCCGTTGCTCTCAACACATGCCAGATCAAGACAGGAGCTCCTTCAAGGGGAGAGCGTGTAGCGAAGTACAACCAGCTCATCAGGATCGAGCAGGAGCTCGGGGATGCTGCTGTATGGCCGGGAAAGGCTGCTTTCGGAAAGCGCGGATAAAGATAAAACAAAAAAGGCGGTGCTCAGCGCACCGTCTTTTGTCATTATTCAGCCAATTTCCTGCACACATAGCTTGCCAGCAGAAGACCGGCGGTATTGGGAGCAAACACGGTGCTCCCCGGCGCGTGCCTTCCTCCGGTTGAGTCTAGGACCTGGGAAGAATCCGGCGGGAACCTGTTGAAAAGAGAGATATGGCCTTCTATGCCTCTCTTTCTAAGCTCTCTTCGCATGACTCTTGACAGGCCGCAGCCGTTGCCGGCCGAGTTTTCTACCTTGTCTATGACAAAGCCCTCCGGAGAGAATCTGTTGCCTGTTCCCATGGAAGAAACGATGGGAATGCCGTTTTCCCTGCAGAACCGTATAAGGTCCAGCTTTGACCTGACGGAGTCGATGGCATCGATAACATAATCAGGCTGGAGTTCCCTTACAAGGGTCAGGTTCTCCTCGTTGAGAAAGACATTGAAGCCTCTAATTTCACAGTCGGGATTGATGGAGCGAACTCTTTCTGCCGCCACATCAACCTTGAGCTCCCCTATGTTTGAACGGTTGGAAATAAGCTGTCTGTTAAGGTTGGTCTCATCCACGGTATCAAAGTCGATGACCGTGATCCTTTTCATGCCGAATCTTGCCAGAGCCTCGAGGACGGCGCCGCCGACCCCTCCGACTCCGACTATCAGTACATGATGGTCCGTTATCTTCTCATAGGTCCGGTTACCCAGGACCAGCCTGTTTCTTTCATCCCAGGACATATTACGCTCCGTTCAATAAAATGGAATATAAATATACAAATCAACGATCTGTATAATCGGATATTATCAATGCGGCCAATATTGGCCGCCGTTGTTTTTAGATATAAACCCGCCTGGCCGTTCCTGCTAGATTAGAACCCGGTCTGTAAAGCCAGGGTGGATACGCTGTGGAGTCCGTTTCGCGTTCCCTTCGTCCCGTAAGGGGAGGTCTACAATCCCCGGACAAACGAACAGCTTCCGATTAATAAAGTTTGAGGATTTAAAAATAGCAGTATTTTTATCGCACCCGGCAGGCCTATAAGCAATGATCAGTTCAGCTCGTCATCATCGAAATAGGATTCTTCGAATCTCTTCTCGAAGATCCGACCGATCTCCAGATATTCATCGTCGTCATCTACGACATCAAAGGTGTTGAGACCTTCTTCATCCGGATCACCCATTCTGAAGATTATCAGGACAGGATCGGCTTCCAGAGCTTTTTTTGGATCGTCAAAGTATTCGAGACATGCAGTATAGTGCTCGCCGTTATGCTCGAGCTCGTCGATCACTTCAAACTGATAGGTGACGTCGTCTTCATCAGTCAGAGTGAGTATGGTGGGCATGTCATCGTAATACAGATCTTCGTTACTCATTTACAGATCTCCTTTTTGGACTGGGTATATCTTACACCATAATCATTTACCCCGTCAACACAGGGCACGACTGCCGATTTCCGACGAACAGAGAGCTTCAGGTTGTGCAAAATAAGTATTTGATATATAATTAACGCAACAAACAAATCGCAAGGAGTTTTTAAAATGAGAAAACCGATAATAGGAATCAGCGCACCTGTCGTTTTTGACGAGAGGATGTTCTCACAGAGAGTCACTTATCCTGCGGCAGTAGCCGCAGCAGGCGGAAGACCGATACTTCTTCCGTGCATGAGCACGACAGAAGATGTTCGGGCCATTGTCGACATGGTAGACGGACTGATCATGCCGGGCGGAGCTGATGTTGAGCCTTCCCTCTACGGTTACGAGAGGATCCCTGAGTGCGGAAAGAGCGTTCTTACAGACGATAACTACGATATCGCACTTGTCAAAGAGGCAACAAGACAGGGCAAGCCGATACTGGGTATATGCAGAGGCATGCAGATATCCAATGTCCGGTTCGGAGGAACCATGTGGCAGGACATCCCTTCCCAGATTGGCAAGGAGATCAACCACTCCATGTTCGATGCGGACGGAAAGCAGAACTTCCATGAAGTCAAGATCAAGGAGGGAACCAACCTGTCAAAGATCTTCGGTACGACCGTTGAGACCAACACTTCCCACCATCAGGCAGTCAAGGACGTCGCTCCCGGACTTATCCTTGTCGGAACGGCCCCTGACGGAGTAGTTGAGGCTATAGAGAAGGAAGACGGTTCGTTCCTCGGCGTACAGTGGCATCCTGAGCTGATGCAGGACAGGGAAGTCTTCAGAGAACTGTTCAAGGTCTTTGTGGACAAGTGCAGAAAATAAAACCCCGGCGGGCTTCGGCCCGCCTTTTTATGTTGCACTGGGAACATCAAAAAAGTATAATCAAGCTAAATAAAGACAAGGAGAAACAGATCATGGCAAAACCTATCATTGGAGTCAGTGCCCCGATTGTGTTCAACCGGGCAATGTATTCCCAGAGAACGACATATGCCGATGCGATAGACGCAGCCGGCGGAAGAGCAGTCTACCTGCCTTGTTACAAGACCACTGATAATGTTAAGGAAGTGGTCGAGATGCTCGACGGACTGGTCGTCCCGGGCGGTGCAGACGTAGAGCCGACGCTTTACAGGGAAGAAAGACTCCCTGTATGCGGCACCAGCGTACTGACAGATGACGAGTACGATATCGCGCTTATCAAAGAGACCATCAGGCAGGGAAAGCCTATCCTCGCGATCTGCCGCGGAATGCAGATCATGAATGTAATATTCGGAGGAACGCTTTATCAGGACATTCCTTCCCAGTACGGCAAGGAGATATTTCACTCAATGCTTCCCGGCGGCGTAGAGAATTATCATACGATGCAGCTTGACCGGGGAAGTCATCTCGCGGAGATACTGGGAGACGGGGAGATCAGGATAAACACTTCCCACCACCAGGCTGTCAAGGACCTGGCTGAAGGTTTCAGGATCGTCGGAAGGGCTCCGGACGGTATACCGGAAGCGATGGAGAACGAGGACGGCTCTATCCTTTGCCTTCAGTGCCACCCGGAGAGAATGCAGGATGAAAAGAGATTCAGAGATCTCTTCAAGGTCTTCATCGAAAAGTGCAGCAAATGATCTGCAGAAAGCAAGGAGCCGGCAAGACCGGCTCTTTTTGCAACGGCAAAATTCTTTTCGATTCTCAATCCGGCTGTGATATGTTAATATGTATATAATAAATATAGGAACAGGAATACCAGCATATGTTTAAGAAGATAATGATCCGGTTCGCCGTTGCGCTCATAATGCTGACGGCATGCTCAAAATCCTCCGGCAAGAGCGGAGATCTCGGAAACGTAACTTCAGCCGAAGTTCAGTTTCAGAAACCGGAAGCCGGCGACACTGTCGCGGTCATCAAGACCAGCAGAGGCACCGTAAAGGTGATACTTTTTCCGGAACTGGCGCCAAAGGCGGTAGAGAATTTCAAGCAGTTGGCATCGTCAGGTTATTACGACGGGATCACGTTTCACAGAGTCATCGAGAATTTTGTAGTCCAGTCCGGCTCACCTGACGGTTCGAGCGGAGGAGGCCAAAGCTGCTGGGGAGTTCCGTTCACGGATGAATTTACTGACCTGCTTCATAACTACACAGGAGCACTGTCGATGGCAAACCACGGCAGCGATACCAACGGCAGCCAGTTCTTCTTTGTAGTCACGCCGGTGGGACAGATAAGCGACAGCAATGTTTCAAGCATGCAATCAGCCGGCTGGAGAGAAGAAGTCATAGACACGTATAAGCAGGCCGGAGGAGTTCCCTCGTTAGATTACAGATATACAGTGTTCGGCCAGGTCTATGAAGGTCTTGACGTGCTGTATAAGATCAGTGAAGCGAAGACTGATGAGAATGACAGGCCTCTCAAGGACATAACGATCGAGAGCGTGGAAGTATACGTGCTTACCGAAGAAGATCAGTAAGGCAAAATAATGATAAAGGGCGGTGCATTGCACCGTCTTTTTGCTTTGGAATGATATATGATATATAATATATAAAAAGGAAATAAAGGCGGTAAGTTAAAATGAGCAAGAAATATCTCGCAAAGAAGTATCAGAGAGATTGGGCTCCCGATGTCTTCCGGTCCGGAAGCGCAGATCCTGAGGATACCATTTATCTCAACATAGGCGATCCGGATATCATAACACCGAAGGTCGTGCTGGATGCAGCTTTTGCAGACGGCTATGCAGGACATACCAAGTACACCGATACAAGAGGCTATCCCGAATTGAGGGCGGAGATATGCAGGTTCTATAAGGAAAGATACGGCATGGATATCAGGGATTCCAATGTCTGTGTAGTGACTTCGGGACAGTTCGGAATGTATGTCACCTGTCAGGCATGTCTTGATCCAGGAGACGAGGTGCTTATCATAGAACCGTATTTCATGCCGTATGCCGATGCGGTCGAAATGGCAGGCGGAGTTCCTGTTCTGGTCAGTACGCTGTTCTCCGAAGGCTTCCAGATCAACATAGACAGACTGGAAAAGGCGGTCACTCCCAGGACGAAGGCGTTGATCATCAACAACCCAAACAACCCAACGGGAGCGGCGTATACGCTTGAAACGCTTGAGCGGGTGGCAGACTTCGCAAAGAGACATGATCTCGTGGTGTTTGCTGATGATATATACACTTCCTTCGACTACACAAAGAAGTTCATTCCGATAGCCAGTCTTGAAGGTATGTTTGAAAGGACCGTTACGGTAAACTCCGGTTCAAAGAACTTTGTGATGACAGGAATGAGGATAGGCAATATCGTTGCCGATGATGACATCATAATGGCCGCGAAGCGGATAGTTGAGGGCACGACCTATTCTTCACCTTCGATATCCCAGAGAGCCATGCTCCATGCCTTCAGGCACTTTAACGAGTTTGAGGACGAGATATCAAATACATTCAGGGAAAGAGTCGACTATGCATATGAAAGGCTTTCGAAGATGCCGATGATAGAGGTTCTGCCGGTGAACGGGACATTCTATATATTCCCTTCAGTAGAGAAGACGGGGATGGACGGAACGGCCTTTACGGCACTCCTAAGGGAGAAATGCCACATAAAGGTCATACCGGGTATAGCTTTCGGACCGAGCGGCAAGCATCACTTCAGGATCTCCTGCACGGTCAGCATGAAAGACCTCAAAGAGGCGCTCGACCGCATAGAAAAGCTGCTATTTGACCTGGAAAACAGCCAAAAATGACAATTTATTAACAACGGGTGTCAAAAGGCAAGCGGTGTTTTTGTGCAAAAAACCGAACCATTTTTCAGTCAATAGGAAAACTGTTGTCAAAGTTCATAATTTGTTAACAAAAAAATAACTAAATCGCCAAAAAAAGACAGCGATTTGAAAAATATGTTGAGTTTGTGAAGTGAAAACTGTATTATAATCACATAAGTGGGTGTGCAAGACAGACTGGCGCACCTAAAAGATAAAAGTTTTTTTAAGGAGAAAATTTTATGGCTAATATGAATGTTGAAAAGACCTTGGGCTTTATGGACCTTATGGCCATAGCCGTTGGTCAGATCATCGGTGCCGGTGTTATGACGATGTCGATTGCCGCTTTGGGCATGACCGGTCGTTCAGTTAACATCGCATTCGTTATCGCCGCCGTATTTACAGTTTTCGGTGCTATCCCTACGATCTTCGTATCGTCAGTAGCCCGTTTCCACGGTGGTGTTTACAGCCAGGCTGCCGTTTTCGTAAGCCCTGTATATTCAGGCTTCCTGCAGTATGTCGGTCTGCTTGGTGCCATGTCACTGGGTATCTTCGCAAAGGGTCTTGTTTCTTACCTTTCAATGCTGATCCCTGCAATTAAAGACGCACAGATTCTGTGGTCCTTCATCATGCTGACAATCTTCGTCGTTCTGAACTACTTCGGAACAGGCTGGATGGCAAGAGTTCAGAAGTTCATGTTCTACTTCCTGATTGCAGCTCTGATCATCTTCACAGTATTCGGTCTTCCTAGAGTTCACTGGTCAGGATACTTCGGCAACGAGCTGTTCGGCCAGCCTCTGATGACAAAGGGTATCACCGGTCTGCTCGAGGCTGCTTCTTACCTGACATTCGCTACTGGCGGTGCTACAGTTATCATGGCATTCTCGGCTGAAGCAAAGAATCCTAAGAAGGATATCCCTATTGTTGTTATCATCTCAACACTTGCTGTTGCAGTTCTGTACGCCTTCATGGCTTGCGTTATCGGTGGTGTTATGCCTACAGACGAAGTTATCGCTGCTGGCAACCTCGCTCCTATCGCAAAGCAGATCCTGCCTACACCTCTGTACTACTTCTTCGTAATCGGCGGTGCTTGCTTCGCTCTTGGTACAACTCTGAACTCCTCAATCGCTTCCGGCTTCCGTCCATTCTCACAGGCAGCTGGTGACGGTTGGTTCCCAGAGATCCTCGGACGTCTGAACAAGCACGGCACACCTGTTGGCTACCTCTTACTCAGATACATTGTTAACGCAGCAGTTCTGCTCTCAGGATTCGATGTTGGTACAATCGGTAAGTGGTCACTCATTATCGGTAACGTAACTGGATTCATTACCGCTCTGTCAATAGCCAGAATTCCTAAGCTGTTCCCTGAGCAGTGGGAGAAGTCACCTTACCACGTTCCTACACCAGTCATGTACCTCATGCTTGGTCTCACAGCATTCGTAATGCTCATCCAGGCCAGAATGAACCTGAACGGTCTGACCCCTCAGATCATGATCATCAACGTAGTAACATTCGTAGTATCCTTCGGTCTTGCCTACTGGCTCAATAAGACTGGAAAGATCCACATGAATCCTACATACACACTGGAGTAATACATTTAAGCCAAAATTATTCCAACTATGCTAGTAACATAGTTAAAAGATATCAGTCTGTATAGAGAAGGCACACCGAAAGGTGTGCCTTTTCATTATTCCTGTCACAATCTGTTCTCAAATCCGGTATATACTGAAACCATAGGATAGGAAGAAAAACATGAAGAAGCTGTTCAGACTGCTGTTCTCAAAAGTAACGGTCATCGCGCTTTTGGCGATGCGGCAGATATATATCTTTTATCAGATAATCATAAGCGTCAGAGGTCTCAGCCCGTGGATATATGTTGCCATGGTGTTGTTCAGTGTTTTTGTCGTTTTGTTTTACCTGGAGCGGGACGGCATCAATCCGTCATATAAGATAACATGGACAGTATTCATGACGGTCTTCCCCGTGACAGGAGCTCTTTTTTACCGGCTTTTCGGAACGCAGAAACTGACGGCGAAGGAGAGGCAGAGATTCGAAAGGGCAGAAAGAAGATCCCGAGAGTCCGTACCGAGAAATGAAAGAGAGATCCGTATGATCGCTTCCATGGACAAGGATCTTGGCAAGCAGGCACAGTTTCTGAGAAGGATGGCCGGAGCTGCTCCATACACGAATACGGATACCAGATACTACTCTACCGGCGCAGCACTGTACAGAGATCTGCTTAAGGACATCAGCAATGCCAGAAAAAGCATATTCATGCAGTATTTCATATTTGATGACGGATATATATGGAACAAGATATTCCGGCTGCTCTGTGAGAAAGCAGAGCGGGGAGTCGACGTCAGGATTCTTTATGACGGATTCGGCTGCGTAGCGACCCTTCCGGACGGATTTGAAGATGACCTGAGGAGCAAAGGAATCAAAGTAGCCGTATTCAATGAGCCAAAGCTGTCAATACACATTGGAAAGTATATGCGGCTTAACCATAGGGATCACAGGAAGCTTACGGTGATAGATTCCAATATTGCATACGGAGGCGGTCTGAACATAGCCGACGAATATGCGAACATAATTGAAAGGTTTGGAGTCTGGAAGGATACAGGGTACAGGATAGAAGGAGATGCCGTATTCGGCGAGACGACGATATTCCTGCAAAGCTGGGAGTCGGTTACGGGCGAGAGAGATGATTACAGTCTGTACAGACCTTCAGTAACGCTTTTCAGGGATGGATTCGTTCAACCGTATCACGACATGCCTACAGATAGGATCAATATCTGCAAGAATGTTTATCTGTCTGCGATCAATAACGCAAACCGTTATGTTTATCTGACGACTCCCTATCTTGCCCTTGACTATGAACTCACCGAAGCAATTAAGCTGGCAGGTCAGAGCGGGATCGATGTCAGGATAATCGTTCCCGGGATACCGGACAAGAAATATGTCTATTACGTGACGCAGAGTTACTACAGGACCCTGCTCGAGTCGGGGGTAAAAGTTTATGAGTATACTCCCGGATTCATGCATGCAAAGATGTATGTGTCCGATGACAGCTTTGCAGTGGTCGGAAGCTGCAATACAGATTACAGGTCCCTGTATCTGAATTTTGAGAACTGCTGTGCATTCTACGGCAACAGCCTGGTGGACGAGGTCAGGGATGATATCCTGAAGACGCTGGAGCAGTGTCACCAGGTCACCGCAGAGGATCTGAAGAAGACAAATCCGGTAAAACGAGTAGCTCAGGTCGTTCTGAGGATAATGTCTCCGCTTATGTAAAAAACCGGCTGCCATGCAGCCGGTTTATCAGTAATATCAGAATTCGATCTTTCCGTTGGCAAGATCCTCGAGCGTGACTCCATTGAAGTAGTTTTCGATCACCTCATACAGCTGTTTCCACATTGGAAGAGTCGGGCATGAGTCCATCCTCTCGCACCCGTCTCCGTCATCATCAAGACAGGCGACTGGGGCAATGGAGCCTTCAGACGATCTGAGTATCTCCATTACCGTATAATCGCGGGGATCCTTTATAAGACGATATCCTCCGCCCTTTCCTCTTGTGGCGTCGACAAGGCCTGCTTTAGACAGTGACGCTACGATGCTCTCAAGGTATTTTTCGCTGATATCCTGCCTTTGGGCAATATCAAGCAAAGGGACCTTGTCCCCGGGATAATGCCGTGCCAGATCGACCATGACACGAAGAGCGTAGCGTCCTTTTGTTGAGATCTTCATTATGATCCTGCCTATGATTTCAGTATGTTATTAGAATATCACATTTATCGGAAAATGACAACAAGGCTGCCATGTGTGAAAGTTGGAGCGCAGGGCATTAATTAAGCAATTCTAACTTGAAGTTTATCGGACAGTGAATGTATAATATGAAGGTCAAATTTCGAAAGAATCAACAGAGGTCAATGAAAAGATTCCTTGCCGTAGCGGTATGTGTACTGCTTGTTTTTTTTAACGCTCTTCCCATATATGCATATGCTGACGCAGCCCCTCGGATCATAAGCGAGACTGCAGTGCTTATCGATGCCGAGTCCGGTCAGGTGCTGTACAACAAGGATATGGACAAGGTAATGTACCCTGCGTCCACCACGAAGGTCCTGACGGGCCTCCTGGCGGTGGAGCTGGGTGACATGAACGATGTCCTTACTGCGAGCTATGAAGCCCTGATCCCGGTCGGATCATCCAGCCATATTGCCCTTGCCGTAGACGAACAAATCACCCTTGAACAGGCAATGTACGCCATGTCCATAGAAAGCGCCAATGATGCGGCCAATGTCATAGGAGAATACATCAGCGCAAAGGCCAACAAACCTCTCGGCCAGCTCATGAATGAAAGAGCAAAACAGGCGGGCGCAAAGAACTCCAACTTTGTGAACGCTTCGGGACTTCCTGATGACAATCACTATACCACGGCTTATGACCTGGCTATGATCACCAGGGAACGGGTCAAATACGATCTTTTCAATACTATCTTTTCGGCAGAGACCTATGCCATGCCCGGAACGAATCTGAAGAGCCAGGAGAGAGTATTCCACTCCCAGAACTGGTATATCAACGGAGTCACGCCGTGCGAGGGTCTTGTAATGAGCAAGGTCGGATGGACCGAAGAAGCTGCGCATACGATGGTGACATGCTGCGAGAGAGACGGCCTGAAGCTCATATGCGTCGTCATGAAGAGCATAAACAGGGCCGACAAATGGAAAGACACCACAGCCCTTCTTGACTGGGCATTTTCAAATTACAAGAGGATCTCCTTTACCGGACAGTATATAGCTCTGTCGGCCGATGAGGAGATGAGCATTGACAAAAAGGGCAGGCTCTATGTCAAAAAGAGCGATCTGGTATGTCCGGATGTTTCCATATTCCTGACAAAGGGCGATGATGACAGGGGAATAAGGTTCAACTTCACCAACCCTGACATCAGCGAAGACCTTTCGACCGTCACCTTCGATGTTGAGATATACACCGGACGATGGGCCACAAAGAACGTCCTTGCGACGGTAAAGGCCACCGCCAAGGTTTCCGAAAGAAGTGCTGAATACGTAGCCACATACGCCAGGATGAGCCTTCTGAGCGATCTGGCAATGGTAGTGATATTCGGTATCCTGACCTTTACAGCTGCCATGATCAGCGACGTGCTGCTCAACAAGAGGATATAGTTTAAATGACGATTAGACCCGCAAGAGTCCCGAAGGGACGGTGCGGGCCTGTTTTTCTTTTTATGTCAGTATTTTTGATTGAACAGCAAAACTTGCTTTGATATAATCAAATCAAATTGCAAAGCGGAAAAGACTTTTTTGACAGACGGAAAAAGGAGAAACATATGGACAGATATTATGAAAAGTACCTGTTTCACCCAATCAGGAGACCTGGCTCGGAAAAGACTGCAAAGATAGACCTTATCAGATCCAAGGACAATGAGATGATGAGTTTTTTCTATGAGAGCGCATTCTATCTCGACGACCGGGTGATAGCAAAAAGGGAATACGCTCTTTCCTGTGATGAACTATTCTGTTTTATGAATGCTTCAGGCAAGGGCAGCGAGCTCGGAGCCACAGTCAGCATTACAGTGAACGGTCAGAAGTATGTGTCAGATAAAAGCTTCATGATCGAGATCCCTGCTCTTGTCCCGCACGGCCCAGTTGAGATCACAGGCTTGAAGAACCCGGTATTCTTTTTCGTAACAGGTGCCGGAAGAGAGCATGTGGCTCTCCCTGAAGAGAACTGGAAAAGAGAAGACATTGTTCCTCTCGAGGATATGGTGGTCTATGCCGGAAACTCCGGAATGGGAGATATTGTCTTCGAATGCCTTCCGAATGAGACCCTAAAGGGAGACGTCTACAGTACAGTCAGGAAGCTGGAGCAGGGAGGAAGCCTGGATATTTCCAACAGGCATTTCCACGAATTCCCAGAGATCCTCTGCATTTACGGAAGTGATCCTGAGAGGCCGTATGATCTGGACGGAGAATTCCTGCGGTATATCGGCGGAGAGGAATACAGGATAACGGAACCTACGGCCCTGTACATTGCTCCTCATGTCGTACACTGTCCGGTTAAGGCTGTCAGGATCGGAAAAGGTTGCATATGGCATTCGGCAGGACACAGTTTCGGTTCATATACGCGGACAGACCTTGAAAGCGAAGAACCGGACGGATTTGGCCTTGTAAAGCCTTGGTAAAAGAGAAAGGAGAACAACAGATGAGTCATCTTTTTGAGAAATATCTGCTCCATCCGATAGAGCGCCCTATCACGGATGAGGATGCAAAGATCGAGCTTATATGCTCAAAGGACCATCCGATGATGGACTATTTCTATGAGAGCTGCTATTATCGCCATGACTATGTCATATGTGATACTATATACGCGCTTCCATATAACGAACTGTTCTGCTTCATGAGTCTGAACAATGATGACGAGGCTTTGGATGCAACGGTGACCATGGAGATCAACGGGCAGACGCTTACGGTCTCGAGACCCTGCAAGATCCAGATCCCGGCCTTTGTTCCGCATGGCAACATTACCATCACGGACGTGAAGACACCGGTGTTCTCGTATGTCGCCGGATTCGGAAAGGAACATGTTGGAGTACCTGAAAGATACTGGAAGACAGAGGATGTGCTTCCGTTAGAGGAAATAATCATATACAACAATGCTGACACTACAGGCAACCCGGATCCGGATGTCAATGAGCCGCAGCACTGGGTGATCAAGTGTCTTGCCAACAAGACGATGAAGGGTGACATCAGCGGAATAATGCGCCGCTTTTTTGAAACAGGAAAAGCATGGCTGTACGTCAGGAGAGGCCATACGCACGGATATCCTGAAGCTCTGGGCTACTATGGCACGGATGCATGGCATCCGTATGAACTTGGAGCTGACATAACGCAGTATGTCGGAGGGCATCCGTTCAAGATCAACAAACCCACGCTATGCTATTTCCCGGCATATGTCCCGCACTGTCCGATAGTTGTCAATAAGGTATATAAGCAGATCCTGTGGCACAGCTTCGGCAGAGCGATCGGAACTTTTAACGCGGCGAAAACAGTCGATCTGTCAAACATGAACAGTTTAGATGATCCAATCGAACTGGAAGAAGTCTGGTAAGCTGTCTGTTGGTTTCATTTTTAGAAACTGACGGAAATGATCATATTATTGAATCGGCGTTTTGTCAGCCTGAAATAGGATCAGGCTGACTTCTGCTTTTATATCCGTACCGTGTCGGTGTACATCCAAAACAGGGTATGATATACTGATAGACAATAACGGAGGCACGAAATATGCATTTTGAAAAGATCCATTTAGACGACATAGTGCGCTGCTACTGTGCAGGGCACATAACGATCGACGGCAGGTTCTATGCCCTTTTTGCCAGCGAGAACCCTGAAAGCGAGGCGTACGCATACTATGGAGACCGCTTCGAAAACAGGGAGACGCTCTGGCTCGACAGAGGCGGCTGCATGTCGATAATACCTTTCGAAACAAGAAAGGGAGAGTTCCTTGCAGTCAACGAGTTCTACCTGAAGGTCTCACCGTCACAGGCCAAGATAGTACACGGAAAGAAGACCGAAGAAGGATGGGAGATAAGGGACCTGTTCCCTCTGCCTTTCGTCCACCGTTTTGACATTTATCATGTCAATGACAGGGACTATATAATCTGCGCCGTCATAGCACGAGACAAGGACAATAAGGAAGACTGGTCACGTCCGGGACAGATATATGTTGCTGAACTGCCTGAAGACCTCAGCCAGCCGTTCGAGCTCCAACTGCTTGCCGACGGATGCTACAGGAATCACGGATACTGGAGAGGAAGCCATGACGGAAAAGTATGCGGATACTTCGGTTCAGACCAAGGCGTGTTGAGAGTGACACCTCCTTACAGCGAGACAGAGACGTGGAAGGTCGAAAAGATCCTTGACGGAATGATCAGCGAGATCGCCACCATTGACATAGACGGTGACGGACTTGAAGAGATTATGACCATTGAGCCGTTCCACGGAAACAAGATCAGGATATACCACCTCGATGAAAACGGAGAATACAGACAGGTCTGGGAATACGGCAATGAAATCGATTTTGCGCACACGCTTGTGGGACGCAGGCTTGCCGGGAAGCCGGCCTTTGTTGCGGGAGTGCGCAGAATGGACTGCGAGCTCTTTGTAACCACTTATGAGGACGGAGAATTCAAGGTGACTGTCGTAGATAACGGCGGCCCTGCTAATGTGGACGTTGTCAACTGCGACGGATACGATCTTATCCTTGCTGCAAACCATACACTGAATGAAGCCGCGGTATACATCGTTACTGAATGAATCGCTTGAGGAGAAGACAGATGCTTGAAAAACTAAAAGAGGAAGTATGCAGGGCCAATCTCCTGCTCCCCGAATACGGTCTCATCACATTCACATGGGGAAATGTCAGTGCGATAGACCGTGAGAGCGGACTGGTGGTCATCAAGCCGTCAGGAGTGGAATACAGCCACATGAGACCGGAAGACATGGTAGTGGTGGATCTTGACGGAAAAGTAGTTGAGGGACACCTCAAACCAAGCAGCGATACTCCTACCCATGTCGCGCTGTACAGGGCGTTTCCGAATATCGGGGGTGTCGTGCACACGCACAGCAGCTATGCAACCAGCTGGGCACAGGCAGGAAGGGATATTCCTGCACTTGGCACGACACAGGCGGATTATTTTTACGGCGATGTCCCATGCACCCGAAGGATGACCGGTGAAGAGATAGCCGGAGAGTATGAGCTTGAGACAGGCAATGTGATCATACGGGAATTCAGGGATAGAGGGATCGATCCGGACCGGGTGCCGGGTGTTCTGGTCCACTCGCACGGACCGTTCGTATGGGGCACAGATGCGAATAATGCCGTTCACAATGCGGTTGTTTTGGAAGAGTGCGCCAAAATGGCATACAGAGCCATACTAATAAATCCTGAGATAGGACGCATGCAGCAGGAGCTGTTGGACAAACACTACAAGCGCAAGCACGGACCGGGAGCGTATTATGGACAGAAGTAGACCTTATCTGCTGGGCATGTACGAAAAGGCAATGCCCAAGGATCTCAGCTGGGAAGAAAAGCTGAACGCCTGCAAAAGAGCAGGCTTTGACTGGGTAGAGATATCAATAGACGAGACTGATGAAAAGATATCCCGCCTCTACTGGTCCAAGGAAGAAAAAGAAGAGATGGTCCGTCTCATGAAGAAGACTGGAACACCCATATATACCATGTGCTTCAGCGCGCAGCGCCGCTTCTCGCTTGGCTCTCTCGGGAAAGAAAAACATGAGAAGGCCATGGAGATCATGGAAAAGGCGATAGATTTTGCAGCGGATCTGGGAATAAGGATAATACAGCTTGCGGGCTATGACTGCTATTATGAGGAGTCAAATGAGGAGACACGTGCGGAGTTCATAAAGAACCTGAAGATCGCTTCTCAGATGGCGGCCCGCAGGGGAGTTATGCTCGGATTCGAGACCATGATGGACAGGACCTTCATCGACACGGTCGAGAAGGCCATGAGCTATGTGAACATGGTCGGCAGCCCATTTCTCGGCGTCTATCCTGATATCGGAAACCTTGCCGGAGCGCGCAATGACTTCGGTTATGAAAAAAGTGTTGAGGATGATCTTCTCACCGGGACAGGACACATCCTGGCGGCCCACCTTAAGGAGACAAAGCCGGGCAAGGACAGAAGTGTTCCGTGGGGAACCGGCCTGACGGATTATATATCTGATATAACCATACTCAAACAGTTGGGCGTAAGGATGTTCAACGGAGAATTCTGGTGCGACGATCCGGAGCACTGGGAAGAGAACATGAAGGCATCCTGCGAATTCCTTCGCGACAAACTGGACAAGGTATTCCTTTAAGGAATTGAAATATACTGAAAGAATCTTACAACGGAGGTCATAACATGTCTAAGACTAATAAAGAAAAACAGGATCTGCTGTACGAGTACATGCATGTCCGCTATCCTGCAATTGCCGTAAAGCTGATCGAAGATGGCAACGAGCATCTCGTTCCTGCCGACGCTCTGCGCCCTCTGTCGCAGACGGGCAAACACTCGGCCCCATGCCAGGCATTCGCCATTTGCCGCAGGGAGAACAGGACGATATACATGACCAAGGAAGACCACTGGTGCTGGAGCCCTTTGATATGCTTCGGCATGGTGCCGTGGGAAAGAGACACACCGGCTTTCGATGCCGTAGCCGACAGAATAGAGATAGCCGATCCTGAGAAGGGCAAGCAGTTCCTCGAGAACCTGCCGCGCCTTCCTATGGGAAAGTACAAGGGACTGCTGATCGCTCCTTTGGACAAGGCTGATTTCGAGCCTGATGTGACTCTTGTCTACTGCAAGAACCATCAGCTTCTCAAGGTATTGATGGCCATCAAGAGCCAGACCGGAGTGCCTACGCCGAACATATTCACTTGCTTCGATTCGTGCATATTCTCGATAATCCCTCCGCTGCAGGAAGGAGAATACCGCATAACATTGCCTGACCCGGGCGAGCTCGCACGCGCGTACACACCTGAAGACGATATCATATTCTCGATACCTTACCAGCGCGATGAGGAATTCTACAATGGAGTCGAGTTCTGGCTCAATCTCGGAGCAAGAGGCAACTTCAACCCTATCGTTGAAGGAGATTTCCCTCGCCCTCCGTTCTACAATTACCTATTCGGACAGTGGGGACTCGATACCACTCCGGACTGATAAAAACAACGGAATACTGAAAATACCGGCCTTATCGGCCGGTATTGCTTTTGCATGATATGTATTGTCACTTGAGTGCTTCGTATACGGCCTCGGTGTCGTCAATGACCTTCCGGTAAAAACTGTGAAGTCCGGCGTCCGGCTCGTAAACGCGCATCCGTGATCCCTCTCGGGCCATTTCAAACGCAGTCTTATAATCGGGATACATCCCTAACGTTACCGCGGCGGATATCCAGGATCCAATGGCGGTTGCCTGCGAATCGTCATACCGCACCAACTTCTTTCCAAGCATGTCGCAAAGGATCTGGTCGAACAGTTCGCTCTTTGTAAGACCCCCGCCGATATATATTCTTGACGCTTCTTGGCATTTTCTGGGAAGGGATCTGACGCTCTTTGCAATTTCTGCTGCGATGCCCTCAAGCATTGCTCTCGCCAGGTCGACTCTGGTATTGCCAAGTGATATATGGGTGAATTCAGCTCTTGCGTTAAGATTCCAGTCACGTGATCCGCATCCCTGGAAAAGGGGGACTATCCTGACACCGTTTGCGCCGGGAGCTGACTGCAGAACTATCCTGTTGAAAGAGTCAAAATCAGGCTCTCCGCCATTCCACAGTTCCGGGAACAGTTCCCTGATCATCCAGTTCAGGGCTGCAGCGGAAGCCAGAACATTTGATTCAAGGATGTATTTCCCCGGTACCGCAGAGACATTGCAGATCATCGTTTCATTTTCCAGGAACGGCTGATCCACCAGTGAGATAATGAATGAGCCGGTGCCGCAGTTGATGACTAATGAAGAATCATCAAGTTCTCCCATTCCCAATGCGGAATTCTGCTGGTCGCCGCCTGAGGTTATGACAGGCAGTCCCGGGCGGATCCCTGCAGCCGAGGCGAAAGCTTCGCTGGTATATCCGGCAATGCTTCCGACATCAATGAGCTGAGGAAGTTTTTTAAAATCGAGGTCATACAGCTTCAGCATCTCACTATCGTATTCCAGCGAATGGATATCCATGATGCCGGTGCGGCTTCCGTATGTACGGTCGGCACTGAAGGAACCGGTCATAACATTTATGAGATAGGAAGGCACGACCAGGACCTTGTATGCTTTGTCATAGACTTTACGCATATTCTCCTTGAACCATGTCAGCTTGGACGCCATGAAAACGGCATTTACCTTTGCGCCGGTCTTCCGGTATACCTTGGCGTTCATAGGCTCAAGGCGTTCACAGATGTCCCTGTTGCGGGTGTCCTGCCACATTATGAAGTTGGTCAGAGGATTTCCTTCTCTGTCCACCAGGACAGGAGAGGAACGATACGCCGTCAGGGATATCGCATCTATAGTGTTCCTTGCAGCGATCTCGGCAACGATCTCTATGAGCTTTTCACGAAGGGAAAGAGGATCCTGCTCTATGAATTCGCCGATAAACAGAAGCGGGGTAAGGCGGCTGGCATGGTCGATCTCCCTGCCGTTTTGGTCATAGAGGATCCCTCTCATGCTGGTTGTTCCGATATCCAAAGACAGAATGTACATAACGGTTGACCTCAATGTTTACTGTACTTTTTTATGTTAATATAGTAACATAAGTTAAGAAAATTGTTAATTACACAGCAGAAAGGAATTCATTATGAGCTTGATTGATGAGATTACCAGAGAATCCTGGATTCAGAAAACTTTCCCTGAATGGGGCACCTGGCTGGTCGAAGAGATCGAAGAAAAGCAGGTACCGGAAGGAAATGTTTCAATGTGGTGGCTTGGATGCGTCGGCATCTGGCTCAAGACGCCAGCCAACACAAATATCACCATCGACCTTTGGACCGGAAACGGCAAACGTACGCACGGCAACGGAAAGATGGCTGTCGGACATCAGATGGCAAACATGTCAGGAGCCAGAAAAATGCAGCCCAACCTGCGAAATGTTCCTTTTGTGATCGACCCGTTCGCATTCAAGCATGTCGACGCTGTTCTGGCTACTCACTACCACCACGACCACATGAGCGAGGAATGGGCGGCCCATGTCATTCATTCCGGAATGACAACAACAGATGAAAACGGCAAGGAGATCCCGGTACCGTTCATCGGCCCGTACAAGAGCGTCGAGCTCTGGGAGAAGTGGGGCGTCCCTGCAGACCGCTGCATAGTCGTCAAGCCGGGAGATGTCATCAAGTTCAAGGATCTTGAGATCGTTTGCCTTGAGGCATTTGACCGCACATGCCTTGTTACGACAGATTCAACTGGTCCTGACAGGGAAGAGCTAGCAGGCAAGAACCTCCTGACAGATATGGATGAGAAGGCGGTTAACTACCTTATCAAGACACCGGGCGGAAACATCTACCACTCAGGAGACTCTCATTTCTCCATCGGTTTTGCAAAGCACGGCAAAGAGCATGACATCGATGTTGCTTTCGGCGCATTCGGCGAGAATCCGATCGGCATCCAGGACAAGATGACATCAGTGGACATCCTGAGAATGGCAGAGAGCCTCCGCTGCAAGGTAGTAATACCGATACACCACGATGTATGGTCCAACTTCCAGGCAGATACTGAGGAGATCAGACTGCTTTACGACTTCAAGAAGCCGAGGAACAACTACCAGTTCCATCCGTTCTTCTGGCAGGTCGGAGGTCAGTATACATATCCTCAGGACAAGGACATCATGTACTATCACCACCCTCGCGGCTTTGAGGACCACTTTGAGAATCCGAGGAATGTGCCTTTCGATTCGATTCTGTAAGATTCTTGATGGATGTTCGTATCATTTATTCATATCCAACAACTGTGTGCGAATCCGGATTATATCCGGATTCGCATTTTAATATATTCAGGGAGAATTCCATATATACACCTGCAAATCCCAAACTGCATTTACGGGTCTCCAACAATGGTGCACTGCAGAGGGCCCAAACCTCCGTTACCCCTTACATACCGAAAGAGAGGGGGATGTGCCGTTTATAAGGGACACGAGTTTTACAGAAAATACGACGCACAAGATGCATAGAAGATTGTCAAGCAACTTCGGAATTCGAACTGACGAGAGCAACAAGAAGTTTGTAAAGCTTTTAGGTGTTGAGCCGCATTAAGTGATGCGACTATTCTGCTGGACGACTATTAAGTATATTATGTGTTTTCATATTGGTTGGCATGGCATATAATAGATACGGGAATTAGCTAAAAGGAGGGTATAACTATATGCCTGATTTATTACTGTGTAATGAAGTAGCAGGAGCAAGTATATGAATCTTCAGAACACATCGACAGCGATAGAGACAGACAGAATGGTCCTTTTCCCTTTTACGCGTGAAAACCTCGTTCTGTTCAACACAGACCTTCCGGCATTCGAAAAACTCTACGGAATAGTGTACAGAGGATATGAGGAACTTGACTACTTCATTGAGACATACCGTCTGAAACTGGAAAACGAGATTCGGGAAGATCCGGACAATTACCTTTTCTTCACTGAGTTCCTGATCGTCCTGAAGGACAACGACCACGTGATAGGGTCCATCGACTACAAATATGTACCTAGGGACGGAGTCACAGAGGTCGGATACGGACTGAATCCTGCATTTGAGGGGAACGGATACATGACGGAAGCCCTTTCAGCGTTTCTCGAGTTCGGAAAAATGCTCGGAATAAGAACTGTCCTGGCAGACACTCTCAAAGACAATATACGATCTCAGAGAGTGCTCCAGAAATGCGGTTTCCGATTTATTAAGGAGGACGGTAACCTCTGGTGGGAAAAGGAACTATAGAACAATCTCTTACAGTAGCGGCGAATTACCGTCTGCCTTTTCTTCTTCATCCGCTCCGGCTGACTACAGTTGAAAAAGCATTAACAACTGTATTAAAAATTCACCTTGGGAATTAATGATATGCGGTTCAGGGACGAATACCGCATATTGATGAACGGCCGCACCGTTGGATATTATTTCGTATAAGGGACGAGAGTACTGCCTGCAGCATACAGGACGATTTCTACGAAGAAAAAAGTGCCTTTCGTTGAACGACCTTTAGAAAATGGTGTATCGTTCGACTGAAGAGAACACTAAAAACGCTGTTGACTTTGACGGCGACATACTATACATTTATTAATAAGAAGCATTGCTATAACGGTCGGGGATTGTTCCCGCCCCTTCACTGGCTCTGCTTCTTATTCTTTTTGACAACACCGAGTATCAGATTAGAGAGGTTGATAATGGCGCATCTTCTTTGATTAAGTTTTTAATGCTACAAGAATCAGTAATATGTGGTGATGTAGGAGAGATATTATAAACTTCTGATACTTATTAACTATTATATACTTTTTACTTTTTTCTCTTTCATCATACACTAATATATGATATGTAAAACTAACGGTGCATATTATAAGAGGGGCTGCTTTTGACAGGTAGTCTCTTATATTATTACCTTGGAACGACTGAATTGTTACACAGCATTGAAAAGGGCTTAAAACTTGCACCCGTTCCAATACTCCTGCTGCCAATCGAGCCTGTTCTCATCCGCCGGTAATGTCTCGACAGTTACTATCCTGCCGTTGATCAGTCCGTCAGTAGCGCTCTGTAATGAAAGAATAACCAGATTCGAAATTATATGGGTAGTGACTTTTATCTAGTTAAATAGCTTTAATATCATCTTTCGCTATTAGTTGATATTTGATCGGCGTTTCATAATATGTTTTCCCTCGTAAGTTTTTTTCAGCGTTCAACAGACAGAGCATATCATTAGATGCCTTAAGAAACAATAGAGGAGGCTAAGTGCTTTTGAGAGTGGCGTCCGGACGGGCAGTGTGCAGGAAAGCGTTCAGTTCACGGCTTCATGTATGCAGAGCGTAAGTCGGGCATGCCCCAAAGAATTTAGAGCAGTCCCTTTCAGTAGTATATATACGAACAGTATGTGTGATGACCTATGATTTGTTTGGGCATCGCCGTGAGCCAGTCGGCAGATATATGTTTACATTTAGCGGTGTTTAATCTACAATCAATTAAGGAAAAGAAGGTTCGGGCCTGCCGTGAAAAGGTGTTTCGGACAAAAGATACGTTTGGTCAGTGAGGATAAAAATAGTGAAAAAGATCATAGCCCTGTTAATACTCATCGTCGTCTTCGCCGGCGTAGCTTTCGGATACAAGCAGTTAAAATATTACTTTAAGCCCCTCGGCGATCTAACGAATATGACCTATGAGCAGGCCAGGGAAACCCTTAAGAGAGAGTTTCCGGATCATCATATCGTTATCTATGTGACTCATGATTGCAGCGAAGAGGTCGAAAAGGGGAAGATATGCCGGCAGGACCTGCCTGAAAAGACCAGGGTCAATACCTTTGACAGGGAAAAGAACATAAAGCTGTACGTGACCGTATCCAGCGGACGAGGGGTCAGAATACCCCGGGATTTCTGTTCGAGCGGAGACGATGTGGATGAAATGATCGGCCGGCTTAAGTCCATGGGCTTTGAGGGAGAGATAAGAAAAAAATACGAGTGGTCCGATTCCGTTGAAAAAGACCTGCTGATAAGACGGGTCGGCCGGAACGGTGACATAAACGGACAGACCATAGAGTACGACGGACGGTTAGAGGTGTATATCAGCAGCGGGCCAAAGCATGAGATACCCAGTCTGGAAGACAGTGATACGGAGGATATCATCCTGAAAAAGACAGCCGCAGCATACGCGACTACTCTGATGTATTCTCTGGCGACATATGACATGAAGTATAACGAGGAAATAAGCGTTGACCGGGTCACAGATGATAATATTGCTATGTTCTGTTACCTTTCGATGAAGGGGTTCAACAGATTCTCCTCGGAAAAAGATGACCACTATTCTTCACAGGTGCGTAAATACCGCAATGAAAGCACCAACCGGGATGTTTATGTGGCTTCTTCGGATCTCATAAAGACGATAGTATTTGAAGTATTCGGTATTGAAGATCATATTCCGGAGCATTTCAAATCATTATTATCCACATCCGGTGAAGACTATGTGTTTGACGGTTATCTCCCTCCCGAAGTAGGCCGCAGAGAAAGCGATTTTGTCTGTGATACTGGCCATATTTCAATAGCAGATGACTGCGTAACGGTCATCATATACCCGGATAAGACCATATTCTTCAAAATACTGGAAAACGAAGGGGGACGCTTCCTCCGCTTTGACAGGATCCAAAACGGTGTGCATCCGCTTGAGGTACAAATGAGTTTCTTTGAGCCTACGGATAAGGTCAAGGATCTTCTTCCGTCCCTGGATTATGTAGCATTCCAAGATAAATTCCTGTATCTTTCAAAAGACGGAGAAGACAGAACGGAATCCATACGGGAGACCGTAGGGCCTGATATGAGCAATGCAAACGACTTTACCAGATGGACTGTCTACCATGTCAATTTAGAGTATTTGATCGAGAACGGGAAGAAATACTATACAAGAGATTATTTCGATCCGGAGTCAACAGGGTATGCTTCAATACCGGCTGACGAGGTATTGATCTCTACGACATTTGGAGATCCATTACCGGTCAAAGTGCTATACACACATTATGAATTAAGCGACAGGAAGCCAAAGCAGATGTGGCTGGATTATTTCTACTCGAAACCGCCGGAAGACAGCGCGACTCCGGCAGTCGTCAGGGAATCCTGGGAGTTTACCATGAACGGTGTGGAGTGCGCATTCGTATATTATACCAATTTCCATGACTGGGAATTGGATCGGGCTCCCAAAGCAGTTCGAGAAGGGATACCTGCCGGGGATGACCATTACTACTATACCGGTTTTGTCTTCTTCTATGGAGATAAGACGATCAGCAAGGGCTTTGTGAAAGGAGATGTATCTGACCAGCCTTTAAGCCGGGACAATAAGCTACCGTCATCATTCATCAGCGGGCATCAGTTTCCGGGATATGAGGGATATGAGCCCCAGATATCCATATGCTATTTTAAAGACGAACGGGGAGATATATGCCCGTATTATGTGTATGACATGCAGTGGTACGGGGATTGCACAATAAATATGGTCCGTTATGAAAAAACCACTCCGTATATTATCGATATAGAGGGCGACGGTCAAATAGAGTTTCTGTTCTTTAACAGACATCAGTCGTATTATTACGATCCGAACTTGATAGCACGATTAGACCTTGACAAGATGGATTTTGAGTTTATCGGCTATGTGGGCGGCAGCTGGTGATGATGCTGCGGTCAGAAAAGACCGTGCTGCAGTTACAAGTCTAATCACAGAACCATGGCTGTCGGATAATAACGGTCCGTTTTCGGCGGAATACATTTTACCGCGTAATGCATCCTGGCTTTTGATCTCCTTTCGCAAACAGTAGAGCAGGGCAGGTCAACGGCAAAAGAGAAAAGACTCCTTAAAAAGATGGGCGGAGAATAATCCAGAACAAGCTGCAAATAATGCTAAAAGAAGAGAAGAGGCATCCGCTAAAAATAGTTCTAAGCCAGTAGAGATGTTTGATTTGGAAACATCAGAAACCATTAGAAGCTTTAGAAGTCGGGCTGAGGCTGCCCGTTGGCTTGTTGACAACGGATACACAAAAAATCTAAATTGTAAATCTTCCATAAGTAGTGTGTGCCTGAGTTATCTAGACGACACTCGAATCAAGAAAAGATACAAGGCATTTGGATATGGATGGAGATTTGCTAAGCTGTGATTGATTTGAGAATATGTTGACAGCAGCAATAAAGCATGTAATTCTCCCAATGAAGAATAAATGATTCTTGGTATACATTTTGGTATACATTTTATCGATAATGTATACCACTTTAAACCCTTTTTGACTACAAAATCCACATAAAACAAGAACAACAAAAAGCCCGTAAATGCTTGGAATCCTTGCATTTACGGGTTTTCAACAATGGTGCGCTGGAGAGGGCTCGAACCCCCGGCCTTCTGGTCCGTAGCCAGACGCTCTATCCAACTGAGCTACCAGCGCTTATTGCCCTAATATATTACCACCAGCCCTATGCTGTGTCAAGGAAAAGTTGTACCGGCATGCTACAGCTTATTCAGAGCAGAATCCATTAGATAATAATAGTATTTGTGAAGCTGAATGGCGCTGAGTTTCAGAGTATCGTCCTCGGAATAGTCTATGTTTTCGGCACCGAGCCTGTTCAGCCTGGATAGATAGCTTTCTGCAGATCTGTTGGAGATCAGATGCCGCGCGTCGGCAAGAACGGTGTCGGCCATCATCTTCAGATCCTTGCCGGTCACAGTGAATACAAGGTCAGGGTCATTCAGCATGATGCTGTCATAGACCGAATACCTTTCCTCTCTTGCTCTCTGCGCATCAATATCGGATGTATTGGTGAAGAAGTTCAGTGCCTTGGGGATATCAAGATGATATCCGTCTCCTCTGTGATGTCTGGTCAGGAACCTTAGCCACATTGCCCAGTCTTCATCGCCGTCTATGTCCTCTCTCATCCCTCCGCACTCATAATACAGTTCCTTCCTGAACATGGCTGAAGAACTGGTCGTTCTGCAGGAAACGCACATGTCCATCAAAGTCACATGGTCGAACAGGACCCTTTCAAGTGACCTGACAACATACGGATCGAGAGGGTCATCCTTGCTGTCAATGAGAGCCGAAATGCCACCCGAGAAAGCGAAACTATTATCGGGATCATGGAGAAGGGTGCTTATGAACGTTTCAATGAATTCAGGATAATAGCAGTCATCGTCATCCAAAAGGCAGACATATTCCGCAGAGGCCTTTTCTATACCGATGTTCGCAGCCCTGCCGCGCCCGACGTGATCGACGGTAGGATAGTAGCGTATATTCATGTCCCGGAAATGCCTGTTTATCATTTCGCCGGAGGTGTCTTCGCCGTCTTCTACTACGATGATCTCGATATTGTCATAGGTCTGGTTTTTTACAGACTGTAAGGCCAGACGCAGATAATCGGCTCTCTTGTGAGTCCTTATCACCACGGTAACAAGTGGCTGTTCAGGCATGTCATAAACGCGAGCAATGCCTCTGTCCGCATCGAATATGGATATTTCGTCCCAAACAGATTGAGCCCTGTCGGAATCTATGGATCTCCGGTATTTCCTTAAGGTGTGTTTTGACAGCTTGAAACGGGCATATTCCGCAATGAGCATCTTTCTGATGCCATCGAAGTGTCTGGGGGAAGAAAGTATCGCCTTGAAGTCCCGCTCCGACATGGCCAGTTTTGATTCACCGAAGTACTTTGCTGATAACTTCAATGCACCTATCGAGTCTGAAATATATCTCGCTCTCTGATCTTCTGGAGTCCGGCTTTCGAAAGTCACTCTGCATCTTGTGCAGTAGAAGATACTGCAGCCCGTGAGCGCGAGCTTCATGGACAGGTCTCTCTCGGACCGGGAATACGAGAATGAAGGGTCAAACCCGCCTGCTTCGATCAAGGTCTGTTTGGATATTGCAAAACAGTCGAGGTCGGGGATCCGCATATGAAGATCAACGGGATCGATATGCTTTTCAGTGGGGAAAGGCAGACGATGCATCACATACGCACACTTGTCGCCAAGATCTGATATGCGTGTGTCCAGTTCTTTGAGTATGTCGCTATTAAGGATGTATCCTCCGTTGAGAAACAATATGTACTTGCTGTCAGCATGGTCAGGCTCGAGGGCGTAGTTATACCGGTTCTCTCGAGTCATGTCGGCAGGGAAGACCATCATGTCATAGTCAGGAAAGCCAAGCCCTTCAAGGGTGCCCCGGATCAGATTGTTGACATATTTGTCGCGGTAGCCCGAAAGTATGAAAAGAGAGACTTCTGCCCTGTCGTAATCAAGACTTTTCAGCCGTTCAAGAACATCTGAAGGCGATGAGGTCCTGCCGTCAAGACACATCGTTATCGTGTATCGCATAAATCCCCCTTTGTCGTGGTTTGTGTATCAAAATATATCATAATATGATAGAATTAACAACAAATACAGTTACAGAGGGTTGCTATGTCAGTAAGCGTTATAATCCCGGTGAGAGACTCCCGGCAATACCTTAACAAGTGCATTAAGAGCGTGATAGCCCAGACACATACCGATCTGGAGATACTGCCGGTATTCACGAGGGATTACCCTCAGGAGACAGTAGAAAAGTGTGCAGCAGAGGACCGGAGGATCAGATGCATCAGATCGTTCGGTAGCACCGAAAAGGACTTTATACGGACCGTAGAATGGACAGTATCTGAAGCAAAGGGAGAATATGTCTGTTTTGTAGACAGCGATGACAGGATAGTTCCCGGGTACGTTGAATATATGATTGGGATGCTGGAAGAGACAGGTTGTCCAATGGGCGCGTGCAGTTACAGGATCTTTCACTGGGGCGAGGATGAAGAGTTCCTCTATCTGGAGGATGACTTTGAGACAGAGATCATCTCTCCGAATGAATTTCTCCGCAGACAGCTGCTCAGAAGAGACCGGAACTACAGGCTGTTCGCGGGAAAGATATTCAGAAAAGAAGTGTTTGAGGGCATCACACTCGAGTACGGAAGGATCTTCAGCGACGACACTCAGCTGTACAAGCCTGTCGAAGCCTGTGACAGGATAGCGGTGACGCATCTGCCTCTCTACTTCTACCTTGTAAGGAGCGAGGGTATAAAAAGGAACATGTCAGACGACACTGACTACAGGTCTGCGTTTGACGGTTCGCTTGCAAGACGGGAACACTTTGAGGATTGCCCGGACAAGGTGATCGTACACAGGGCTCGGGAGCTTTTCATGCTGGAGCTGCTGACCAGTTACAGAAAGCTGGATGAAAAAGGACGGCTCGACAAGGCGCTCAAGAAAGAACTGATGGCAAAATACTCAAGGGGACTCGAGATACATAAAAAAGGCAGAGGATCCGGTGAAAAGGATACCGTAAATTTCTCGAATCTGAAACTGTTCCCCGGAAGCTTCAAGCTGACGGAAGACGATTATCTGAAGGACCGGCCGGAATGATGCGGCACTTGACAAGTGTGATATACTTTTAGTTGGCTTTGAATTTATACAATATAGATTGGAGAGATATATAAACATGGCTGGATGCACACATGACTGCTCATCCTGCGGAGTTGACTGCCCATCAAAGAACGGCGGAGCTCCGGCAAAGGAAGCACCACATGAACTAAGCAAGATCAAAAAGGTCATTGGCGTTGTCAGCGGCAAGGGCGGAGTAGGAAAGAGCATGGTAACGAGCCTTCTGGCTGTTCTCGCACAGAGACACGAGTACCAGGCTGCCATCCTTGATGCCGACATTACGGGACCTTCAATAGGCAAGGCTTTCGGAATTCATGAGAAAGCCGTAGGAAACGGAATGGGAATTCTTCCGGTCAAGTCTAAGACCGGGATCAATCTCATGAGCGTAAACTTCCTTCTTCCGGATGAAACGGATCCTGTCGTATGGAGAGGTTCCATCATATCCAATGCGGTCAAGCAGTTCTGGACCGATGTCATCTGGGGCGATGTGGACTTCATGTTCATTGACATGCCTCCAGGAACAGGAGATGTTCCGCTCACTGTTTTCCAGTCCATCTGCATAGACGGCATCATCATCGTTGCTTCTCCTCAGGAGCAGGTAGCAATGATCGTTGAAAAGGCTGTAAAGATGGCGGGAATGATGCCGGTGCCTGTACCAATAATCGGTATCGTCGAGAATATGAGCTATGTTACATGCCCACACTGCGGTGAAAAGATCTATGTCTTTGGAGAGAGCAATGTGGATGAACTGGCAAAGAAGTACAATGTGCCTGTTCTCGCAAGAATGCCTATCGATCCTCAGCTTGCCAAGAATGTTGACCAGGGAGTTATTGAGCTCTTTGAGGGAGACTACATGGATGAAGCCATTGCGGTCATTGAAAAGCTGCTGGACTAATAATCAAATGATGGAGACATCTGTATCCTGAATGGTACAGATGTCTTTTTGCTTTCGGAGAGCAGGCTTTCAATGAGTTTAATCAATCGATTCGAGCCAAATGCATGATGCAGGCCACTGTGGGCCTGCATCATGCTTGGATATGTGTATTAAGAGATCAATGGTTGATATCAGTTATCGTTCTCAGCGATCTTCTCGTCGTCCTTTCTTGCTGCGAAGGCTGCGACTATGTTCGTGAGGAGTATTGTGAGCATCCATATTGTCCACTTGTCTGTGAGGACCATCCGGTTGTTCATGTTCTCTGTGAGGATAAACATTACTATGGCTGCTGCTGCAGGTACGAGTGACAGAACTCTTGTGAACAGGTGTCTGTCATTGTTGTTCTCTTCGTCCTCTTCCTTATCTCCGAGGAAGAAGTATCCTGCGATCATTGCCAGGCTGATGAGGCCGGTGCATATTGCTGAGATGAGGTTGAGCAGTGCCCATACAGGTCTTACTGCGAGAGGCATTGCCATCTCTTCAATCTCTTCCTCTGCTACAGGAGCGAGAGGTACGATCTCTTCGTTGATGTTCTCAACTGCAGGCTCCGTCTCAGGAGTTACAGGTGTCGTTGGAACTGTCCTTACAGGTACCTGAGGGATTGTCGGGTCTGCAGGGATCTCTACCGGAATAGCCTCCCACTGTGCGTAGAGGATGTCTGTGTCAACTGTGAGTGTGAAGATGTCGCCGGCTGCGTATGCCGTGCCTGAACCGTCGGCCATTGTGTTCCAGCCCTTGAAGTTGTATCCGCCTCTTCTGAAGGAGTTCTCTGATACTGTTACTTCGTGGAATGTCTTGCCCAGAGTAGCGTCTGTTGTTCCCTTGCCGCCGTTTGCGTCGTAGGACAGAGTGTCATCTGCGTAGTCCCAGCTGCCGGTCACTGTGATGTCGTGGCTTGGCATTGTCTCTTCATTGAGATCCCAGCCTGAGAAGGTGTATCCGTCTATTGAAGGTGCTGCCTCTGCTGCTATTGATTCTTCAAACCTGTAGCTCTTTGCCTGAGGAAGGAGATCCTCCGCGCCTTCAGGGATGAGTGAACCCATGTAGGAGTATGTTACGTTGTAGGAGTTTCTTGTGTACTTTACTGTGAGGACAAGGCCTTTTCTGACTTCTCTTGAATCAACGTTTCCGTCGAAGGTGAAGCCGTCAAAGCTCTGTGCCTGTGCTGTTGCCGTTGTGCCGATGACTGCGTCATTGACTGTTTCTGTGAGGACTGTTACATATGTTCCGTCAAGACCCTCGAGCTTGTGCTCAACTGTGTAGTCTGTTACGAATCTTGCGTATACATTCTCGATGTATCTGTCTGATCTTTCGCTTGTGATCGCCGGAGCGATGAATGTGGTGTCAGATACCTGGTTTCCTGCTGCGTCATACCAGCCTATGAACCTTACCTTGTCTTCTGTCTGAGGGATGTAGCTTCCCACATTGACTGACTCGAAGCTCTCTGCTGAGTTGACCAGTGTTCCGTCTACGTAGTAGTTGACTGTGACTGAAGGCTGCCAGAATGTCCTGAAGGAGACTGTGAGCGTGCCGCCGTCAGCTATCGGATCCAGGATAGACTTTGTTGCCGACCAGCTCTGTCCCGGTGCGTAGGCTGTGCCGTCTTCGCTTCTCCACTCGATGAAGGAGTAGTGCGGCTGGCTCTCAGGCAGCTTGAAGGTGTGTCTGTAGCTTGAGAACTCGTCTACGTTGTACCAGCTTGATGAGGCTGTCGAGATGTTGTCGATGTACTGTGCGCTGAGGTGCTTGGCCTCGATGATGTCGTATACAGGGTAGAGGACGATGGTCACATCTTCGTAGTAGAGTGAAGGATCCATCTTGACTGGGAAGGAGACCTCCCGGCCGTTGGCGTCCACGAATCTTCCTGTGTAGGTGTACTTCGTTCCCTTGTAGGAGAAGCTCTTTGTGGTGATCTTGTTGTCGAACCACTTGAATGCCTTGCTCTGTGTTGAGCCCTGCTTGAGGGTGGATGTCCGTGTGTAGTCCTTGCTGGTTCCGTTCGGCTGAAGGATGTTCGCTATCACGATAGTGAAGGTGATCTGCTCAGGCTGTACCTTTACAGGCTCTTCGACGACAGGCTCTTCAATGACCGGCTCTTCCACTGTCGGCTCTTCGATGACCCGAGGGATCTCCTCGACGATCCGAGGTGCTTCTTTCTTCTCTTCGGCTAATGGAGCCTCTTCGATCTTCTTCTCTTCGACGATCTCGAGAGGGAGCTCAATCTTCTGTTCGGGCATCTCTGTCATCTCTACGATCTGAGCAGGTGCCTGTGTCTCTTCCATCGTGTCCGCGTAAGCGACGATTCCCTGTGCAGGGAAAGTTTCAAGGATGATGGCTGCTGCGAGTGCTAATGTGATGAATCTCTTTTTCATGATTTTCCTCCAAATTTGAATCAGTTGGTGTTTTTGATCTCTTATTTAGTGTTAAGGTTTAATTCCCTTGGTCTGATTCAAGTATACTGAGAGAAAGTCTAATCATGTATCTAAAAAGATAGAAAGAAAAGGAAAAACATAGAAATATTTTGAGAAAAACTTGAAATATGCTTTTTTGCCCTTTGTTTATCTGTGTTTAGACTGCTGTCTTGTGTTTAGGGCATCTCTGCCCCGTTTATATGGCTTGTCGGGATCGGTTAGCTTTATTATCAGGGAAGGTTAATGTATAATAATGAATAGGATAAGACAGAAAAAGGAGAAGGGTCATGAGCGAGAAAAACACTTCCCTGGACAATGCTACAAGAGTCAGGCTGGCAGCGCTGAATTCCATACTGAGCAGGTACTCCGATGAGGAACATATGCTGTCGACGAATGAAATACTGAAATATCTCGAAAAGGAATACGGTATAAAGATATTCAGGACGACAGTAACCAGGGACATCGACGCACTTAGAGAGAGCGGATTGGAGATCGAGATCCGGAAAGGAAGCCCAAACCGATACTATCTCATAACCAGAACATTTGAACTGCCGGAGATCAAGCTCATAGTCGACGCCATCGCTTCTTCAAAGTTCATTACCGAGCGAAAGAGCGAGAACCTGATCTCAAAGTTGGAATCATTCGTCAGCATATATCAGCGGGAGCAGATTAAACACAACATCCATACGGAGATAAGGGTCAAATCCGACAACGAGAGGTCCTTCTACATCGTTGACTGTATCAATGAAGCCATAAACAAGAAAAAGAAGATATCTTTCCTTTACTATGAGTATGATGCCAACAAGCAGAAGATAATGAGAAATGACGGTATGCCGTATAAATTCAGTCCGTATGCTCTCATATGGAACGGCGATTACTATTACACTGTAGGCTATTCAGATAAGCACAGTAAGGTGACCAGCTTCAGAGTTGACAGGATATACGCCACACCGGATATGCTGGAAGAGGACGCTTTCCCAGAGCCGCGGGATTTCAGCGTTTCAGACTACACCAAGGCTGTATTTGGGATGTATGATGAGGAAAGGGTCACAGTAGAGCTCCTTTGCGAGAACTCTGTCATGAAGTCCGTGATCGACCGATTCGGCGAGGATGTTGACACGCAGATCTTTGACAAGAAACATTTCATCGCCAGAGTAGATGTCGCGATGAGTCCCAACTTCTTCGGCTGGGTATTCGGCTTTGAAAAATCCATTCGGATCATAGGACCGACGGAAGCCAGAAGAAGGTACAGGACCATGCTGAACAGAGGCATCAAACGGCTGGATGACACCAAGAAGAAATAGAGGGGAAAACAGTATGCTTAGGATTTTGGTCAGCGGGGCCATGGACAGCGAGACCAGAGGATTGGTAGACAGCCTCCGGAATCCCTCGACTGTCGATATCGACGGCTACCGTTTTACAAGCGGAACGATCGACGGAGCCCGGGTCGTTGTGCGGAAGACTCAGATGGGAAAGGTAAACGCTGCGCTTTCCACATATATCGGCATCAAGAGCTTTTCTCCTGACCTGATAATAAACCAGGGAACGGCCGGAGCACACTCTCCTTTTCTTGACGTAAAGGACATAATCGTCGGAGAAAGCATAATCAATGTTGACTCATTCCAGACCGATCAGAAAGATCACGGCGACGGATATGACATTCAGGACAGGGCGCTTATGGGCATCGAGGTCCGCGACGGAGAAGCGTGGACGGAAGTAAGGGAACTAATTTCGGATCCGGATCTTGTAAGGATCTGCATGAACACCCCGTATGCGGACGGAAGACTGGTCAGAGGCATAATCGGCACGGGCGACGGCTTCAACAAGGAAGTCGACCGGATCGAGAGCTTGAGGAGCACATTCGGCACCGACTGCGAGGAGATGGAATCCTATGCGGCTGCGCAGGTCGCAAGGAATATGGGAATACCCTTCATCGGCTTCAGGGTCATAAGCAACAGCCAGCCGAAGAATCTGAACTTCGACGAGAGCACGGCAGACCTGTGCTGCAGATTCTCTGTAGAGTTCATCAGACGACTGAACAGGGAATATATGAAGTAAAAAAAGAGGCGGTTTTCCGCCTCTTTTGAATTCCCAGTATCAAAGCTCCTTTGCGAGGGCTTCGCCTGCTATCCTTGACATTTCCATGGCCAGGTCATTGTATTCCGTCAGCAGGTCATATGCCGCATCCTCTGAGAGTATGCCGGCAGGAAGCGTAGTCGGGTCAACGCCCAGCTTGCCGCTGTCATATGCCTCAAGGTCAGAGAACCAGTCAGGAGAGCCATAATACCCGCTGACAATTTCCACGTCGGCACCGATGGCCTCATAAGCTTCAAGCGCAAACTCGAGTTCCTTCATTGCCTTGGCGGCGCGATTGAGCCGCTCCTCTGCCGAGCGTATCCTATCTATTGGATCCATTTTTGTTTCTCCTTATTATTCAAGTCCGTCAGCAAAGTTGGTCCTAAAGCCGCTTTCGTTTTCCGGCAGACCGTATTTTTCCTTGCCCAGACTTATCGCCTTCATCAGGAAAGTCATGTTCCTGGCAAGGTTTCTCATGGTCATGAGACCTTCCTTATCTTTCTCTACATCTTCGGCGGTCGAGCCGTGCACCTCATTCCAGTAGTTTGATGATGCAATGGGCATCTTGGAGATGGTGAAGTACTTGTTTAGATCGTCAAATGCGGATGTCGTTCCGGCTCTTCTACAGGAAACGACGCTGGCTCCGACTTTCATCGATTTGTCAAAATGGGACGAATAGAAGAGTCTGTCAAGGAATGAGAGCATCGTTCCGTTGGCGTGTGCGTAATATACAGGACTGCCGAAGACAACTCCGTCTGCCTCCTCAAATTTCGGAGCGACTTCATTTACAAGGTCGTCAAAGACACACTTGCCGTTCTTGTAGCAGGTGCCGCAGGCTATGCAGCCTCTGACGGCCTTGTTTCCCACGGTTATGAACTCGGTTTCAACGCCTTCGTCGTTGAAGACCTTCTCCATTTCTCTCAGAGCTCTTGCGGTGCACCCGTTTGGCTTCGGCGAGCCGTTCAATAATAATACTTTCATTATATATTTCTCCTTTTGGTTATTTTTCAGTATGAATTGGATATGAATGCATGCTTTGATCACATATCCATGAGATTGTATATTACCTCGTCATTGTCTCCCCTTAGGAAATCATCATCCAGCTGGAATATGACGGACCTGCCTTTGCCGATGTACTGAACACAGATATATCCGGTAGTGTTGTCATAGGCCAGATTGGAAAAGACCTTTCCGTCCTTATAATCCCGTATGGTCAGATAAGCTCTGCCGTTTCCGCCCGGGAAGAATTCCAGGACCTCGCCGTAACGATCATTCTCCGGATCCCCGGGATTGCTGATCCTCCACACGTTCTGTATGATCCTGACCTTCATGAGATCATATATCCTGTCTGCGGCATATGGGATGTCATATGACAGGTTGTACATCATTTCGCCCAGAGTATAGTTTATCTTCTCGTCCTGCTGAGCCATCTTGAACAGAGGTTCGAGGTTGTCCAAATACGCTTCCGAAATGTCCCTGGCTGCCGTTTCACTGGAGATATCTATTACTGACAGATCGAACAGATCGTCCTTTTCCCCGATGGTGTCAAACAGCGCCTTCTTTTCGCTGTCCGTGAGCTCCGTTCCTAGCCATTTTGAATCGACTCTTAACAGAAGCGCTTCGGCGAGAGCGGCATCCCTGAGATTGTTCAGGTATCTTGACACGTTGTATCGGTTCAGTTCGGTAGTGAGTGCCTTGATCCTTTTTTCATCGAGAAGTCCGTCAAGTATCTTGTTCACGAACGACACTTTCAGGGACGGTGCTCGTCTAAGGATGATTCGTATGCACTCGTTTACCGTAAACATCGTATTTTCGTCAAGGCAGGAGAAGATATAGTCGATGTTGCCCATGTCGTGGCTGAAATCGTCCATTGCCTGCATGTATTCCAGATTTTCGGCAATGAACATCAGGTTCTCATTGAGTATCCTGTAGTCCTTGGTGTCATAGGCCTTCATCGTCTGCTGTCTCATGCCGAGGGTCATATCAAGGAATTCTCTGCTGCAGTCGCTGCCGGCAAGGGTACCGGCTTCTTTTCTCCTGACCACTTCCTTGCTGCACGCGATAAAAGCGTTCTTCAGCTTTTCCTTTTTTTCTTCGCGGTTGTAGTACACGTCCACCATGTTCAAAGTCAGGAGCCGGAGGAACAGTACATCCAGGAAGAAAAAGAGAAAGAAGGCCGGAGCGTTGAATCCGTCAAGGAATATCGCTATCGTTGAGAATACTATCGTCACGAAGGAATATGACGTGTATGCCAGAAAGCATGTCCAGGTAGGGGCGATCAGCTTCTTTTCTGCAATGTTTTCCCAGTATATGATGTTGCTGTTGTCCGAGAGGGAGCCGGTGACGGTGATGGTTATGAATGTCAGTGAAAGCTGGGCAATATACAGGTTGATCATCTGATCCCTGAGACTGTCGGAGAACAGGTCAGTGAAATATGCTCCCAGACTCGTGCCGAAGATTGCCCTGACTGCCCGATACAGCAAGGCGCCGACGACAAGGGAGACAGAGGCCACCTTCAATAGCTTGCTATCCTTTTTTATCACTGTCATCTACCGATCCTCCCCAAACACAGTTCCCGAAGCATAAGGCTGTTGCATGAATATGGCTGCTTCTTTTCAAATTATATTCCTCTGTTTTTTCCAATTCAATACGAAGTCCGATTAGGATATATGGCTCTAAACCATGGTCAAGGATGTGAGTTGGTCTGTTTATTCTTGTAACACCTGCGCGCGGGGTGATATAATCTAACGGTAAAATAATAGTTGGGAGCAGAAATATGTTCGCTAAGAATAAAGAAAACACGCCTGCGGAAAGAAGCGGAAAGATGACCGGAAAGCACCTTGCCGTGCTGATCATCTGCTGCCTTCTTGCTGCAGCCACTTTGGGACTTCAGTCGAATGTCGCCGGAGTGTACTATACACCGGTATCGGATGATCTGGGCATAGGCAGGGGAGCCTTTACCATGCACATGACCATACTGACGCTGGCATGTGCGGTAGTGACGCTGTTCATACCGTCCATTCTCAAGCACATCGATTACAAGAAGGCCCTTATTGTCGCCGTTCTGGTCAACGCTGCTGGTACGGCAGCTATGGGACGGTTCAGCAGTACGACGGCTTTCTACATACTCGGCGCCATCCGCGGTATTGCAATGAGCTTCTTCTTCTCGGTGCCGATAACGATGATAATCAATAACTGGTTCATAAAGAATCACGGAGTCATCACGTCGTTGGCTTTCAGCTTCAGCGGACTCGCAGGAGCACTTTTTTCGCCGATACTCTCTTATCTCATAGTGAATATCGGCTGGAGATTCACGTATGTGCTCAACGGCGCAATGATGATACTGCTTGCTCTGCCTGCACTGCTGGTGAGCTGGCATCTCAATCCGCGGGACGATGAACTCACTCCTTACGGTTACGGCATCGCCTCGGAGGGCGCTGCAGGCGCCGTACCGGAGAGAGAGCCGGTGAATGCTTCAGTGTTCTCACTTGCCTTTATCGCGCTCTTCATACGGGCAGTATTCGTGGCCGGAATCACCAGTGTCGCACAGCACTTCCCGGGATATGTCGAGAGCGTCGGACTAGTGGCCGTGTCGGCTACGATCCTCTCCGCAGCCATGGTCGGAAACATCCTGTTCAAGTTCGTTCTCGGTATCCTTTCCGACATGCTTGGCTCGTTTAGAGCTGTGTTCACCATGATCTCAATAACCCTTGTCGGACTTATCATAATGTTCATAGTGCACGATCCGAAGCTGATGCTCATCGGCGCGTTCCTGTTCGGAGCCTCATATTCAGTGGGAAGCGTTGGAACGCCTCTTCTGACCAGGACCTTCTTCGGAGAAGAGAACTATAACAAGATATATCCTCCGATAGCCTTTGCCACGAACGTAGGCTACTCTGTCATCATGGTCGCGATAGGATATATCTATGACTATTTCGGAAATTACAGGATCGCCCTGGGACTCAGCTTTGTCATGATCGCTCTCATCTTTGCAGGCATCATCATTGCGAAGAACACTTCTCCTGTGACCAGAGCCGTCAGCGGAGATGCTCCTTCAAAGCCGAGGAAGATGAAGAAAAAGGCCGAGAAAACCGAGCCGGAAAATGGTCCTGAAGACGACAGCGTCGAACAGACAGCCGCAGAAGAAGCTCACGGAAAGGATGCTGTTTCAGATGTTGACGTGGCTGATGCTGCCGCAGAGAAAAAAGATGACGGTCCCAGCGAGGAGGAGATCCGGGCTTTTGAAGAAAGGTTAATGAATGAGGATCTGACTCCGAAACTTGAACTTGTGTTCGGAGAAAATGACGGTGAAAAGGAAGAATTCACCCCGGAAGAGTAATACTGAATAATAGTTCGACCTCAACGGCTCCCTGCCCGAACGGCAAGGAGCCGTTTTTTTCCATGTAAAAGAATAGCAAAAAAGTCACATAGATAATCAAATAGATCAATTTTGCGAGATTATCTTGACTTGAAATAATATAAAATATATTATCTATATATATTGGCTGTAATCTCAATCTTTTTGAGGGTAAAGACATGGCCGACACCAGCATGACAACTGAATACAATGAATCCTTTGAGCAGGAATTTTTCCCTATGTTAAACGAGACAAGTGAGCACAGGGTAAAGTTTCCTGCGTTTTTGCTTGCCGCAGCCATCACTGCGGTTGTTGCCGTTGTAGCCGTCATAAATCTGTACGTAAAATGCTCGCCGATAGCCATAGGCTTTACTGACGCCATACTTGATGTAGACATAAGGAACAATATCGAAGATGATCCTGTTGAGTACATGTTGGTGAAGAAGTCTGATTACCCCATCATCAACGATGACAATTTTACCTTGATAGAAAAGATAATCGAGAAAGGCATCTTCGAATCCGATGACACAGGTCTTTACTTCAAGGGGCTGGAGCCGGGCACTACATATTCAGTTGTTTTCCGCACTGTCAAGGATGGGGAAGACAGACTGCTTAAGGTCTACGATTTCACAACCGCATCGCCGGGCGAACCGGGTCCCGGTCCGGTCATTCCTATAGGACCGGTATCGAGTACCGATACGGGAACATCATATCCTGAATCCAGCAGTGACTCTGAGCGGTCCAGTGATGAATCTTCATCGTCCAGCCAGAGCATAGGGCCGTCCTCGTCCAGCAGCACCTCTTCAAGCGAGAGTTCGTCCAGCGAGCAGCCTTCGGGTCCGTCGGCAACACTGTCTGTCTACAATACGCAGGAGAATGACTACGGCGTTGTAGAAAGCAACAACGGAGAGATAATGATCACCGGACATCTCATGGGCACCCTCACCATCAACGGAACGAAGCTGGATGAGAGCGGAGAGAGAGTCGAGTATCCTGCAGGACTTGATATTGACAATATCAAACTCACCATAACAGGTTCCGAGCAGGGAACGATAGTGTCCGATGAGACTGTTGTCGGTGTCTGGGGCACACTGGAGCGGAATTCCGCTTCCATTGAAATAGAGAGAATTCCGTTTGAGCTCGGATATCCTCAGGAGAAGATCACAGTCACGGCTGTCATAACCTACCGGGACGGACAGCTCACCGCGACCGGTACTTATACGATGCCTGCCCACGGCAGAGACCTGACACTTTCGGTTACGGTATTTGACAACACTGCCGGAGGCGATATAGATTACGGCACCGACGACAACGGCGAGATCGTATGGTATCCTGCACTTGGAGCAACATACTATCTCGACGGAATCAAGCTTAACGATGCCGGAGATGATATAGTATATCCGAGTGACATATACACGACGGAAGCCGGCAGCATCTATGCCACGGGCAGAGACGGACGCGTGCTGGCGGATAACACCGGCGTAGATATGGATATCGAGGACGTTGTTGAAGGCAGGGTCACGTTGAGCGCGGACTATCTCCCTCTGAATATTGCCGATGGTCTATACGACAACGAGACTATCCATTTCGAGCTGGGAGTCGGGACAAATCTCGGTTACATAACGCGGACTACGGATTATACGTTCCGCGCGCCATACACGATCACTCATTTGGTCACATTCGAGACGGAATACGGTTCTCCTCCTCGGTCACAGTACGTCAATCACGGAGAGTATGCCAGGGATCCTGGCGCGGTCGATCCGGCAGGCGCGGATTACACATTCGATTTCTGGTATGATCCGAGCGGTACGAGCGCACGGACGGCGTTTGATTTCGCAAATACCCCTATAACCGACGATATCACACTCAGAGCACACTGGACCGAGAACAATACGGACGATCTGTCACTTGAAATAAGCATAGACGAACACCTTGATCTATTCGATTACGGCACCGATGATTTCGGTGACGAGATAGTATTCCTGTCACTCGGAACAGTTCTCAGAGTCGGAGGAAACGCTCTTGAAGTAGTCAACGACCAGCTGGTATATCCTGAATCCATAGATGAGCTGGTCCATATCAAGATCACAGACGAGAACGGCACCGATGCGATATTTGAAGGTGATGTTGAGGGAAGCCTGGACATTGAGAACAATGTGCCGATCATAACGATCGAACGGCTGCCGCTGGAGGCTCCTGTCCATCCTGGCGATGTCCTTACGATAGCAGCAACGGTAACCTATCCGGACGGAACACTTGATGCCGAAACCGAATACACCGTTCCGGATGATCCTGCAGGCAAATACTCGATGACTCTTGAGCTCTACTACAATACGCCAAGCTGGGTATATCCTGCCGACGGCGGAGATCCGCAGGCCAATATGGATCTTTACGGAATGCTATTCCTGGACGGACTAGAAATATCCGGTCAGACCGTCACAGATCCTGAGGGCTTCAACGGAGAGGATGTCCGGATCTCCATAACCAGAGCCAATGGGTCAATCCTGAATTCAACAGCCTGGGGCCAGCCTTACGTGAACGATGACGGAAAGCTCCAGATCACGCTGATAAGCATACCGGTAGGAGAGCCTCTGGATCAGAATGAACCTATAACAGTCACTGCGACCGTTTCCTATGACGGAGGCGAGATCACTGCAGACGCCCAGTTCGTGGTCCCTGAAAAGACCGATCCAGATCCATCGCAGCTCAGCATGTCTTTTGCTGCAGTTGATGACGGAGAAGTTCCTCCTATAAGTACGCTCGACGGCATATACATAGCATTCCCTAATGTCACCGGTACGTTGACAATCAGCGGAGCTGAGGTCAACGGCAGCACATTGGTAATGCCTGACAGTATCGATGCAGACAACATCACCGTGAACTTCTCTGACGGAGAGACCGCATTTGACCGCAGCATGAGCGGAACGTTGAATGTAGGTTCAGAAGTGACCATAACGATAGACGATCTCTTCGATGACGGCTGGCCTGCAGGCAAGACCGTGACGCTCACGGCAACGGTGCCGTATACATATAACGGAACGACCGGCTCGCTGACGGCGACGACAACATACGAAGTGCCTGATGTTCCAATTCAGCCTGACGATCTGAGCCTGAGTCTCGAACTCAGCGACGATCCGAGCCATATGGAGTCATACATTGACGGTAACGATCAGGTCATGTACATCCCGGCGATCACGCCTGTCATAAAGCTTGAAGGCGCAGTGGTCGAAAACGGTGCCGTGACAGATCCTCGGTCTATAGCAGATACCGTGACGTTTACATTCACAAGAAGCACTGACAGCACAACTGCTCCTACGGTATCGTTCGATGCATCTGTCAGGATCGAAGGTCAGGATGTCTACATAGACGTTCCTCAGTTCACGCTGCCTTATCAGGGACTGTTTGGCGGAGAGACGGTGACGGCAAATGTCTCACTGGTATGCGACGGGAACGAGATCGTTTCCAACAGAGATTCCTATACTGCTCCGCAGGAAACTGATCCTGACGATGTATCACTGTCGGTATCCGTGTTCGAACGGAATCCGGGAGGACCGGTGGAATACATCGACACAGATGACGCAAGGACATATTTGCCTGAACTCAATGCCGTGGTGGTAGTTGAAGGAGCGACCATTGATCCGACAAATTCGGCCATCACGTTCCCGTCAGCCCTTTCGGGAGATACGGTGGATGTTCTCATCACAGTAACTGGCTCCAACGGAAGACAGATCGACATCTTGACGATGACAGGTGACGTTTCGGTCGCGGGCGGAAATGCACAGATCACGGTCTATAACCTGCCGATGGGCAACGGACTGTTCAACAATGAGACTATTACGGTCACTGCCATGCTGACATCCGATGACTTCGACAATCCTGGCTACAGAGAAGGAAGCGGAACATATCTGTTCACCGCTCCAAGCGATCCGACGCCGGTGGCACCGGACTTTGCTGTGAATTCGGACAGCACGGTCCTGTTCTACGGATCCGGAAACTTCGAACTGTATAACGGATTGATCGATTCGGCATCCGTGAACCTCGATGTGGACGCCTTGAATAATGACGGAACAGTCAACAGCGTCACTGCAGTGATCCAGAAATTTGAGTCCGGATCACCTGCAAACACTGCCGCTACGAATGATCTGGAATTTGCACAGACCGATACCGGATACCATATCAGCGGACTGTCATTCACGAATCTGCAGCTGACGGGCGTAAACGACGAGATCTACGTGGTGATAACCATGAACTACACACTTGACGGTGAGGTCTTGAACAAGGATGTAAGGATCCCGGTAGAGTTATCGTTATTAGTCTGATAACCAACACATTACAGGACCCATGGTCCTGCATGAATACATAACTATGAGGAGATAGTCATGAAAAGCAAAAACTATATCATAAGGATCGTTATCCTTCTGGTGTTATTCATCTTGTTCATGAAGCCGGAGATATTCCCGCTGTCACAGCCGGCAGTACGGGCAGTCAAGGCTCAGCTGAGAGACACCTTTGGCGGAGTGGGAAGCGGTAACGGAGTTTTCTCACGGGCCAACCTGTTCACCGCCGGTGCGGTTATCGCCCTCATGGGACTGATAGCTTCGATACGGGGACTGGTCTTCAGTTTCTTCGCAAAGGGAAAGGCGCGTTCACAGACTGTCGCCGGACTTTTGGGAAGCATAGTCAGATGGATCTGCCTAATCGTAGCCATAGTCTGGGTGCTCGCCATCTTCGGAGTCAACCTCACAGGTATATTCGCATCTCTGGGACTTATCTCCCTGATCATAGGCTTCGGCGCGCAGAGCCTTATCGAGGATACCATAACGGGCATCTTCATCATTGCGGAAGGTTATTACAACATAGGCGATGTCATCATACTTGATGAATTCAGAGGAACCGTCAAGAAGATAGGGATAAGGACAACGGTTATTGAGGATACAGGCGGAAACCTCAAGGTCGTCAACAATTCCGACATCAGAAATATCCAGAACAGGTCTCAGAACATGTCTATGGCGATCTGCGACATCGGCACTCCGTACGATTCTGACATCCGCGAGATAGAGCAGGTCGTAATGAGCGCCCTCCCGGACATGTATGAACGCAACAGAGGTCTGTTCCAGTCCACTCCTATCTACAGGGGCGTTCAGGAACTCGGCGAATCAGCCGTTGTGATCAGAGTCACGGTAGACTGCATGGAGAAGGACTACTTCGTAGCGACAAGAAGACTGAACAGAGAGATGAAGATACTCTTTGACGACAATGGGATCACGGTTCCGTTCAATCAGCTTGATGTGCATAACGTCTGACAAGACAGAACAGACACAAAAAAGGCTGCCCTTTTGGGTAGCCTTTTGCATTCACTGCGATGGTCATATCATCCGAATCGGTTATATACCGAGCTGTCCGTGCCCTCCAGAAGAGTAACGGTCCTGCCTCTGATCCGGATGAAGCCGTCTTCCTTTAGGTTTTTTAGCTCCCTCTGCATCGCGCTCCTGTCCACGGAAAGCCAGTCCGCAAGGAAGGTGAAGGTAAAGGGCATCGTGAAAGTGCGTGAACCCGTTTTCTTTGTCTCCTGCCTGAAGAACTCGAGAAGCTTGGTCCTGATGGATTTCTGCATGATGACGGTCGTCCTTTCATTCAGCGACCGGTCAGTCCGGATGAGCATATCAAGAAGATTCTTGTTGAAAAGGGCGTACAGACCGTCCTCTCTCCTGACAGAAGCAAAAAGGGAATAATCGATCAGGGTGACTTTTGATCTCTTTCTCGCAACGATCGAAATCTCGCCTCGGTTGTCTCTTGTGTAATACGGACCGAATACCGAGTTTTCCGTGCCGCTGAAAAGGAGCATGCTATTGCCGGCGGAATCGGTCCTCATTATGTCTATCTGCCCCTCATCGACGATACCGAGGAATCTTCCCGGAGAGACAAGATCGAGCAGATCGCTTCCCGCCTTGAGTGATATCCGGGATATATCCAGATTGTGAGTGATGATCCTGACGGCTTCCTCGCTCATTCCCGCGAACAGATTTGACATTGTCAACCCTCCCGATGTAGAAAAAACAAATTCTTTTTTGGTCCTTTTGCAACTATCAAAAGGACCATGGATATGTTAATATTTTCAGCGTGATTACTGAAAACAATTCAAATAGTTGCATATGCAACTTTTTCAAGAATATATTAATATGATATATTGTTTTCTGTCAAGAAACTGATCGCACCACCTATGTCTGCGATCGTTTTTTTAGAGTAGACGATCAAACCAAGCAGGGTATAAATATATTAACAATCGGAAGGAAAGAGAGATCATGAAAGTCATCAAGAGAGACGGCAATGTCGTGGATTACGTGCCGAGCAAGATCGAAGACGCAATAATGAAGGCGAATAAGGAAGTGCTTGAGGAAGACCAGGTATCTTCCACCCAGATAAAGAACATCATCAAATACATCGAGTCGCTCGGAAAGAGCAGGATACTCGTTGAGGACATCCAGGACATAATCGAGATGAGACTGATGTCGATCGGCAAATACGTCCTCGCAAAGAAGTACATTACATACCGCTACACGAGAGAGCTGGTCAGAAGGGCCAACACGACGGACCGCGCCATCAAGGAGCTGCTCGATAACGAGAACGAATACTGGAATACGGAAAACTCAAACAAGAATGCCAAGGTCGTTACCACGCAGCGTGACTATCTTGCAGGCATCACATCAACCGATATCACCAGACGTCTTCTGCTCCCTGAGGATATCGTTGCCGCTCATGACGCAGGAATAATCCATTTCCACGACGCGGACTATTTTGCTCAGAACGCACTGCATAACTGCGACCTTATAAACCTCGAGGACATGCTCAACTACGGCACCAACATAAACGGTGTCATGATAGAGAAGCCTCACCGCTTCCTGACCGCCATGACCATAGCCACCCAGCTGATCACCGCGGTATCATCCAGCCAGTACGGAGGAGCGACCATAACCCTTACTCATCTTGCCCCGTTCATCAGGCTCAGCCGTGACTTCTATGTAAGGAAATATACCGGCAGAGGCCTTACAGACGAGCAGGTGCGGGAGTTCGTCAAGGAAGATCTCGCAAAGGAGATCACCGACGGCGTCCAGACCTTCCAGTACCAGATCAACAGCATGACGACCACAAACGGACAGGCTCCGTTCCTCAGCGTCAACATGTACCTCGGCGAGACGGAAGAGTACAAGGAAGAGCTGGCCATGCTTATCGAGGAGGTCCTGAAGCAGCGCATCCAGGGAATGAAGAATGAGAAGGGCGTATACATCACCCCTCGGTTCCCAAAGCTCCTCTATGTCCTTGAAGAGGACAACATCCGCGAGGATTCCAAGTACTGGTATCTCACCGAGCTGGCGGCAAAGTGCACCGCAAAGAGGATGGTCCCTGACTATATCTCTGAGAAGATCATGCTCGAGCTCAAGAAGAACGAGATGGGAGTGGGCGAATGCTACCCTTGCATGGGCTGCAGATCCTTCCTCACTCCTGACCGCACGATGCACCTGGGCAACATCGCCAAGGCCAAGAACTATGTCGAAGGCAATGGCAAGTACTACGGACGCTTCAACCAGGGCGTCGTGACCATCAACCTCCCTGACGTCGCCCTTTCATCCGACGGCGACATGGACAGGTTCTGGGAGATCTTCGATGAAAGGCTTGAGTTGTGCCATCGCGCGCTTCAGATAAGACATAAGAGGCTCGCAAGAGTCACCAGCGACGTCGCCCCGATACTCTGGCAGTACGGCGCGCTCGCAAGGCTTGAGAAGGGCGAGAGCATCAGGGAGCTTCTCTATCACGGATATTCGACCATATCTCTGGGATATGCCGGCCTGTATGAATGCGTAAAGTTCATGACGGGCAAGTCCCACACCGACAACGGTGAGGGCAAGGAATTCGGCCTGAAGGTCATGCAGCATCTCAATGATGCATGCGCACGGTGGAAGGCTGCCGAGGATATAGACTACTCGGTCTACGGCACTCCTATCGAGTCCACCACATACAAGTTTGCGAGAGGACTCAAGGACAGGTTCGGGGTCATCAAGGGCATCACGGACAGGGATTACATCACGAATTCCTACCATGTGCCTGTATTTGAGGAGATCGATGCATTCACGAAGCTCAAGCTCGAGTCAGAGTTCCAGAAGCTCAGTCCGGGCGGAGCCATCTCATACATCGAGACGCCTAACCTGACCAACAACACCGATGCGGTCCTTGAAGTGATGAGGTTCATCTATGACAACATCATGTATGCCGAGCTGAACACAAAGAGCGATTACTGCCAGGTTTGCGGATACGACGGGGAGATACTCCTCGATGATAACCTTGAGTGGTACTGCCCTAACTGCGGAAATCGCGACCATGACAAGCTCAATGTCGCAAGAAGGACCTGCGGATATATCGGAACGAATTTCTGGAACAAGGGAAGGACTCGGGAGATCAGAGACAGGGTCATACATCTCGATAACAAGGACGACGAATAATGACAAGGATGCCCTCTTAACGAGGGCATCATCCATAAAAGGTATTAGCGATGAGATATAACAAGATCAGAAAGATGGACATTTCAAACGGCCCCGGAGTCAGGGTGTCCATATTCCTGCAGGGCTGTTCGTTCCACTGCAAGAACTGTTTCAACCCCGAGACCTGGCCGTTCGAGGACGGAAAGGAATATACGGATGCGGTCATAGAAAGAGTCATGGAGCTGTGCGGCAGAGAGTACATCCAGGGACTGTCGATCCTCGGCGGAGAGCCGTTTCATCCGGTCAACAGGAAGGGCGCTCTGGAGCTAGCAAGGATATTCAAGGAAAGATTCCCGCAGAAGGACGTGTGGTCGTGGACGGGCTATACCTTCGAGCGGCTGGGACCGGATTATTCGGGCTTTGAGAACTTCGACGTGATCGTCGACGGACAGTTTCAGGAGGAGCTGAAGAATCCCATGTTGCACTGGAGGGGATCTGCCAATCAGAGAGTCATCGACATTCCGCGGACGATGAGAGAAGGACATATCGTCACCCTGTATGAGGGAGATGAAGGTCTCAGGATGGTCAGCGGGGAAGAGAAAAAATGATCCCGGGGAGAGCCTTTCCGGCAGGGAGGGCGCAACGAAGGATATCATCATATCAGCATCGCCTTCAAAAAGAAGACGGTGCTGTTTTTAATTGTCTGATGTTCCGATTGCAATATTGGGGTTAGCAATATATAATTAATCTCTAACATGCAAAAACAGTTCAATACGGACAACATATATAAAGGAAAAGGAGACGACCGGAAATGACCGAAAACAGGATAACGGAAGGCAACATACCAAAGCAGCTGCTCTCATACTTTTTCCCTCTGCTGATAGGCTCGGTGTTCCAGACGCTGTACAACACCGTCGACTCGATAATTGTCGGGCGCTTTGTAGGGGCGAATGCTCTTGCAGCAGTAGGCGGCACGGGGATAATCATGGGACTATTGGTCGGATTCTTCATGGGAATGGCCGGAGGCGGAACGGTTATCATTTCGCAGTATTACGGTGCCAAGGACGTCGAGAAGCTGTCAAAGGCAATTCATACGACCATAACCCTGGCGCTCATAATAGGACTCTTCCTGACCGGACTCGGCCAGTTTGCAGCCAGACCGATGCTCAGGCTCATTAAGATAGATCCGGTGATCATGGACATGTCCGCGTCCTATCTCAGGATCATATTCGCCGGAATGATCTTCTTTACCATATATAATCTGGGCGGCGGAATACTCCGAGCGGTGGGAGACTCAAAGAGTCCGCGCAACTACCTGATATTCACCTGCCTTCTCAATATCGTGCTGGATCTGGTGTTCGTGCTCCGGCTCAGATGGGACGTCATCGGAGTTGCCGTAGCAACTACGCTGTCGGTAGCTACCTCATCAGTGCTGGTCATAAGGAAGTTGGTCACCACCTCTGATATATACAGGGTGGAGATGGGCAAGCTGGGAATAGACCTGCCGATACTAAGGGAGATAATAAGGATAGGTCTCCCATCAGGAGGCACCAGCATGGCGTATTCGCTCTCGAACATGGTGGTCCAGACAGCCGTAAACAGCTTCGGGGCAACTGCTACGGCCGCTTGGGTGGCCTTCGGAAAAGTGGACCAGGTCATTTTTATGGTCCAGGGTTCCTTCGGAATGGCTGTGACTACCTTCGTCGGACAGAACTACGGCGCAAGGAAGTATGACAGAGTCAAGGAGAGCGTAAGGACAGGACTGATGATGAGTGCGGGAGCAACGCTGGTGCTGAGTCTTGTGATGGTGGTATTCGGACCGAATCTCATATCGCTTTTCGCGACGGATGTAAATGTCATATCGATCGGTGCGTCCGTGCTGAGGCTCTGCGGACCTTTCTATGTGACCTACACTCTCATAGAAATACTGTCCGGAGCGATAAGAGGCTCGGGAGAAGGCTTTGCCCCGATGGCCATCACCCTCACTACCATCTGCCGGTTCAGGCTTATATGGGCGTTCTTCATTTCGCCGAGGCTGGGAGGCACCATTCAGACGATAGCCGCCTGCTATCCTGCAACATGGGTGCTCGCAGGGCTCACATTTGTGGTATACTATATGGGATACAGAAAGAAGTTTGCCGTCGGTTTGAACGACGCGGCACTTTAACAGCAATACATTGAAACGGAGATGATATATATGGATATAAATGAAAGACTGTTCGAGTTCATCGAGAAGAGTCCTACACCTTTCCACGCTGTCGCAAATGCGCGGGCAAAGCTGGAAGAAAAGGGCTATTCAAAGCTCAATGAGGCGGAAAAATGGGAGCTCAAGAAGGGCGGAAGATATTATGTCACAAGGAACGGCAGTTCCATCATAGCCTTCAGCATACCTTTCAATGATGACTACAGCTTCAATATCGTCGCCTCCCACTGCGACAGTCCGACATTCAAGATCAAGGAGAATCCAATAATCAGGCAGTCCGGGTACGTGGTGCTCAACACTGAGGGCTACGGCGGAGCCATCCTTTCGACATGGATGGACAGACCTCTGTCGGTAGCAGGAAGAGTAGTGATGAGATATGGTGAGGACTACAGCTGGAAGCTTGTCAACATCGACAAGGACCTTATGATAATACCTAATCTTGCCATTCATATGGACAGGAACGTTAACGACGGCAAGAGTTTCGACCTTCAGGCGGACATGCTGCCGGTCTTCGGACTTGAAGTCGCCGGAGGCGACGAGGACGAGGAACCGGATCTGCTTACGCTCATTGCCAATGCCGAGGGTCTCAACAGGAGCGCAATAGTGGATTATGACCTGTTCCTGTACAACAGGCAGAAGGGGACCACTCTCGGAGCGAACGGCGAGTTCATAGCCAGCCCTAAACTGGATGATCTGCAGTGCGCATACTCCTCGCTGGAAGGTTTCCTTGAGGCAGACAATGCGGATGCATGCCCTGTCCTTGCCATATTTGACAACGAGGAGGTCGGAAGTGCCACCCAGCAGGGCGCTAATTCAACTTTCCTTCAGGAGACTCTTTACAGGATCGTATCCGGACTCGGCGAAGGCGAAGCAGACTATATGCGCAGAGTTGCCAACAGTTTCATGATCTCGGCCGACAACGCACACGCTCTTCACCCGAACAAAGCAGGAAGCTATGCGGATCCCACCAACAGGCCGAAGATCAACGGGGGCATCGTCATCAAGTACAATGCAAGCGGAAGATACACATCGGACGGACTTTCACGGGGCGTGTTTAAGGGCCTTGTCGAGGACCTGAGCCTCAAGACACAGACCTTCCTCAACAGGAGCGACCTGAGAGGCGGCGGCACTCTGGGCAACATTTCGAACACCAAGGTGTCCCTTGCGACAGTCGACGTAGGACTCCCTCAGCTCGCGATGCACTCATCATATGAGACTGCAGGCAGCAAGGACACAGAGGACTTCGCAAACATCTGCAGACGGTTCTTCTCGACCAAGTTCATGAGAAACGATGAGGGCGGATTCAGGCTCGACAAGGCAGCCAGAGCCCACAAGCCGGGCAACGGCGGCGCAAGAAACCTCTCAAAGAGGACCAGCAGATTCACAAAATAACCCGATAACGGCAAACGGCCGGTCCCGGCAGGGACCGGCTGTCTTATTGTACATTTTTCCAAAAGACAGTCGGCATTCAAACTCGGCTTTATGTGATTTTACAATCTTTTATGCCGTTTGTTGACATTATCCGGGATCATGTGTACATTAAAATCACACTATACGAACAGCGTTGAAGAGAAGAGTAGGCTGTAAATGACTTTCACAGAGAGTCCCCGTATGCTGAGAGGGTGACAAAGAAGTTGCGTCTGAACATGGTCTCTGAGCCATGCAGGCGATATGTAGTCTGCGTCGGGGTCGCCCGTTACAGCGACAGACCATAAGGACGTAGAGCCGTCCCGTGGCCGGTAAGGGCATGGCAGTAATGTCATGCTGAAGCAAGGTGGTATCGCGATTTTCATCGCCCTTGGTTCCGAATGGAACTGAGGGCGTTTTTATTATTTCAGGACAGGGCAGGAAGACAGATGATAGAGATCAGGCATCTATCAAAGACATTCTCGGCAAAGAAGAATGAGGTGCACGCGTTAAAGGACATAGACATAAGGATCGGCAGGGGCGATATCTTCGGAATCATCGGGATCTCCGGAGCCGGAAAGAGCACACTGCTCAGATGCCTTTCGGGTCTGGAGGCTCCCACGAGCGGGGATATCACCATAGAAGGAAGATCCATAATAGGAATAAAGGGCAGCGAGCTGACCAGGATCAGAAGAGAGATGGGAGTCGTGTTCCAGGGATACAATCTCCTGATGCAGAAAACGGTGGCTGAAAACATAGCCTTTCCTCTCAGCATCAACGGATACTCAAGAACGGACACGGACCAGAGAGTAAGCGAACTGCTAAAGCTGGTGGATCTTGAGGACAAGCGGAAAAGCTATCCGTCACAGCTTTCCGGCGGGCAGAAGCAGAGAGTGGCCATAGCAAGAGCGCTGGCGACACAGCCGAAGATCCTTCTGTGTGACGAGCCGACCAGCGCGCTGGATCCTCTCACCACCAAGCAGGTGCTGAATCTCCTTCAGGAGATCAATGAAAAACTGAGCGTGACGGTGATAATAATCACGCATGAGATCGGAGTGGTGAGAAGGATTTGCAACAGGCTGGCGGTAATTGCTGAAGGGACGATAGCGGAGAGCGGAGAAGTAAGGGAAGTATTTGCTTCCCCAAGGGCGGAGGCGACGAAACTGCTGTTGGGATATGAGGAGTGAAAATGAAAGAAACGATTGCAGCTTACGGACCTCTGATCTTTTCAGAGACCGGCAAAACGATATACATGATGATATTCGCCACGCTCTTCAGCTATGTGCTGGGGCTTCCGATGGGGATAATCCTGTATTCGACACGGGAGGGGCATCTATTGGAGAACAGGCCGTTCAATACGGTGTTCTCCTGGGTCATAAGTATCCTGAGATCCTTCCCGTTCATCATCCTGACGGTGGTGCTTATCCCGGCAACAAGAGCAATAGTGGGGAAGGCCATCGGACCGACAGCTGCCATATTCCCGCTCACTGTCGGCGCAGCGCCCTTTGTGGCCAGGATGGTCCAGACTTCTCTTGAGGAGATAGACAAGGGCGTCATCGAGGCATGCCAGTGCATGGGAGCCTCCCCGTTCACGATCATTACAAGGGTGCTGATAAGCGAGAGCCTCCCGAGTCTGATAAGGGGTTTTGCCATAACTGCGATAACGCTCATAGGATACATAGCCATCGTGGGAAGTCTCGGAGCAGGAGGACTGGGCGACATAGCCATAAGATACGGGTATCACAGGAGAGTTGAAAGCGTGATGTGGTTTGCCGTAGTCATAATAATCCTCATCGTCTGCATCATTCAGGCAGTCTTTGACCGCCTGGCAAGAAAGAGCGACAAGAGAAACATACTTTGATCGGTATATCCAGCTCGGATCCGGACCGCAGCTGAGAATATATATTCAGCCGGGAGACCGGCAGCAAACAACAGTAAAAGAGAGAAAGGAAATAACAATGAAAAAGATAGTCAGTTTAGCATTAGCAGCAGCTCTGGCATTCAGCTTGGCAGCATGTTCATCATCAAGTTCAGACAGCCCTGAAGAACAGGCAGAATTAACGAAGATCACAGTCGGCGCATCTCCTTCTCCGCATGCGGAGATACTTGAACGGGCAAAGCCGATCCTCCGGGAGAAGGGTTACGAGCTTGAGATAGTGGAATTCACGGATTACGTCATTCCGAACACGTCTCTTGAAGCAGGCGAACTGGATGCAAACTACTTCCAGCATACGCCTTACCTTGACTCCTTCAATGAGGAAAGAGGCACGCACATAGTTTCAGTGGCGAAGATCCACTTTGAGCCTCTGGGCATCTATCCCGGAAAGAGCGACGATCTTGCAAACATCCCTGACGGCGCGACCATAGCCGTTCCTAACGACACAACAAACGAAGCACGTTCACTGCTCCTCCTTGAGAGCCTCGGCATCATAACACTTAAGGAAGACGCCGGACTCAAGGCAACTGCACTGGATATCATCGAGAATCCACACAATGTCACTATCCTGGAAGTTGAAGCTCCTCAGACTGTAAACGTTCTTGCCGATGTTGATTTTGCGGTGGTAAACGGAAATTACGCAGTATCAGCCGGAATCCTTGACAAGGCTCTTGCCAGTGAGTCAAACGAAGGTGTCGTTCCGGACACATACGGAAATATTATTGCCGTAAGAGAGGGCGATGAGAACACGGAAAAGACTCTTGCCCTGGTGGAAGCTCTGACAAGCGATGAGATCAGGGAGTTCATCAACGAAAAGTACTCCGGACTCTTCGTGCCTGTATTCTGATAACGGATCCAAAGCTGCAGGTCGTCGTTCATTGCAAACAGCAGGCAGACCGGAGTATAATCGAAAAATAGTTTAGGAGAGAGAAAAATGGCAAATCAGGCAGTCAACTGGGAAAATGACAACGTCCTCTGGGGACTTACGGACGGGAACACCGAGGAAGAGATAAGGCTGAAGGCATGGGAGCTCATAAAGAAGCAAAGCTTCATACCTACCGCTACCGTTAGCGACGGAAGCCCGGAAATAAGGATCATAGACTTCAACCTGCTTCCGGACGGAAATCTTTACTTCATGACATCAAAGGGAAAGCCGTTCTACAGACAGCTCTGCGAGAGACCTGAGATAGCGATAAACACTGCGATCGATTCCCTCTATTCGCTCAAGCTCAAGGCATGGGTGAAAGAGATCCCGAATACTGACAAGTGGGTATGGGATGAGTTCTTCAAGCTGAATCCCGGAACGGTGAAGATGTACAGGAAGAACTTTGATATCGTGGCTGTATTCAGGCTCGAGAAGGGCGACGGAGAGATGTTCCATCTCTATGCGGAAGAGAAGATCAGAAGGGTGAGATTCGGCTTTGGCGGCGGAGCGGCCCGTCCTTTGACCTACAGGATCACTGATGAATGCATCGGATGTCAGTCGTGTCTTGAGAACTGCGTGGAGGAGGCAATCCATGTCGGCGAAGACGGCAAGTGTTACATAAGGTACATGGACTGCGATGACTGCGGCATCTGCTACACCAAGTGCCCGATGCCGGGAGTCGCGATGATCAGCCGGATAGAATGATCAGAAGACCATAGACAATACAGCCGGAGCTGGCGGACAGCTCCGGCTTATATTTATTTCTTTAATGCGGATGAGAGAAGGATGTCGTCTGCCATGTTTTCGCAGAGTTCCCTGTTGTGGGACACCAGAACGATGCTGCAAGAGTCTTTGACTGTGCTTTTTATCACATCTATGACATTATGCGCGCTTTCCCGGTCAAGTCCTGTAAAGGGCTCGTCAAGCAGCAGGATATCGGGATCCGCACCCAGTGCCCTTGCAACGGACACTCTCTGCGCCATGCCTCCGCTGAGCCGTGAAATGTCTGACTTTTCTTCTCCGTCGAGACCAAGTCTTGAAAGAAGGTCCGCGGCAAAATCTTTGCTGCAGCCGGAAAGGGTCACATTATCTATTACGTTCCTCCAAGGCAGAAGCCTGTGTTCCTGGAACACCATCGAAAGCCTGCCCGATGCCTCTACCGTGCCCGAGTCCGGCTTTTCAAGGGCAGCGATCAGCCTCAACAACGTGGTCTTTCCAGAACCGCTTTCTCCGAAGACGGCCAATGTCCTGCCGTCTTCCACGCAAAGATCCAGCCCGGATATGACCTGCTTTTCTTCGAACCGCTTATATACGTTTTTCAGCCTGATCATGTCCTGTCCTCCTTTTCATAGCCCAGTTTACCCAGAAGGAAGACGATGAGAGCCTCAAGCAGCATGCTGAGGGCTATCACCGTGAGGGTCCATGCGAAAAGCTGCGGAGTCTCCAGATATACCCTTGCGTTATATATCATCTTTCCTATGGAGTAGTTCGGAGTGCACAGGACCTCTGCGGCAATGCCGCTCTTCCATGCGAGACCCAGAGATGTGATCACCGACTGCATGAAGAAGGGCGCTACCTGCGGAGCGTAAATGTCCTTGAGCATATGCCAGCTGTCCAGACGGAACACCCTGCCGACCTCGATAAGGTCTCTGTCCATGGTATCGATACCCTTAGTGACTGCTGTCCAGACAATTGGAAAGACCATAAGAAAGGTAATGATCGAAGGGACATGGGTGTTTTTGCACCAGATGAGGAGAAACAGGATGAAGGACGCCACGGGAGTAGCCCTTACTATGCTTATCACGGGAGACAGAAGCATTCTCGGGATCTCGAACCTTGATGTCAGCATGGCTGCCGGCACTGCCAGCGCTACGGCCAGAAGGAAGCCTGCGGTGATCCTCAGAATGGATGTGAAGATCGTTCTCCAGAACAGTGAGGTCTGAATTTCAGAAAGGAGTATGGCAAAGACCCGCCCGGGGCTGGCAACCAGAAGCTCCCTTCCGACATACATGGAAACAAGCTGCCATGCCCCCAGCCAGAAAAGGGCAGGGAGCAGGACAGCCTTAAGTGTTCTTGATATTCTATTATTCGGATTACTTTGAGTAATAGAATCCTTCATCAGGGAGTTTTCCTCCGATAATCTTTGGGTTGTACTCATTGAGGACAGTCAGGAATGCGCCGAGAGCCTCTTCCATTTCCTCTCCGTCGAGATATACGATACCGCTGTTAGGGATGGCCTTCTTGGCAACCGGAGCCTTAGGTATGATCTCAAAGTGCTCGCAGAGCCGTGCGGCCTCATCAACGTTGCCGTTCACGAAATCGATGCTCTGGGCGTATTCAGCAAGGAAAGCATCAAGATTGTCCTTGTGCTCCTCGGCAAACTTGGAGTTTACGATAATGCAGCCCATGACGAGCCTGCTGTCGCTGCCGTTTGAAGCGGCAGCCTCGTCCCACCGCTTGGACATGTCTATTGCAACTCTGGCATCGGCGTTCTGAAGCAGCACGCTTGTCACGTTCGGTTCCGGAATGATTCCGACCGTTGCGTCGCCGGTTGCAAGCATGGAAACGACCTCAGCATGTTCAGGGACCCATTCGATCTTTACCGAGTCCTTTATTCCTGCTGCCGTCAGGACATAGTCGAGAGCATACTCAGGTGTTGCGCCCTGGCCTGCTGCATAGATAGTCTTTCCTTCAAGGTCCTTGACATCGTTGATCCGGGTTCCGACTTCAACGATGGAGAGTGTGCCGATGGTATTGACTGCAACGACCTTGACCCCGCCCTCTGTTTTGTTGTAAAGGGTAGCAGCAAGGTTTGAAGGCACTGCAGCAATATCCAACTCGCCGCTTATGACCTTGGCAGTGATGTCCGTAGGTGATGAAAAGAGAGTGAAGTTGTAGTTGTTTGCAGCCTCGCCTTTCTCGTTCTTGTCAAGAAGTTCCACGGCTCCCATTCCCGTAGGACCCTTGAGAAGCCCAAGGTTGACATCGATCTTTTCGACCTGTGCCGGTTCCTCGGAGGATGCCGGAGAAGTTGAGCAGGCAGCCAGCGAAATTGCCATGACGCCTGCAAGTATGATGGATAACAGTTTCTTCATTGTTGGGATTCTCCTCTGATATTTCATTGTCCGCGCATGCGGATCATTTGAGCTTTTCCGGTTCGTTTATGGTGATGGTCTTTCCGTTTCTTGACAGAACGCCGCTTTCGGTCAGCGCGTCAAGCGCCCTGTAGACGCTCCGTCTTCCAACATTGAGCCTTCTGGACATGTCTGTCACAGTTATCGAGAAAGTGGAGCCGTGGGTCCTGTACATGTTGTACAGGTAATTCCTGATGTTCCGTTCCACATCCTTGCCGGTGTACCTGTCTATCACGGAGTTAAGAAAGTTTATCCTGTCCGTGAGGAAGGTAATATAGTTCAGCGCAGCGGTGCTGTCGGCCATGATCAGCTCCCTGACGGCGTCTTCGCGCATGAACAGGACCGTGCAGTCGGTATCGGCAGTAATCATGGTGCCGGCGCCCGTTCCTCCGAACAGGGTCACAACGCCGAATGCGCTCCCGCGCAGCATCTTCCTCATGGAAGTGCCCTGGTTGTTGACCATTGCCCTGCCGTCCAGGATTATTCCAAGGCTTTTGTCCGACGTGTTTCCGTCAAAGACGGTGCTTCCTTTTGGGAAGTCTTTTATGACGGTATCGCCAGAGGATACTGCCTTGCCCAGCCGATCGGGTGACACTCCTCTGAACAGAGGCAAATCAAGCAGAAATTCTTCAATCTTTTCCATAGTAAACCTCAAAAAAGTGTATCTTTTGATACATTTTGTAAACCAATTATATATACCGCACTCAATAAGGTCAAGAGGCAGCCGACAATTTGTTAAAAAAATGTCGATTTTTACCATATGCGATCAACGAAAGGGCGGATAATACAGCACGTTGACGACTTTTCTCTTCTGGTATGGTAATATATATTAAATAACGGAGGAAACAGAAAATGATTATTGTTCTTTTGCTTGTATTGATCCTTCTGGCGGTCCTGGTCTTCAGGGCGGTCTCATTCAAGGCGTCGCCGAAGGAAGAAAGGGAAACAGAGAAGATATCGATCAATGCCGACAGGGCAAGAGAAAATCTTGCCGAGCTTATACGCTTTCCTACTGTATCCAATGCCGATTATGACAAAACAGACAAGGAAGCGTTCATCCGGTACAGGAAAAGGCTCAGGGAGATGTATCCCCGGGTGACGGAGCACAGCGAGTATTCGGAACACGGGAATACCGGGATGCTCTTCAGGATCAGGGGAAAGAGCAGCGAGCGGCCGACGGTGCTGATGAGCCATTACGATGTCGTGCCGGTAGTTGAAGAGAGATGGGAACATCCTCCTTTCTGCGGAGAGGTCTTTGACGGACATCTTTGGGGAAGAGGCACTCTGGACACCAAGATAACCATGGTGGGGATCATGGAGGCTGTGGAAGATGTTCTCCAGTCAGGATGGATCCCTGAAAATGATCTGTACCTGTCGTTCGGCGGAGATGAGGAGGTAAGCGGGCTGTCCTGCGTTGCGACTGTAGACTATCTGGAAAAGGAAGGCGTGAGGCCGGCCCTTGTCCTCGATGAGGGCGGAGCTGTGGTCGAGGGAGTGTTCCCGGGCGTTGACAAGCAGATAGCGGTAATAGGGATAGGCGAGAAAGGCATGTGTGAGGTAAAGTTCACTGCCCGGGGCACGGGAGGCCATTCTTCCACGCCACCGAAGCACACGTCGCTCGGAAAGCTTGCGCAGACCATAGTCAACATGGAAAGGCACCCGTTCAAGGCAGAGGTCACGGCTCCGGTGGAAGGACTGTTCACAAAGGTGGGACCGTACGCTCCGTTCGGTCTGAGGCTTGTATTTGCAAATCTGTGGCTGTTCAGAGGACTGCTTGCCATGATAAGCGAAAAGCTCGGCGGTGAGATAAACGCCATGATGAGGACGACCACAGCGGCTACGATGGCGCAGGGCTCAAAGCAGGCAAACGTCCTGCCGAATGTTTCCACGGCGAACGTAAACCTGAGACTGCTGAACAACACCACAGGGCGGCAGGCACTCGAGCATCTGAAGAAGCAGTGCGCGGACGGAGTTGATGTCGAGTTCGTATCCGTTCAGGAGGCTTCGCCATATGCTTCAACCGACAGTGATGCCTGGAAAAAGGTGGAAAGAGCCGTACGGGATACATGGCCGGATGCGATCGTCAGCCCGTATCTGATGATCGCGGGAAGCGACAGCAGGAATTATTCCAGGATATGCAGGGACGTGTACAAGTTCAGCGCCATGCATATGACAAAGGAAGAAAGAGGGCTGATTCATAATGACAATGAAAGGATCAAGCTTGAGAACATAGACAGGACCGTGGAATTCTTCCACAGGCTCCTGAAGCTCATATAACGGGGAGACATATGAAAAACATTGGAACACGTACCATAGAGACAGAAAGACTAATACTCAGAAGGATAGAGGAAAAGGATGCGCCGTCAGTGTTCAATAACTGGGCCTCAGACCCCGAAGTCACCAGATTTCTCACATGGCCGACGCACGAGGACCTGCACACCAGTGAAGTGATAGTCAGAAGCTGGGTCAGGGAATATGACAGGGACGATTTCTATCAGTGGGCGATAGAACTCAAAGAACTGGGTGAAGCCATAGGGACCATCAGCGTCGTAAGGATAGACGAAAAGGCAGAGACAGCCGAGATCGGCTACTGTATGGGCAGAAAGTGGTGGAGACGCGGCATCATGCCGGAAGCGCTCAGGGCGGTGATAAAGTTCATGATCGAAGAGGCCGGATACAACCGAGTCGAGGCAAGGCATGACACGGTCAACGGCGCCAGCGGAGCGGTCATGAAAAAAGCCGGGATGACCTATGAAGGCACCCTCAGGAGAGCTGGCAGGAACAATCAGGGCTTCTGCGACATTGCAGTGTACTCGATGCTTAAGGAAGAGTATTTGAAGTAGCATATATAAAGAGTCTTGGAAAACGTTTCCAAGACTCTCTATTTTTTTATCCAATCGAAAAGCGGATGTCCGGGGAGCAGGGTGCAGTTTCTGTCGCCGATATTCTCCAGATAATGCGCGTCCGAATCGGACATGTACGGCATGTCCTCGTCCAGAAGTCCTGCCTTTATGAGATCGTGTCGTTTTGAAAGGTCGTGAAGTTCGACTCCGTCTATAGGTATGTCTTCGGGAATCATTCCGAGGACCGACAGAACCGAGAAACTGGTGTTGTCTATATGGGCGTAGACAGCCCTTCCGCCGTATCTGTGGCATTCCTCCACCACCTGCCGTGCGGAAAGCCCGCCGGCATTGAGAAGATATTTGTCAATGTTGCCGATCGGGTCATCGTTAGCATCCATTATTATCTCCTCACCGAAGATCTCCGGTCTGTTGGCAACATCAGGCATATGATCGAGTATCATGTCTCCGAAGCTGACGGCGGCTTCGACGGTCCTGAAATAGCAGACGATGTGGAAATCCTCAGAACTGCTCACCTCTATGCCCGGTATGAACATGATGCCTCGCTCCCTGCAGCACTCGGCGAGTGCAGGGACGTTCCTGGCGGTATTGTGGTCGGTAAGGGCTATCACTCCGAGTCCGGCGAGATAAGCCATGCCGGCGATGTTGTTGGGCGTCATGTCGTTGTCTCCGCAGGGAGACAGGCATGAGTGGATGTGCAGATCGTAAAGCATCTATTTACCTGTCGTTATTCAGGAGAACGTAGAGTTCTCCCGCAATGTCAAAGCAGCTTCTTTCGGTGGAGAGGACCCAGATCTCCTCCTCCTTTGCCTTTTCAAGAGCATTGTCCATGATCCGGCTGTTCTGGCACAGCACTATGCAGGCCACATCGTTGAGGCTGGCAAC
>CAZDOS010000001.1:0-102278 GCA_964507095.1 uncultured Oscillospiraceae bacterium | reverse complement strand
ATCTCAAGGACGTCGCAAAGCACTACGAGCACATTTGACATAAGACCAAAAAAAGAGATTGCCGGGAACGTTTCCCGGCAATCTCTTTGATTATTTACGTTTGTTTTCCGCTGCCGCGGTCAGTCTAGTACCTCTGCTTCAGCCAGCATGCTGTACAGCTGTCCTTCGTCCATGAGTTCCTGATGTCCGCTTATGGCATACTTGAAGTCGAACTTTCTGAGTCCCGTGATCAGCTTATTGTGGCTCTCGGCATAATAGAGCGGCTGTTCAGGGAGAAGATCCTCGTAGATGATGTCTCCGAGGAAGATGGCCTTCTCTTCAGGAATGTACATGACGGAGCAGTCATAGCTGTGGCTGTTCTCGATCTTCTTGAGTCTGACCGTGACTCCTCCAAGATCGATATTCAGTTCGTCATCATAAACGATATCCGCAGACGCAATCTTTATGAGTGATTTGTCGGGGTACTCGTCATTGATATGAGGATAGGAGAAAGCCAGATCCTCTCCTGTCTTTATCCTCTTCTTCATGGCCTCGTCTGACCATTCCCACTTCTGCATGGCCTTGAGAAGCTCATTCGTATCCTTGTTGGCTATGGACACAATACCCATGTCCTCGAGCCATGCCAGGCCGTATGTATGATCCCAGTGCCAGTGGCTCAATGAACAGATATCAGGTTTCGGAAGACCGTTTATTTCGAGCTGGCTGAAGAAGTATTCAACATGCCTCTTGCTGGCGCCTGAGTCAAGCATCATGACGTGCCTGTCTCCTATGACCAGTGCCAGCGTGCACCAGTCATTGTCCTCCCAGTTGGGAAGACTCCATATCCTGTCGGTGACCTTTATAAGTTTCAAATCGGTGTAATTCATCTTGTCTCATCTCTTAATCATGTAAATATCAATACATAAATTCTAATACTTCAGTTCTTTTTTTTCAATCGGATTATCGGCTGCGGTATCATATTTTTTTCTGATATGATAGAATTGAATCAACGACAGGAGGATTATTAAAATGTACAGGAACATCAGCGAAAAGGCAAAGAAATATTTCGAAGACATGGGTAAATATCATTTTGACATTACCTGTGAACTGGCACAGATCCCTGCTCCTTCTTGGCACGAAGAGAAAAGAGCGGAGTGGGTAAAACGTTTTTGGGACGAACTCGGAGGAACGCAGTCATATATCGACAGTGCCCTGAATGTGGTGCTCCCTTTGAACTGTGACGGATGCGATGAGATCACCGTCATACAGGCCCACACAGACGTCGTGTTCCCTGACACAGATCCGCTCCCGCTGGTCATAGACGGCAACTATGCGAGATGCCCCGGAATAACGGATGACACTGCAAACCTGACCGGACTGTTGATGGTATCAAAATACATCCTTGAAAACGGACTCGTTCCAAAGAAGGGTCTGTTGCTGGTAGCCAACTCCGGAGAGGAGGGTCTGGGCAACCTGAAGGGCACAAAGCAGATATTTGAGGACTATAAGGGAAGGATCAAGAACTTCATCTCCTTTGACGGTCACATGGGAGCAGTGTGCAACGACGCTGTGGGCAGCCACCGCTACAAGGTCGAAGTCAGGACCGAGGGCGGACACAGCTACGGAGACTTCGGAAACAGGAACGCAATCGCCATACTGGCAGACATGATCGGTACCTTCTATACCATGAAGGTCCCGCCGATGGGAAAGACGACATATAATGTGGGAGCTATCGAGGGCGGCACAAGCGTCAACAGCATAGCCCAGAACGCATCCATGCTCTATGAGTACAGGAGCGACAACATGGAGAGCCTTGCGATAATGGAAAACTTCTTCAACAAGGTCATCGAGGCCTACAAGGCAATGGGCATAGATGTAAGCGTTGAGATCCTCGGCAAGCGTCCGTGCAAGGGCAAGATTGATGAGGAGGAATTTGAAAAGTTCACTTCTTCAGTTCAGGAGATCTGCGAAGGGATCACCGGCAAGAAGCATCTCAGGTTCCCGGGTTCCACCGACGCCAACATCCCTCTCTCGCTGGGCATTCCGGGCGTTACGATCGGTATCGTCAACGGCAAGGGTGCGCACACAAGAGAAGAATATCTTCTGATCGACTCACAGCCGATCGGGCTTCAGCTCGCAGCGACTGTCATCGCGCAGTATTTTGATGAATTCTGATTACAGATCATAACAAGAGCGAAACAGCCTTCCCGATCCCCTCGGGAAGGCTGTAATATATATCGGTTGGTTTTCCTGCATGGTTCAATTCACAGCATGGATCTTTTCCCATTGCCTTTTAATTGAACTGTAATACCTGCTTTTCCTTGCCTCTTCATCCATGCTCTCTTCCAGAGCAACGACCTTGTCAGTGATCCGAATATCTCTTTCTCGCCGCTTCCTGTAGTCCAGGAATGCAACAACAAGGCTTATTATTGCCCATGCCACACATATCCAGTAACCTGCGTATCCATAACCGGAAAGACCTTTTTTCATCGCACTTGATTCTGCGAACATGATCAAGGCAAAGGCGGCAAGCGCCATCAGGAGATTCTTTATGTAGAGTGCCCTCGTCTCTCTCAATTCCCGGGAAATCTCATCCCTTAAAGGCTGTGTTCTTATCGCAGATGTCTCAAATATCCTGAACGCATCCATGGTCAGGACAACTATGGTCACCATATCTGTGGGAGGGGCATACCTGAATACCAAAGACAGTGCCCGAAAAACGCCCAGGGCTATCCGCGGAGAAAAACCGGTCTGCCTGGCATATGTGATCTGTAGTATATGCATAAGATCTCTTTTCATGATTAACGCGGCTCACTCACAATTCCCAAGGGTCCTTTTCCCTTTTCTGCTGCCAAGGATCCTTTCCGTCATCAACATAGGGCGTTGAATAGTGCTTAACCTCATGCGCTTCATTCAGGCATTCGTAATCATCATCACTGTGTCCGAACACCTGGCTGTGGTCAGACTTCCGCTTTGTCTGTCTTGTCTGTCTCGCTCTGCCCTCGGACAGTCTTCTGTCGAGTTCTCTCCTGTTCTGTGTCTGCTGAACAGGCCTTGCCGTGTTACCGCCGGCGCTCTTTCTGTTCTTCCTGCCTGTGAAAAGCAATAATACTACCAATATGATGACTGCTCTAATAACCTGCTCCATTATGACTCCTCCCCGTTTCTATCTTCTTGCTGCTGTAATTATAGCAGCGATTTGTATCCAATTAGTGAAAGATCATGCTCTGTTCACTGTCCAGTCGATCGGCTCCATTCCCTTGAGCTCCAGAAAATCGTTTGCCCTTCTGAAATGCCCGCAGCCGAAGAAGCCTCTGTAGGCCGAGAGCGGACTGGGGTGTGCACTCGTCAGGACCAGATGCCTTGAGGAATCGATCAGGCTTAGCTTGGATCTTGCGTTGGACCCCCAGAGCATGAATACCATCGGCTTCAGTCTCTCATTGAGCTTTGCGATGACATCGTCAGTGAATATCTGCCAGCCCGCATCCTTATGGCTGTTCGCCTGGTGAGCCCTCACCGTCAGCGTGGTGTTGAGCAGAAGGACTCCCTGCCTGGCCCAGCTCTCAAGATAGCCGTAGTCATATGGCATCTTTACGCCGTACTCATTTTCTATTTCCTTATATATATTGATCAGTGAAGGAGGCACCCGTGTCCCCGGCTGCACTGAAAAGGCAAGGCCGTGCGCCTGCCCGGGTTCATGATAGGGATCCTGCCCGAGTATGACGACCTTCGTATCCCCGTAAGAGGTGTATTTCATCGCGTTGAATATGTCATACATGTCCGGGTATATGAGATGCTGTGAGTATTCCCTCTTCAGGAACTCCCTGAGCCTGAGGTAATACTCCTTGTCGAACTCTCCTCTCAGGACCTCATCCCAGTCATTGCCAAACTTTACCATCAGTCTTTTCCTCTCTAGAACACCAGCGGTTCGACTTTTTTCAGCGTCAGGTCGCCCCTCCGCTTGACCCTGTGTTCCAACTTTTCAAGAGCATCATCCATATTGACATCCGTAGACCACTTTGACAGGTATTCTCGGTCAAACCTGGCAGAGCACAGGCACTCTTCCTCCTCAGACGGGTTCTCAGCAAAGACCGACACGATGATGTCATCCGTTCCCACCGCGCAGTCGAACAGATTCGAGGCCATGAAGAACATAAGGCCTACGCAGAATCGGTAATAATCGCTCTTTCTGTCCCTTTCGCTCCTGCTCTTTGCCTTTACTATGCCTGTAGCACTCACTTCCGCTATGCTCACCGGCATGGCCTCAAGCGAAGGTACATGCAGGTCCACTGCGATCATGTCTCCGTACATCCGGTATTCAAAAGTAAAATCAAACGGGAACTCAAGTGTCTTGGTCCAACTGTCCACGGCATTGTCGACTGCTGCCCGGTCGTCTTTAAGGAGGATCATGATCTGCCTCTTTTGCTCCTCAAGCTCATCGATCGACTGCCTTACCTTTGACAACTCATATATGTCGAACAGATCCTTCTCATGTCTCCATTTGGCCAGCTCATCTTCGTATCTCCGCTTGAGCCTGTCTTCGACATACTGCTCTCTCAGCTTGTCTCTTCTCCAGAACCGTATGGTGCTGACTTCCCTTTCCCGCTGCTTTTGCAGATCCCATCTCAGTTTTCTGATATCCGGCTTCGGATGCGGGTATTGCTTAGGAACATACACCATCTCGACGATGGCCTTCGGAAGAGCATCCCGCTGCCGCCTTGTCAGTACCGGACATGATCTGTAGTATATGAACCTGTAGAAATCGACGGCGCCGTTTATCGCCTCATACTTGTCCTGGGACATCTTCTCGATCTTCGCCTTGTACTCCGCGCTGCTCCTTATCCTCCTGAGCAGAGGAGCGCTGGTGATCACCCTGCGGTCCTTGTCAAACAGCGTTATCGTTCCCTCGTCTGTATAGCTGATGATATATGTATAATCGATCTTATTTCCGGTATCGGGGTCGGTTATCCTGCTGGACAGCCTGGCGCTGTTATGGGCGTTTTCCGGAACGCCTATCTTCTTCGCCTGTACATTTTTGATATATATCATTAGGATCTCTCCTGTCATTCACTATTTCTATATATACCATTATATATATACCTCACACATTATTCAAACCAAACCTACCTCTCCTTTAATTCGCTTTCTCCGGAAGAATCCCCTAGAATATATCGCCAACTTGCTCTTTACATATTTCATGTGTCTTTTCAATATGATACAATTGATTAAAAGTTAAGAAGAAGGAGACAAACTATGAGAAAAGTGATAGACCTCTGCCTTGACATGCCGAGCTTCGCCGAGGATCTGGTGAACAGCGCGTGCAGATTCTGTCTTCCTGAAACGAAGAATCTGTGGGCAGGCTACAGAAACAATTTCAACGGCGGTCTTGAAAGAAAGATCGGACTCACCTTCCGGGAGATGGACAGGATCCTTGCCGAGGAAGGCCGTGAAGCCTTCATGAAGAAGATCACCGAGTCCGCAAAGGCAAACGCACCGACCCTTGAGGATCACGTCAAGTATCTCGATGAGATCGGCGTGGTATGGGGCATGACCTGTCACAACACGCATGACAATGACGTTACGGCTTCCCTCGTCAACCAGTATCCTGACCGTTTCGGAGGATTCTGTTTCGTGGATCCTATGAAGGGAATGGAAGCGGTAAGAGAATTTGAGAGAGGCGTCAAGGAGCTTGGACTCAAGGCTCTGTACATCACGGGATTCCGCACGCACATCCCTGCAAACGACAAGCACAACTACCCGCTTTACGCAAAGGCAGTCGAGTTGGGCGTTCCTGTATTCATCTACTGCAGCATGAACCTTTCGGCTGCCGTGCCTATGGATATCGGACACCCGAAATATGTCGACGAGGTCGCAAGAGACTTCCCTGAGCTGAAGATCATCGCATCAGTTTCAGGCTGGCCGTGGACACAGGAATTCGTAGGCCTTGCACTCCGCCATCCGAATGTATATCTCAACATGGAGACCAACGCCCCTGAGAACATCCTCAAGGACGGCAGAGGACTAGAGGCTCTCAGATACTGGATTCCGTATCTGCAGGACAAGTTCTTCTTCTCATCCAACTGGAACGACCTCAACATCCCTCTCGGAGATCTTATCAAGCAGGTCGAAGCCTGGCCTTACAGCGATGAGATCAAGGATAAGGTGCTCTACAAGAACGCCGCAAAATTCTTTGGGATCGATAAATAGTTTCTGTAAATCAGTGTAATTAAGCCCCGGACGAAAATGTCCGGGGCTTAATTGTTTTTTATCCTTTTTTTAGTTTGATTTATATATTCCGGATGCTATAATATCTGTACCAAACCAATGGAGTCGCTTATGTATCTAATACCGTCTTTTATCGCCTGGGCACTTGCTCAGATCATAAAGATAATCATAAACATGATAACCGGACGAGAAGTCAGTCTCAAGGTCGCCCTTGGGAGCGGCGGCATGCCGTCTTCACACAGCGCAACAGTGTGCCGGCTCGCAACGTCCATAGGCATCAGGGAAGGAATCATGTCCCCTTCCTTCAGCATTGCAGTGATCTTTGCTTTCGTCGTCATGTATGACGCAATGGGCGTTCGAAGAGAGACCGGCAATCAGGGAAAGATCATAAATGAGATGATCAGCATCTTCAACGACATGGGGCGGGACCTTCCGGCTGAAAAGAAGTTCAAGGAGTTGGTGGGTCATTCTCCGTTGCAGGTCCTCTGCGGAGCTATTCTGGGAACAGCTATAGGAGCAGCGTACTGCTATCTGTTCTGAGTTTTACGGCAATAATAAAACTGCCCGGGGCTTTCGCCCCGGGTTTTGTCATCCTATTTGAAATTCATCTGTTTCTTCAGCCTCTGCGCAAGCGGAGCGAGAAGCATAATGCATATAGTCTGCACCGGTATGATGATCGCCCGCTGGATCAGCCTGGTCGTCATCAGCGCCCTCATGGGGCTGCCGTAGAGCATGGAAATCCAGAGGCTGTTCAGGAAAATGGTGAACAGTACCCGGTTGAGCACCACGGACAGGATTACCCTCACGAAACTCTGTTCCCTGTGGAGGAACAGCCCGTACACCACTCCTATCAGTGCTGCCGTAAGCGTGAACCCGGGAAAGAAAGCTCCCGTCGGAAACAGCATCGCTCCTATGAAATCCGCCATTGCCCCGCAGATACCTGCTTCTATGGGTCCCATCCGTATCGCTGCGATAATGACCGGTACAAACCCGAACCCCACCTTGAAATTCCACATCTGTATCGATACGAATCGGCTCAGCACGACCTGTATCGCAACCAGCATGGACAACGTGACCAACTTTTTTGTGTTCATAAAAAAACACTCCTTTCACGATTGCCCACCACAAAAGGAGCGATAATAACTATCACTGTGTTTTGTAGCGGGATGCGGCAGCCGGACCGCTCATACCTGATTCGTCCTCCGGACAACTCCCCGTTCCGGAAGCACTTGACGCCCGACTGCCTACTCTACATTTCTTATTCTGTTTATGGACTGTCCGTCCATTAAGTATTATATGCCCCACGCAACTCTTTTCAAGACGCATGGGGCATATTTCACTAACTTTTCTTATCTGCTTTCGGGCATTATTCCTTCGTCAGCTCCTCGAGGAACAGGCACAGATAATCGAACATCTCCTTGAAGGATTCGAGAACGAGCATCTCATTAGGAGTGTGGGCTCCGTCTGACTTAGGGCCCATCGTGATGATGTCCATTCCAGGCTTCTTGGAGTAGAACACTCCGGTCTCAAGACCGCCGTGAGCGGACTCTTCCTTGAGATCTATGTCGAAGACCTTCTTGAACAGCTTCTTGTGCAGCCGGCGCATCTTTGATTCAGGCTCATACTTCCATCCGTAGAAGTGTGATCCGATCTCGACCGAGAATCCGAATGCGTCCGCAACGGCTCTGATCTCCTCATCCATCCGGTCCTGTCTGGTGTCATCGTTTGCACGGTTCATGCACCATACGAACAGTCTGTCGTCATATACATGCACTGCAGCCAGGTTGTTGGAATTGAGGATGGCTCCCTCGATCTCAGGATTCATGTCCCTGATGCCGTGAGGAAGCGCGAGAAGGAACTGAACGAGTCTCTTGGACTGAAGCTCGGTAAGTGTCTTTTCAGGTGCATCGCATACGGCTATGTTGCATACGAAACCCGGATCCTTGACCCTGAGTTCTTCCTTGACTGCCGCTGCTATCTTGTTGAGCTCTGTCAGTGCAGTAGCTCTGTCATCGACGCCGATAACGGCTGTGATGCTGGAAGGGATGGCGTTCATCTTTGAACCACCGTCCATCTTTGCGATGGTGAACTTCGTGTAGTCGGATAAGTGATAGAGCATCCTTGCCAGAATCTTTACGGCATTTCCTCTCGTGAGGGAGTTGTAGCCTGCAGAATGTCCGCCGAGCATTCCGGACAGCTCGATGGAGATGAAATCTCCCTTGGCATCCCGCCACTGTGCCGGCTGATACATCCTAGTCTCATTGCCGCCTGCTGCGGATACGGTAAAGACAGTCTGATCCATTCCGCCGCCGTCCATGTTGATCATCCTCATTCCGTCAAACTTGGAAGCATCCAGCTTGTTGACTCCGATGAGTCCTATCTCCTCACCTGTGGTGAATATGCACTCGAGAGGAGGGTGGACAAGGTCATTGCGGCTGAGCACGCCCATCATGTAGGCAACGGCATTTCCGTTGTCTGCGCCCAGAGTCGTGCCTCTTGATCTGAGGATGCCGTCCTCGACATACAGAGGGAGCGGATCCTTCAAAAAGTCATGTGTCGACTCGGGAAGCTTCTCTGCAACTATGTCAAGATGTCCCTGGAGAACTACAGGAGGAAGATCCTCACAGCCCTTTGAACCGGGCTTCTTGAGGATTACATTGTTTGCTTCGTCGATGTATGCGTCCAGACCAAGGTCCTTGCCCCAGTTGTAGACATAATGACCGACTTCGTACTCGTTGTTGGAGCCTCTTGGGATCCTTGAGATGTCTTCAAAGAATCTCAGCACGTCCCGCGGCTCATAGCCTTCGGTTACATATTTCATAATGCTTTCTCCTTTGCATTGTTTCTTATTTAGATTATATCCGCAGGCAAACTGTAACACAATATATAAGTGACGGCCGTCACAGTCGTTTCGGTGCATCTTGCACAAATCGGGCAGAGATGTCGGGGAAATGCCCCGTCAGACAGGATCAATGTCCGCAGTAAAGCTACATATGTTTGAGCAATTCAATCAAATTCCGGTGACAAACCCACTGTCTTTCCGACATCTTGAATCAATTGTGTGCGTGTTTCGCGGACATATGTATGAGCATTGCAATCAAAATTAATGTATTTTCGTAGAATTGCACAGTTTTATCGTGTGTCAAATTGCATATTTTTGGACAATAGTGACTAAATCGACACAGGGCAACTCTCCCGAATAAACGCTCTTTTGTGCATATTGCCTACTTTTGTGCGATCGAGGTTAAAAATAATGTGCTATATGCGGTGTCACTTTTTGGGCATTTTATCCGGTTATGCTTGCTTTTTAATTGAAAAAGTGTATCATATACCTTGTCACAATTTTTTAACAATTTGTTCATATGTGCGGACGATTGTTAAGCGAATGAAGAATAATAAGCAAAAATATTAAAGAAAGTGAGGAATTCTTCATGAAAGAGTTGTTAAAGGACTGGAAAGTCCACGCACTGTGTCTCGTACTTGTCTTGGCGGCGGAATTCATCGGCACCAAGAGCTTCCATTTCGGACCGGTCGGATTTTCGCTGTTCCCAATGCTCTACGCCCTGGTATTTGGCGCGATCCTGGCGATAGCAAAATTAATCAATAGGGAGATGATGGAGACTGCTTCACCCTATATAGGTATCAGTGTTATGTACCTGACAGCAAAGATGGGCGCAACCATCGGACCTAACCTGGCAAATCTGCTCAAGGCCGGTCCTGCCCTCCTGCTCCAGGAGTTCGGTAACCTCGGTACCATCCTTCTGGCTCTGCCGGTAGGTGTTCTTATTTTTAAGATGGGGAGAGCAGCCGTAGGTTGCGCATTCTCGATCAGCCGCGAGGGCTCTCTGGCCATCATCGCCGACATGTACGGTCTTGACTCACCTGAAGGTCAGGGCGTCATGGGCGGTTATGTAACAGGAACCATCCTCGGTGCCGTATTCAACGGACTTATGGTCTCCTTCCTGATCACACTCAACATCTTCCACCCTTATGCTCTGGCAATGGCTGCCGGCACGGGTTCGGCATCAATGATGACAGCTGCTCTCGCGCCTATCGTAGACGCATTCCCGGAGATGGCAGAACAGCTTCAGGCCTATGCCGCATCATCACAGATGCTCACAGGCGTTGACGGTCTGTACATGTCACTGTTCATCGGCGTGCCGTTCACCAACTGGCTGTATAATAAGCTGACTGCCAACGGCACAAAGAACGTCAAGAAGAATAAGGAGGCATAAGAAAATGAGCGAAACTTGGGTAACAAGAATTAAAGTATTGCTCTTCAGCGGCATCTTCTCATCCATAGGTAACTGGATCGCCACAATAAAGAGCGGAAATCCTGTAACTCCTTTTGAAGCCATTCCGGGGCTCGCACTGATGTTCGTCATCATCTGCGTCGGATGCCTTCTGCAGGATCTCATAGAGAAGTCAGGAAAGTTCCACCTTCCGACGATCCTCTACATCTCAATGATATCCATTCTCCTGAGCCTTCCGGCTTGCCCGATCTCAGGCTTCATGGTATCAAGCTTCAACAAGATAGGACTTCTTCCTATCTGTACGCCTATCCTGGCCTATGCCGGTATCTCTATCGGTAAGGACCTCAATGACTTCGCAAAGCAGGGCGTCGCCATCGTGGTAGTTGCACTCTGCACCTTCGCAGGCACATTCCTCGGATCAGCGATCATTGCTCAGATCATGCTCAAGATCACAGGCGTTATCTGATAACAGACAGATATATAAAGGCGGCACATCGGTGCCGCCTTTTTTGTATGTGTGATCATTCGTCATTCCCTATGACTATGAGTACACCTGCATCCTTAAATATGAGAAGGGCTATATCCTCCACATAGTAGAAGAACTCATCATTCCCGTTATAGCCGCTTATCTGTTCTCTCAGCTGTCTTTCCTCAGGGAATCTTGCGAAAGCTTCTGCCTCGCCCAGCATCCACTCCAGAAGTCCCATCACTTTGGATACTGCCCGTTCGTCTTCCTCCGTTCGTGCTCTGAGAATACCGGCAGCCTCGACGTGTACATCCTCCAGAAGGACGGCATCGCTCATGATGTCCTTGCCGAATATCTCTTCCAGACCTTTTGCTATCTTGTCTTTCTCGAAGGTCCTTGCCTCGATCATGCTCACTCCCATGCCTGACAGATTCTCTGCCGCAAGATCAAGGATCCCGGACACATATCCCTTTCCGTATTCAGTCATCCTATCTTCGTCCTTTCTGATGCATGCACCGGATATGCCGACGTGATCCTGTCCGAACTGTCCAGATACATGTCTATCTCGATGCCTTCATAGTAGCCGATCCACGTGGAACCGGCCTTCCTGTCGTTGGCCAGGGCATCCTCTCTTGCCCGGTTTATGGCATCCACCACCTGCTGAGGCGTCCATGAATCCGGGAAGAATGAACTGTAATGGTTCTTTTTCTTTCCTTTTACGGTCACATAGGCCGTATACACTCCCCATTCGTCCTCAGGGCCTCTGGTATCTTCTATGATCTTTCCGTCTGAGTCCGTGATCATGTCATAATGATACCCGGATGCATTTCCCTTGGAATTCACCGAGCCGTTGAATATGTGCTCAATGGCATTCTTGGAGAAGTTCTCCGTATCTTTGAGCCCATACACGTCCTCCATCGTATATTCTTCCTTGACCGTCTGCGACGATGTCTGTGTCACGGAGGAAACCGCGGGCTCTCCGCTCGATGAAGGAGGAATGGTGTCATCCCCCTTATGCATCCTGCCGAGCATGTATCCCAGTCCAAAGCCGAATATGATAAGGCATGCCAGTATGATGATCGCTGTTTTCCTGTTTTTCAATCTGAAGGTCACCACCTTTCGCTAAACTGAATATATCAAAATATCATCGGTATGGCAATGTCGGACAGCCCAAACTGTACCGGGTTCTGTATGTACATCACTTTTTTGCTGTGATAGAATATATAAAAAGGAACAAGGAGTTGAGATGTTATGATACATTTTGAATGTGATTATGCCGAAGGTGCACTGCCCCACATCATGGACCTGATGATGAAGACGAATATGGAGCAGACATCGGGCTACGGAGTCGACCCATATTGTGAAAGAGCGAGAGACCTTGTGAGAGAAGCCTGCGGAGCGCCTGATGCGGCCGTATACTTCGTCGTTGGCGGAACACAGGCCAACAAGATCATGATCCAGTCTGTCCTCAAGCCTTATGAGGGCGCCATCGCAGCCACCACCGGACATATCAACGTCCATGAGACCGGCACCATCGAAGCCGGCGGGCACAAAGTCCTTACCATACCTACCACTGACGGAAAGATCACGGCAGACCGGATTAGAAAGGTCGCCGCTCCCCTTCCGGGAGACTACCATGTGGTGCAGGCGGGTTGCGTATATATCTCAAATCCTACGGAGACGGGCACTCTCTACTCAAAGAAGGAGCTCGAAGAGATAAGGAAGGCCTGTGACGAGTATGATCTCTACCTGCTGGTCGACGGAGCCAGGATGGCCTACGGCATGGGCTCCTCAAAGAATGACCTCACTCTCAATGACTACGCAAGGCTCTGCGACGTATTCTACATCGGAGCTACCAAGTGCGGCGCTCTCTTCGGAGAAGGCATCGTAATTCCAAACAAGAAGATCCGGAAGGAGCTCCCTTACCACATCAAGCAGAACGGAGCTCTGCTTGCAAAGGGCAGACTGCTGGGTCTGCAGTTCATAGGACTGTTCGACGAGGAAAAGCTGTTCTTCAAGGTCGGCGACCACGCCGGAAGACTTGCTGACAAGCTCAGCGGAGCCTTGAAGGATATGGGCTTCGAGTTCAAGTATGACTCACCGACCAACCAGATATTCCCCATCATGACAAACGAGCTCCTCGACAAGCTCAAGGACAAGTATGTGTGGGATGAAAACAGCGGTGTCGACGAGAACAGGCGCTGCGTACGCTTCTGCACCAGCTGGGCGACAAAGGAAGAGGATGTCGATACTCTCATCGCCGATCTGAAAGCACTGATCTGACATATAAAGAACGATCCGCCTGCACCTGTGTGCAGACGGATCTTTTTGATTCAAAAACAAAACGATGCGGAGATCCGCATCGTAACGTCTATCTTATCAATGATTACTCTGCCTTTGCAGCATTGGCCTTCTTCATCATCTGGCTCATCTTTCTTGCAGCAGCATTCTTGTGAATGATGCCCTTGCCGCCGGCCTTGCTGATTGCTGACAGAGCTACACCTACAGCCTGCTCTGCTTCAGCGGAACCATCGGCTACAGCTACGTTAGCCTTCTTGATGACTGTCTTCAAGTTGCTCTTGGCAGCCTTATTGTGCAGATTCTCTTTTCTGGCCTGAATCACTCTGTCTTTCTGAGATTTAATGTTTGGCATGATCCCACCTCCTCTTTAACTTCTTTGACAGTATTAGTTATAATAGCATCTATTATCTCTGATTGCAAGCTTTTTAATGCTTATTTTTCCCTTTGGAATTCTGACCTGTGAATTATATCACCGCTGCAGAGAAAAATAAAGGGGAAATATTGCTTTTTAGGGTATTTTATGGGTCATTCCTGACCGTTTCTCTTCTTTCCCCGCCGTCTCATCTTCTCCGGCATCTCAAGCAGTTCCCTGTCCACGACTCCGTCGCTGACCGCGATCAGTCCCTTGATCTTTATTCCCTCGTCAGTGAACATCTTTTCGTGCTCCGTCACGATGTTCTCCGGCATCTCGTACCTGTAGATGTCAAAGGATACGAAGTCGAGCGAGAATCCCGACTGGGTGAAATACTCCAGGCTGTCCCGGAACAGTTCATCGTCATCGGTCTTGAAATATATCTTTCCGCCCTTTCTGAGGAAGGTCTTGTAGCTGTTCAGCTGCTTTGGGTGTGTGAGCCTTCTCTTCCTGTGCTTCGTCTTGGGCCACGGATTGCAGAAGTTGATGTAGATGTCCTCAGCCACATCCTCCTCGCTGAGGATCTGGTAAATGAGCTCTATGTTATAGGCGGACAGGCGTATGTTGGGAGCTGCCGGCGTTCCGTAGACCGCTTCCACGTTCCTTTTTGCCAGCGCCAGCATCTCGCTCTTGATGTCGAGCGCGAGGAAGTTCCTTTCAGGGTGAAGGAAACCCTTCTGGCTGATGAAGCCACCCTTGCCGCAGCCGAGCTCCACGGTCAGGGGCTGCTTTTTTTCGAAGCTCTCCTGCCAGTGGCCTCTCCACCGGACCGGATCCTTTATGTATATCTCGCTTACATCAAGCTCGGGCCTTGCCCAAGGCTTCCTGCGCATCCTCATATGCCGTCTCCTCTTTATATATTTCTTTATATATCCGTGATATATATGGTATAATGCTCTTTGCCGTGTGGGATAGATTATATTATCCCTAACGCAAAAAAGCAACTTGAACGGCCGCAAGGCCGGAGGGAGACATGGACAAGAAGGGATATTCATTCCTGAACAGGCGGCTCAAGGGCAGCTACAGATACATATTCATCGCGGTGATATTCATTATGATATCATCGTATTTCTCGTTCCTTGGACCGAAGCTCATAGGCGTTGCCGTGGACAGCGTCATAGGCACCCTTCCCTTCGATCTGCCTCCTTTCGTTCTCAGCCTGGTCGAAAAGGCCGGCGGAAGGGATTATTTCCTTAAGAACATCTATCTCGTCATAGGTCTTTTTGTCCTCATAAAGCTTTCGGAAGCCGTTCGGGAATACATCCGTCTGCGCTCCTCCGCCAGGCTCAGCGAGAACCTGGGATACAACATGAGGCAGTTCATCTTCGAGAAGCTTCAGCGGGCTACCTATGAATACCACAAGAACATATATAACGGAGACATAATCCAGCGCTGTTCCACGGATATAACCACGGTGAGGAACTTCGTCATCGAGATGACCGACATAATAAGGGTCGTCTCAAAGATAATAATAGCGTACTGGTTCATGGCAAGGATCTCTTTCAAGCTTTCTCTGGTGTCCTTTCTGACGGTCCCCCGGATAAGCTTTTTCAGCATGTTCTTCTATTCAAGGCTCCAGCTCAGGTTCACCGAGGCCGATGAAGCCGAGGGACGGCTGCAGACAAGAGTGCAGGAGAACCTGTCGGCCCCGAGAGTCGTCCGTGCCTTCGGCAAGCAAAAGTACGAGCTGGACACATTCATAAAGCAGAACAACGCATTTGCGGACATGTGGATCAAGGTGGGCAACCTGCTTGCCTGGTTCTGGTCCACGGGAGACCTTCTCACGGTCCTCCAGGTAGTGCTGGTCCTCTGCGCCGGAACAGTGTTTGCAGTCAGAGGCGATATAACAAGCGGACAGATCATCACCTTCATGGTATATAACGGAATGCTGGCCTGGCCGATAAGGAGCCTCGGAAGGATCGTCGGTGACATGTCCAGGGCGACCGTCGCTCTCAGGCGCGTGAATGAGATATACATCTGCGATACCGAAAACTATGAAAACGGGATCAGGGACATCCCTGAGGGGGACATAGAATTCAGAAACGTCAGCTTCTCCTTTGACAAGCAGAAGATATTCGACCATCTCTCCTTCACCATAAGGAAGGGCGAGACAGTCGCCGTGCTCGGGTCCTCCGGATCCGGAAAGAGCACCATACTCGCTCTACTCGCCAGGTTCTACGAGCCGCGGGAAGGCGCGATATACATAGGCGGAACAGACATAAGGGACATAAACCTGCATGCGCTCAGAAGAAAGATCGGCATAGTCATGCAAGAGCCTTTCCTGTTCTCGCGTTCCATAAAGGAAAACATAGGAATAACGGATCCTGTCATCGACATGGACAGAGTGATGTCATCTGCCCGGACAGCCCAGGTCGACCGGACCATAAAGAGTTTTCCCAAGGGCTATGACACCGTCATAGGAGAGCAGGGCGTCACGCTGTCGGGAGGACAGAGGCAGAGGGTCGCGATCGCAAGGACGCTCTACAGCGGAGCAGACGTGCTGTGTTTCGACGACTCCCTTTCGGCGGTCGACAGCCTGACGGATTCCAACATAAGGAAGGAGCTGAAGAAGCATATCCGGGATCTGACCGCGATAATCATTTCTCAGAGAGTGAACACTCTTAAGGATGCCGACAGGATCCTTGTCCTCGATGAAGGCAGGATAGTCCGGCAGGGCAGCCATGAGGAGCTGGTCCGGACGGGAGGCATCTACGCCGAGATAGTCAAGATCCAGTCTGACATCATACTTCAGACCAGAGAGGAGGCGAACGCGCAGTGAACACCAGAGATGAGTATGCAATAGCCGACCGCTTTGACTATTCCCAGTGGAAGAGGATGTTCAAGTACGTCACTCCTTACAGGAAAGAGATGATCGCACTGCTGCTGGCAGCCGTGATCACGGCCTTCTTCGACGCTCTCTTCCCTCTCATGACTAGATACGCCATATCCCATTTCATAGAAGGCGCGACTCTGAACGGAATGGGCATGTTCGCGTTCGTTTTCGTCATACTCGCCATGTGCCAGACCATATTTAATGTCATCTACTCCAAGAAGAGCATAGTCATTGAGATGGGTATAGGCCGCGACATGAAGGAGGACCTGTTCAGACATGTGCAGGAGCTGTCCCTGGACTACTTCAACCGGACGCCTGTCGGCTTCATCCTTGCCAGGATAACCTCCGATACCGACAGCATGGGAGCGATATTCTCATGGAGACTGTCTGATTTCGTGTTCAACCTGGCATACATACTGTTTGCCGCTGCGAACATGATCGCTTTGAACCCTCTCCTGGCATTCATCGTGATCCTTTCCATGCCGGTGCTGTTCATAATAGCGAACTACTTCCAGAGGAAGCTTCTGGTGGCGAACCGAGAGGTCAGGCGACAGAACAGCCGGGTCACCACCTCATATAACGAAAACATCAACGGCGCAGTGACCATCAAGGAACTGGATGCCCGGGACAAGGTCGATGCCGATTTCGCCGCACTGAACAGACGACTGAAGGATTCTTCTTACCACGCCAAAGCGATCGAGAACCTGTTTTCATCTCTCATCATGGTTGTGGGATGCCTGGCGCTTTCGGTAGTGCTCGGGCTGGGTCCGGGAATGGTGGACAGGAGAGTTCTGGATGTCCGGACACTGTCAGTGTTCATCAGCTACACCTTCAATCTGCTCAACCCGATAGAGAGCCTTACCAGAGGCGTCACTCAGGTCATATCTCTCCAGGCCAACGTTGAAAGAGTCAACCGGCTCATCGATACCCGGCCGACGGTCTCCGACCGGCGGGACGTTGCTGAGAAGTACGGCACCATCTATTCTCCCAGGAAGGAGAATTGGGAGCCGATACGCGGAGACATAGAGTTCAGGGATGTCAGCTTCAAGTATCCTGACAGCGATGTCTATGTGCTTGAGCATTTCAACCTGAAGATACCTGCGGGCACCTGCATCGCGATAGTGGGAGCTACCGGAGCGGGAAAGAGCACTTTGGTCAACCTTGTATGCAGGTTCTTTGAACCTACAAGCGGTCAGATACTGATCGACGGAAGAGACTACCGAGAGAGGAGCTATCTGTGGCTGGAGTCAAATCTCAGCTACATCCTTCAAACTCCTCATCTGTTCAGCGGCACCATAGCCCAGAACATCCGTTACGCAAACCGGGACGCCACGATGGAGGAAATAATCGAGGCAGCAAAGCTGGCAAACGCATATGATTTCATCACCAGGCTGCCCGACGGATTCGATACCGACGTCGGACAGGGCGGCGACAAGCTGTCCACCGGACAGAAACAGCTCATCTCGATAGCCCGAGCGCTGCTTGCCAAGGGAAAGATCCTTGTCATGGACGAAGCGACATCAAGCGTTGACACCAAGACGGAGATGATGATAAACAGCATGACCGGAGATCTGCTGAAGGACAGGACGAGTTTCATAATCGCTCACAGGCTTTCCACGGTCAAGAACGCTGACATGATAATCGTGGTGGACGAAGGAAAGATAACAGAGATGGGCACCCATGCGGAACTGCTGAGGCGGGAAGGTCAGTATTACAGGATGTACACCGGCCAGTGGGAGGAAAAGGCCCAGAACGAGTACTGGGAGTCGATACACTCATCTGCTTCTAAGGAAACCGAATAGAATAGAGAAACGGGCTCATTATCTTTTTACAAAAGCCCTTCCAAATGATAATATATTTATGACGAGACGGTTTTCATCCCCGTCTTCCGCCAGACCAAATTGCCCATCAGGGCACTAAGGAGAAAAGTCAAATGAAACTTGGTATAGTAGGATTGCCAAATGTAGGCAAAAGCACACTATTCAACGCTATCACCAATGCCGGGGCGGCACGGGCCAATTTTCCTTTCTGCACGATAGAACCCAATGTCGGCGTGGTAACTGTCCCAGACTCAAGGCTTGACTGGCTGGCTGAGATGTACAATCCTAAGAAATACACACCTGCCACCATTGAATTCGTTGATATAGCAGGACTTGTCAAGGGTGCAAGCCACGGTGAAGGGCTTGGAAACAAGTTCCTTGAGCACATCCGTCAGGTGGATGCCATCATACATATGGTCAGATGCTTCGATTCCACCGATATCATTCACGTGGAAGGAAGCGTGGATCCTCTCAGGGACATAGAGACCATAGATCTCGAACTCGTGCTGAGCGACATGGAGATAGTGGACAGAGCTCTTAACAGAGCCCGCACCGCAGCAAAGGGCGACAAGGCACTGAATGCAAAGGTAGCATTTCTTGAGAAGCTTTCAGCATTTCTGGGCGAAGGCACCAATGCACGTCAGTTCACTCTCGAATCCGACAAGGAGGAGGAATGGTTCAAAGAGCTTCCTCTTCTCAGCGCAAAGCCGGTCATCTACGCCTGCAACCTTTCTGAGGACGACCTTCTCAACGGTATAGAGAACAACCCTTACTACCCTCTTGTTGCAAAGAAGGCGAGGGAGGACAACAGCGGCTGTCTGCCTATATGCGCAAAGACGGAAGAGGATGTCGCAGACATGTCCAGAGAGGAAAAGAAGGAATTCCTGGCAGAACTCGGCGTCGAGGAATCGGGTCTCGACAGGCTCATCCAGGAGAGCTATACCCTTCTCGGACTCATAAGCTTCCTGACCGCAGGTCCTGAAGAGGTACGTGCCTGGACCATAAAGAAGGGCACCAAGGCTCCTCAGGCAGCCGGCAAGATTCATTCTGATTTCGAGCGAGGCTTCATACGCGCTGAGATCATCGCCTTTGACGACCTTGTTAAATGCGGCACGATGGCGGCAGCCAGAGAAAAGGGACTTATCCGTTCGGAAGGCAAGGAATATGTGATGCAGGACGGCGATGTCACTCTGTTCAGGTTCAATGTTTAAACACTTCTCGGAGAAACAGCTATGAGCAGCAGTATTTTTCTTATCATTTTTGCCATATTCTATGTAGCGGTAATTGTTATCATCATCACGGTCGCCGTTTCGATCGGAAAGGCCCGGAGACGAAGCAGGGATGTTGCGCGCGCAGCGCAGGCAAGCCCGGAATATACCAGGGCATATAACCAGCTCACCGGAAGAAACTCAGCCGGCAGAGTATCGACATCCACCCTGTCGAGAAACGAAAGGCTCTCTGACGCAAAGGCAAAAAAAGCCCAGCGAGACCTTGAGCTCGGCAATAGCACTCCCGAGAGGAAGACCTTTGCCGGCAGGGAAAGGCGCAAGGACAGGACCGTGACCGGCTATGACAGGAACTTCGTTTCCTCGCGAACGGAGGCGGCTCGTCAGTACAGCCATACCTATGACGGCCACGAGCCATGGGATGACTGTCTCCCTAAGGAAAAGGACCCGTGGGACAAGGATTTCTACGCAGGCAGGAAATGACCGTTCTGCCTGAACCCATACACAGAATAACAAAGGGCAAGCGTTCTTGCCCTTCACCAGAGGAAACAGAATGAAAACAATAGGAATCATAGGCGCAATGCCGGAGGAGGTCAGCCTCCTCAAGGACAGGCTCTCTTCCCTTTCCGAGGAAAATGTCGCCGGTCTTCACATCTTCACGGGAGAACTTCACGGCAAGAAAGTAGTAATATGCCAGAGCGGGATGGGCAAGGTCGCTGCCGGCGCCGCCACACAGGTGCTTGTGACCAAATACGGCATCGATGCCATCATCAACAGCGGCATCGCCGGCAACATGACAAGCAAGGTCGGCATCGGAGATGTCGTCCTGAGCAGGACCGTTCAGTATCACGACGCCGAGATATCTATGATAAGGCAGCATTATCCCAATCTTGATGTCTATACCGCCGACAGCAGACTGATCAAAGCGGCAGAAAGGGCATGTGACGAAACGGGCACTAAATATATCGTGGGCAGGATAGCAACCGGAGACAAGTTCATCGGTGATTCCCGGTCCAAGAAGGCAATACGGGAATACTGTGATCCTGACTGCGTTGAAATGGAGGGCGCGGCCATCGCCCATATAGCCTGCAAGAATGACATTCCGTTCATAATAATCAGGGCAATGAGTGACAACGCAGATGAGGCGGCGACTGACACTCTCGTGGTAAAGCATTTTGACGTATCCGAATACTGCGACAAGGCGGCAGATATCTGCGAGCTTACCGTCAAATACCGGTAACCGATCATGCCCGCAAAAGCAAAAAACTCTTCAGGGAATAATCCGCTCAGAGCCATACCGGTCATCCTCCTGCTCATATTGAGCATACGGCGGTGGTATCTGCTCGCCCAGGGCATACCCATGGGAATGGATATCAGAAGCGGCCGTTATTCCAAGGTGACTGTCACGGACCTCAGAAACGGAGAAAGCGCCGAATTCACCGCTGTCTCGGATGAGAAAGCGGCCACCGAAGGAAAAAACTACCCGCACTGGAAGAATGCAGCCAACATACTGCACCTGGTCAGGATAATCCCCTTCGGATCCGACAGGGACCTTGATCCGCAGATAAGATTTGACTTTCTGATGGATGACGGAGAGACCAGGAGCTTTCTGATCGGAGACGATGCCGTCTCCTTTAACGGCAAGACCTACAGGATCCATCACTGGACTGATTCAAGGCTTTTTTCCGACCTTGTAAGGAGCATTTACCTGGAAGACGAGTCGATAGTCATCGAAGAGCTGGTCGAAGACGACGATTAGAGCTAAAAAAGAAGAAAGATCCCTATGCAACGCATAGAGATCTTTTTTATTCTGTTTATCCGCTTCATCCCACAAGGCTTATTGCCCCGAGCACTCCAAAGGATACTATTCCCATAATGATGCCCGCCGTGAGGACTCCCGCAAAAACTGCGGGAAAAGCCTTTTTGAAGTCAAGTCCCAGCAGTGCAGAAGCGAGACTTCCGGTCCATGCGCCCGTTCCCGGCATCGGTATCGCCACAAACAGGAAAAGCGCCACATACTTTGCATCTCCGAATTTGGCTCCGGCCTTGTAGCCCTTGTCAAGAAAGAAGGTTGCGATCTTGCTGAAGATGCGTATCCCCTGCATCCACTCGAGCACCGGTTTTACCAGAAGAAGTATGAAAGGGACAGGGATCATGTTCCCTATGACCGATACCCGATATGTCGGCCAGAAAGGCAATCCGGCCCCTACTCCCCGAGGCACGGCTCCCCTGAGCTCCACTATGGGCAGCATGGATATGAAAAACACCCATATGTATTTTTTGATGACTTCCTTCACTAACTTACTCCCTTTCAGATACTGACCGATATTCTACCATATATGCTTCCTTTTTAAAAGAAGCGGCGCTTTTTCAGAGATTAACATTTTGTTAATTTAGACATGCGACATATATTGCAGTTGAATTTGGGACTGAAAATATATATAATAACTAAAGAATTCAGCACAGGCTTTTAACATCGATCATGTGAAAGCCGGTTTAGTATTGGAGAAATGAAATGAAGAAACTTTTTGCTGTTTTGCTGGCAGGGATCATGGTTATGGCATCTCTCACGGCCTGCGTCAAGGGATCCGAAAACAAGGAGCCCGAGGAGGAAACTCCCGCTGCAGTGACCGGCGAGGCGCCCATGGTCTATTACCAGGATCCTCTTACCGGTGAGGAACAGGGTCTTGATTATCCTTGGGGGCAGAGACCTGTCGCAGTCATGGTCAACAACATCATGCAGAACTCCGTTCAGACGGCATGGCCTCAGAGGGGTCTGTCGGACGCATCCATCATATTTGAGATGGAGACCGAAGGCGGCATCACAAGATACATGGCCATATTCCGTGACTATGATTCAATGCCTGTTGTCGGACCTATCCGTTCTGCCCGTGACCAGTTCGTTCAGAATATGATGCCTTATCAGTCTCTGTACGTACATGACGGCGGTTCAACCTATGCAAAGCAGATGCTCAAGGACTGGGGCTGGGACAACCGCGACCTCTATCCGAATTACGGCGTAGCCTTCAGGGATTCTTCTCTTATCGGACAAAGAGCTCTGGAGCACACGGAATTCACTTCCGGCGATCTGATCAGCAAGGCGGTAAACAATCCTAAGTACGGCTTCAATACATATTTTGAGCCTAACAACGTCTTCAACTGGGTCAAGTACGACCAGGAGCCGAGAGTGCTCAACGGTGACGACGTAACGGAGATCTACTGGCGTTTCTCAAATTCATATGCCGCGACCATGACATACCATCCTGAGACCGGAAAGTACACGAAAGTCCACAGGAACATCGCCAACGGCTGGTCCAATCAGATGGTGGATTTGAACAAGGGAAGTTCTCCTGTAGAGTTCGATAACGTACTTATCCTCTGGACCGAGATCACGCGTTATCCTGACGGCATCCTTTCAAAAGTCGATCTGGCATTCGGCGGCGTAGGCTTCTACTTTAACGGAGGAAAGGTCGAGAAGGTCAGATGGCTCAAGGGACAGCCTCTGGAGCCTCTTAGGATAGTATCTCTTGACGGTACGGAGAGAGATGTCGAGATCAATACGGGAAAGACATATGTTTCCTTCGTCGATCTTGATTACTTCGGAGCATTCGCCTTTGACGGCGAGCTCGTTGATGCGTACGGAGATTACACTCCTGAAAGTGAAATGGCCGTAGAAGAAGGCCAGGAAGCTGAAGAATAACTGAACAGTAAAAGCCAGTTCCGATAACATCGGTCTTGTCTGCGTGGTGTAATGGCAACACTCCATCTTCCCAAGCTGGTAATGCGGGTTCGATTCCCGTCGCAGACTCCATATCCGGTGTTATCGGATTTGAATATACTTTGGAAATGAGGTGTATCGATATCAAACGAATACTATCAATACTAATGATCCTGGCGGTCCTCATGTTTGCATTTGCATCATGCAAGAAGAGCGAAGCTCCCGCAGACGATTCAGAAGGCACCGAACAGACTCAGACCGAAACGGATCCGGGTGAGGGTTCCGACGGCCGGAAAGAGCCGTCCAAGTCCGGCGACGCTCCTTCGTCCTTGGTCTCCAACGATAAGATCAACTACCTGACCGGTGAGGCTGCAGTGGGGGACAACACCATACGCCCTGTTGCCATTATGGTAAGCAACGCCAAGGTAAACATCCCTCAGAGCGGCATCTCTAATGCCGACATCATCTATGAGGCGGTCACTGAAGGCGGCGTTACCAGACTCATGGCTCTCTACTCAAATATCGACTCCATCGGCAAGACGGGTTCGATACGTTCCGCAAGAGACCAGTTCATTCAGCTCATGCTCCCTCTCAATGCCATATATGTCCATATAGGCACATCCACATCGGCAAAGAGGATGCTTGATTTCTATTCATACAACGATATCGACGGCATATACCTTGGCTTCCTTGCATTCCAGTATGATACCGAGATGGCCAAGATCAAGTCGTCCGAGCACTGCTGGTTTACCGATTCATCCCTCATAAGGGCGGGCATCGAAAAGAACGGCATCCCGACAAAGAACAGTTTCTATCCGGCTTTCAACTTTACCGAACCGGGCTCTGTGGTCCCTCTTGAGGGCGATGACGTCAAACAGATCAATTATTCCTACTCGGGCTACTCAAACGTAAGCTTCACCTGGGATCGGGAAAAGGGCAAATTCCTAAAGACTGCTTTCGGCGTTCCTCATACAGACGCTGAGAATGGTCAGCAGCTCGCATTTGACAATGTGTTCATCATTGTCACGGATATCGGTGTCCAGGAGGAGAACGGGATACTCCCTGACTTCGACTTTAAGTCGGGCGGATCAGGCTGGTATTTCTACGGCGGAAAGATGCAGGAGATCACATGGAAGAAAGGCGAACCCGTCGATCCTCTGATCATCCTTGACAAGAGCGGAGAGCCTATCAAGGTCAATACCGGCAAGACATATGTCGGTATCCTCGGAACAGACAGACTGGATACAGTCGAGTTCATCACGGAAACTGAAGGTTAAACGTACAAAGGACAGCTGGAACGGTTTTCAGCTGTCTTTTTTAGACAGGAGATTGGAATGAAGAATAATAAGATCACAATCGGCTCCCGCAATGTGATACTGAACGGAGCCGAGGCTCCCGAATATCTTATCATACAGATGATGGATAACCATGACCTTGAAAAGCTGGAAAGTCTGGTTGGACACATAGACGCACTTGTAAAAGCCCCTCACCTGCACTGTTCAGTACAGGTAGACAGCTGGAACCGGGACCTCTCACCATGGCCTGCACCTCCGGTATTCGGCGATGAACCGTTCGGAGACGGTGCAGATAAGACACTTGTCTACATAAAGGAAGAACTCCTTCCTGCGCTCAGGGAGACTGTAGATCTCTCACAGTCAAAAATCGTTCTGAGCGGCTATTCGCTTGCCGGACTGTTTTGTCTCTGGGCAGCCTATCAGGACGATTCATTCTGGGGCGTTGCGGCTGCAAGTCCGTCGGTATGGTTTCCTGACTGGATTCAATACGCTTCCGACCATCCTCTCAAGGTCCGACACGTAAGCCTAAGCCTTGGCGGGAAAGAGGCCAAGACAAGGAACGAGCTGATGGCAACGGTAGCAGACTGCATGGATGTTCAGGTCGAACTGGTCAGAAAGACTGAAGGAGCAAAAGTCTTCTTTGAATGGAATCCGGGCAATCACTTCAAGGATCCCGACCTGAGGACCGCAAAAGCGATTGCCGCACTGGCAAAAATGTAAAAAGGAGTCCTGAGCGCTGATGCACTCAGGACGTTTTTTATCTGCAAAAATCCAGTATCAGATCTGCTATCCTCGTTTTATGAACTATATAGCTTCCGTGGTCTTCTCCGATGAGGATCCTGAGCTTGGAGTTTTTGATGCCCCTCGCTATCCTTCTGGTATGTGACTCTCTGATAAGGTCCCTGCTTCCTGCCAGGACGAGGACAGGTATCTTGATCCTGCCGAGATCCTTCCACGTGATATGAGGCTGCTCCATCATCATCCTGATCTTAGGATCGTTTTTGAACAGTAGTATGATCTTGAACATGTACTTTATCCTGCTGGTCACCCCGTCCGGATCCAGATTGGCGCCGGATATGATCATCCTGTCCAGCAGGTCCGGATATCTGCTCGCAATGAGGAGACCGATTATGCCTCCGTCTGAAAAACCGTAGAACACCGGGCGTTCAAGACCCAGTTTCACAATGAGCTGAGCTATGTCTTCAGCCATGTCGACATAGTTGAGTGCCGACACCTTTGTGCTCAGTCCGTGGTCCCTGCTGTCTATGAGATAGCAGCAGAATCTGTCCTTCAGAACCTCTGCGGCTTCATAGAAGATGCTGTGATCCTCTCCGTTCCCGTGAACCATTATGAGCGGAGTCCCCTGACCTACGGTCTCATAATACAGATTTACTCCGTTGACAGTTATATACATATATCACTCTTCCTTTCCCATATATTCGCCATTGGCTTCCAGATACCTTTTCAGGTGTTTTTTCTCCAGTTTCCTTCTGATCCTGAAGCTGATCCCTTTCTCCTCCTGTATAGGGATGACCATGATGGCTCTCATCCCGGCCATATGAGCTCCGAACACATCCGTATAGATCTGATCGCCTACCACTATCGTGTCCCTGCTGTCTCCTCCGGTGATCCTCCAACCTTCCTTAAAGCCTTTTGAAAGAGGCTTCAGTGAGTAGTATGTGTACCTCAGACCGAGCAGTGCCGCAAAAGGCGCAACTCTGCTTTCATTATTGTTGGAAATGATTATCAGGTTCAGCCCCGCTTCCTTCATTTTCCTTACCCAGTCTTCTATTCCCCGGGCAGGAACGGGGTTGTCGTGTGTGGTCAATGTGTTGTCGACATCAAGGAATACATTCCTGACACCTATGGATCTCAGGAATTCCGGAGTGATGCTGACCGTTGAATCAAATATGTATTCCGGATCGAAAATGCCCATTATCTGTCCTCGCTGCCGCTGTCAAGATAGCCGTGCGGAACTATGTCCACGACTTCGACAGCCCCGTCTCTCATCCACATTGCGGGGGTCGTTGTAACGGTAAAGCCGCATCCGTTGTCGCTTGTCCACTCCATGGTATCCTTTCTCGGATAACCGACTATGGTAAGGAGGATCGCCATCAGCATTCCGTGGGTGACCGCCCGGGCTTCATGGATCCCGTTCTTCATCATGTCCTCCAGGATCTCATTGAGCGCGCTTATCGCCCTGATGCCGAGCCGCTGTCCTGATTCTCCTCCCTCCGGAGTATAGTTCTCGTTCGGATCCATGAACTTTATGAAATCAGGATCCTCCTTCAGCATTTCTCTGAAGGATTTGCCTTCCAGGACTCCGAAGTTTATCTCCCTGAGGTCGGTCACGATGCTGTAATCCATATCCGGAAAAAGTATCCGGGCAGTCTCCATGCATCGCTTCATCGGGCTCACATAGAGTTTTTCCACCTTTGGATAATCAAAGCTTTCCTTCAGCTTCTTCAGCCTCTCGATGCCCTCTTCCCGCACAGATACATCGGTGCCCGAACCTATGAATAATCCGTCTATGTTCCCCTGTGTCAGACCGTGTCTGATCAGGTGCAGAGTGTAGTTTTTCAAGCCGTCCCCCTTTGTGCTATTTATGATAAAAAAGTGCCATTTACAATATGTTTATTTGATTTTATAATATACTAAAAGTAATCTAAAGGAAATATGTGCCTGCGGTCTCCCTTTTACAGGGGCTCCGCGGCTAATATATATACACCATGAACAGCTTCAGTCGTATCATCACCCTTCTTAGAAAGGAAAAGGGAATAACACAGAAACAGGCGGCAAGTGACCTCGGCATCAGCCAGGCACTTCTGAGTCACTATGAAAAAGGGCTCAGAGAATGCGGCCTGGATTTTCTCGTGAAACTGTGTGACTATTACAACGTATCCAGCGATTTCGTTCTGGGCAGGAGCCCGGACAGAAACGGTTCCGTCCTGTCCTTCGATGACCTTGACGGAGCTGAAAACATCAGCGACAGCCATTACAAGGGCAGCATACTGCCGGCCATGAACAAGCGTCTGGTCTCCTCAAGCCTCAACGTCGTGTATGACATGCTGGGCAAGGCAGGGAGCAAGGATCTGACCAACGAGGTCAGCACGTACCTCATGCTGCGGGTATACCGCTCATTCAGGAAGCTTTACCAGGCTGAAAAGAAGAACAGCCGGAGCATGTTCACCGTGCCAAATGATCTCTTCGAAGGATACACGCTGGCTGCCATGGAAAGATCGGCCACGCAGATAAATCTTCTTCTCAAGAACAAGTCACTGGCAAGGAGCCTTGGCTCATCATTGGAGCTCACCACGGAAAGCCTGGCAGAAAACTATCCGAAGCACGCGACCGGCCTTCTCAATACGATAAAGACCGCCGAAGAGGCAATAAAGTAGTATAATTATAGAGCAAAAATCATTTCCAGACAATACAGGAGGGCGAATGCCCTCCTTTTGCTTTTCATCTCTCACAATAAACGGCCCGCGGCAGAAGCCGCAGGCCGTAATATCAGATTTGCCGTCGATGTGGATACCGAATCACTTGTTCAGCAGCTTCCATGCCGATCTCATCATCAGCTCGGTTCCGAGGGCAAGCGCATCCTCATCTACAGTGAAGTTCGGAGCATGGTTTACAAGATGACCTATACCCTTGCTCTCGTTTGCGCATCCGAGGTTCATGTAACAGCCAGGGAAAGCGTCAACGAGCAATGCCATATCATCACTGCCCATTCCCATTCCTTCGGAAACGATGGACATTCCCATCTCCTTTGCAGCCTCCTGGCAGATCCGGGTGACCTCTGCGTCATTCTCTACAGGGATCATAGGGTCGAATGTCCATTCGACCTTGCTCGTGCAGCCGTAGGTCTTTGCCACGCACTCGGCGAGAGTCGTGATGTCAGACTGGATCTTCTCCGTAAGGGTCTTGTTGAAGTAACGGACCGTTCCGAATACGTATGATGAATCCGGAATTACGTTCGGTGCTCCGCTTCCGCCCTGTATTGTGCATGTCGAGAACACTATCGGGTCCTTTGCGTCATACTGGCTTGTAGGAAGAGCAGCCAGCTTGAGGACATACTCGCATGCAGGCTTGATCGGATCGATGGCTGCGTGAGGGGCGGAGCCGTGTCCGCCGCGACCGTAGAAGAATACCTTGTAGGTAACTACTCCTGAAGCCATAGGACCAGGGATGATGGTTGCCGTTCCTATGTTTTCACCGTCTCCGACGTGAATTGCTATCGAGTGGTCAGCGCCGCCCATATCCTTGACGAACTGGACCATGGTGCGTGAACCCTTCAGGTTCTCCTCTGCTACCTGGAAGCCCAGAAGCACCTTTCCGACAAGCTGGTCCTTGACCTCGTTCAGGCTTCTCGCAATGCCGAGGAGCATGGCTCCGTGGCAGTCATGTCCGCAGGCATGCATGACGCCCGGCGTCTTGCTGGCGAACGGAAGGCCCGTTGCCTCTGTAACAGGAAGAGCATCGATGTCTCCCCTTATGAGGACCGTCTTTCCCGGCTTTCCGGAATCGATGGTCGCGATTACAGTATAGTCAGGATAAGCTGTAAACGGGATTCCCATGGCTTCCAGTTCCTCGCATATCCTCTTGGAAGTGTTGACTTCCTGTGTGCTCAGTTCCGGGTGCTCATGGAAATATCGACGCATCTCAACTACGTAAGCATGGTTCTTCTTTGCCAGTTCATTGAAATTGATCATTTTTCTGTCACCTCTCTGAGAAATTTGGTATTTACATTATATTTCTTTTAAAAAACATAGTCCAATAAAAGCGGAAAAATCGTTGTTTAGCATTAACAAACCGACTTTTCCGCTCCAATTTTGTGTCTATTCACAAATCAGCTGTTTTTCTATTTCTTCAGCCTTGCCGCCGGGTTCCGGTGCTCGCAAGGAGTGCCGACCATGCACTTTCCGCATCCGCCGCCGCCGAACTTCTCCCTGAGATAGCCGCCGTGCCGGCTGCACTTGAGAAGGTTCCTCTGGTATTCCATGGTGATGGCTCCTGCAGGGCATCTTCTTGCGCAGGCTCCGCACTTTATGCAGTTCTCGTAGACCTCAGTGTACTTTCTCTCTGTCGGTTCAAGCTTCAGGTCAATTATGAGGCTGCTGCCCAGGGTCCCGCACGCTCCGCTCTCGGTTATCATATGTCTGTGCATGCCGAATGTTCCGAGTCCGGCCGCAAATGCGGCATGCCTGGTGGACCAGGAAGGGCAGAAATGCAGATCTTCATCCGGTCCGCTCATTATCTTGGTATTCGTTACCTTCATCCTCGGATCCTTGCCCGGGTTTACGACCTTGACGCCCTCTTCCTCAAGCTTCTCCGCAAGCCGGGCGATTATGGTTCCGGCAAGTCTGCTGCCCGCAGGATAACCGTTTGCCCAGGCTTCATTGACAAGCTCCTTGGACTTTCTTGCCCTGGATCTGATGTCTTCAGAATACGGGAAGAAGAAAGCGATGACTGTCTTTGCGCTTTCCAGCCATTCCTTCGGAGCCATCCACTCTTCACCTATGACCTCAGGTCTCTTGTACTCGTCAAAAAGCGGATCTTCAGCATCCGCAAAGCCGATCAGAGGCTTTTCCAATACCGGGACATCCACGTTCTCTTCCGGGAGGTGGACCGTGTTCTCTGCTTCCTCGAACAGTTCCCGTACCAGTTCCAAAATTCTTTCCTTTGTCATATTACATAACCTCTTTTTGCAATGTTACAAATAGCTTAACAAATATGAAAAGAGCTGTCAAACAAAGAAAAAGCGGGCAAAAGCCCGCCTGATCTTTGGTGTTCTTAGAAGTTTACTCCGACTACCTGATAGCCTGCCTCTTCGACAGCTGCCTTGAGCTCGGCAAGCTTTGAAATGTCAGCGTTCAGCTTTGCGTTGTTCTCCTCGAGGCTTACCTTGACGTCACTGACGCCCTCAACGCCTTCAAGTGCCTTTGTGACATGCATCACGCAGTGCTGGCACATCATTCCTTCGATCTTGAGTTCCATATTATAATCTCCTTTATCGCTTGTATCTATCTGCTGCACGCTATCCGTGCCTGCATCCTTGGTATCTGCCGGCAGTACGGCTCCTGCCATTGCCGCAGTCTCGGCCTCTGCCGCCCGAGAGGTCTGTCTGTCCATCTTGAAGCCCTTCAGTCTCAATGCGTTCGTCACCACGAACACGCTGGAGAAGCTCATTGCCGCAGCACCGAACGTCGGGTTCATCTTTATCCCCCAGAGTCCGAAGAACACGCCCGCTGCAAGCGGTATTCCGCAGCTGTTGTAGAAGAACGCCCAGAAGAGGTTCTGCTTTATGTTCTTTATCACTGCCTTTGAGAGCCTTATGGCGCTTACGACATCCAGCAGGTCATTTCTCATCAGTACTATGTCTGCGGATTCGACTGCGACGTCAGTTCCTGCTCCGATGGCTATTCCTACATCTGCCCTTACGAGAGCCGGGGCATCATTTACGCCGTCTCCGACCATTGCAACTACCTTGCCCTCCTGCTGCAGCTCAGAGACAACTCTTTCCTTGTCCTGAGGCATTACGTCCGCAACGGTCCTTGAAAGTTTGAGGTCTCTTGCTATGCCGTTCGCCGTTCTCCGGTTGTCGCCGGTCAGCATGATGACTTCCACGCCCATGTCGCTGAGCTTCTCTATCGCTTCCTTGCTGGTCGGCTTGACCACGTCGGCAACAGCTACTATGCCGAGTACATGTTCCTCGTCGCCGAAGATCAGAGGCGTCTTTCCGCTGTCAGCCAGCTCGCTGATCCTGTCTTCGTATCCTGAAATGACTATGCCGTTTTCAGCGAACAGCGCGCTGTTTCCGGCCAGATACTTCTTTCCGTTTATGGATGCCTCTAGTCCGCGGCCGGGGATCGCCCTGAAATCGTCTGCCTTTCCGTAGTCTATGCCGTTATCATAGGCGTATTCCATTATCGCCCGTGCGAGAGGATGTTCGCTCTGGGTCTCAAGAGAGGCTGCGATTGAAACGAACTGTCTTGCGTCGCCGTTTGTAATGACATCCGTGACCACAGGCTTGCCCCGTGTTATCGTTCCAGTCTTGTCAAGGACCACCGTATTTACGTTGTGAGCCTGTTCAAGGGCCTCGCCGGATTTGATGAGTATTCCGTTCTCGGCTCCCTTGCCGGTTCCTACCATTATGGCAACAGGGGTAGCAAGGCCGAGCGCGCACGGGCAGGACACCACCAGGACGGTTATGGCGCACGAGAGTGCGAATTCAAGTCCCGCTCCCTTGAGCATCCAGACTATGAATGTCACGAGAGCTATTCCCATTACCACCGGAACGAACACTCCGGCGATCTTGTCGGCCATCTTGGCTATAGGAGCCTTGGACGCGCTTGCGTCCTCGACCAGTTTGATGATCTGCGAGAAGGCAGTGTCATCTCCGACCTTGGTTGCCCTGACCTTGATGAAGCCGGTCTTGTTTATCGTCGCGCCGATGACATTGTCTCCTACCTGCTTTTCCACAGGGATGCTTTCGCCGGTGATGGCTGCCTGGTCTATGCTGGTGGCGCCTTCGATGACGACTCCGTCGACAGGCACGTTCATGCCCGGTCTTACTATTACTGTATCACCGACCATCACATCCTCGACAGGGATGGTCTCTTCCGATCCGTTCCTTTCGACGACCGCAGTTTTCGGAGCCAGATCCATCAGCTTGGAAAGAGCCTCGCTGGTCTTGCCCTTGCTCTTCGCCTCAAGGTACTTACCGACGGTGATGAGGGTGAGGATGGTGGCACCTGACTCAAAGTACAGATCCATGTGGTACTTCATGACCAGAGCCATGTCTCCGTGTCCCATTCCCCAGGACATCCTGAAGATGGCGAATATGCCGTAGATGATAGCGGCTGAGGAACCGACGGCTATGAGACTGTCCATGTTCGGCGAAAGATGTCCCAGGGTCGAAAAACCCTTCTCATAGAAGTTCCTATTGATGAACATTATGGGCAGGCAAAGCAGGAACTGAACGAACGCAAAGGATATTGCATTCTCCATTCCGGTCAGGAATCCCGGGAGCGGGGCTCCGTACATGTGTCCCATCGAGATGTACATGAGCGGGATCCAGAAGATGAAGGAAAAGATAAGTCTCTTCTTCATCCACCGTATCTGCTCCTCTGCCACATTCTTCTTGGGCCGTGCCTTTGCTCTCGGCGCATCCTTCGGCGCCTGCGCCAGGGATGCTCCGTAACCGGCCTTTTCCACGCATTCGACTATTCCGGCTTCATTCAGAAGGTTCTCGTCATACTCGACCTGCATCGAGTTGGTCAGCAGGTTAACGCTGACTTCCCTGATGCCCTCCAGCTTTGAAACGCTCTTCTCCACCCTGGACGAGCAGGCTGAGCATGTCATGCCCGTTATGTCATATTTCTGTTTCATTGATCATTCTCCGATATGCTGTGTATGCTGCAATTTCTACTTGATTATTTTTGTAAGAAGGCTGGTCACCTCATCGATCTTCCGGTTTCTGTCCTCGGAAGTCTCGGCATTGTTGACGCAGTTTTTCAGATGAGCCGTGACCACCTGTCTGTTGGCATTGTTCAGCAGGCCCTCGACTGCCAGTATCTGCGTGGCGATATCTATGCAGTATCTGTCCTCTTCCACCATCTTGATGACGGAGTCCAGCTGTCCTCTGGCTGTCTTCAGAAGCTGCATGACCTTCCGGTTATCCGCGACCATTATCATTTCCTCCATAGGATATTGTACCCCCTCCCTGGGGGGTACGGATATATATTACCCTATGCTAACCGTTTTGTCAACAAAAAACGGAAGTTTTTTTAACTTCCGTCTTTGTATCCTATTTTTCATCAAGTATGCTGTACAGTATCCTGTAGAGATCTGCCCGGTCCTCCGAACCGAGAGATGAGCATTCTGCCATCCTTTCAGGAACCTCCAGAGCCCTTTCCCTGAGCAGTTCTCCCTTTTCGGTGATTCTGATGACGAGATTCCTTTCGTCATATGAGGATCTGCTCCTGGTGAGCAGGCCTTTTGCCTCCATCTTCTTGAGAAGCGGAGTGAGCGTGCCCGAGTCCAGATAGAGCCTTCTTCCCAGTTCCTTGGCTGTTACTTCCTTCTCCTCCCAAAGCACCATCATCGTAATATACTGGGTATATGTGAGATCGAGCTTTTCGAGAAAGGGAGTATACCTGTTGATTATCTTCCTTGAGGCTGCATAAAGTGGAAAACAGATCTGATTTGTAAGCTTCAATGCGTCGTACTTGTCAGCCATTAATTGGTCCCCCTGAATAAATACACATATGCATGTATATAATAGCACCTTAATGCGCATTTTTCAATTTAAACGGCATAAAATGACAGAAAAATGTCAAACTTTTTTCGGGTTCAGATACCTGCCGATCTTATGGCCCGGGCTGCGGCTCTCGCAGCCTGTGCAGCGTCGTCCGTGTAGATGTCGGCGCCGATCTCATCGCAGTAGGCCTGGCTTATCGGAGCTCCGCCTATCATTATCTTGACCTTGTCCCTTATGCCGGCTTCCTTGGCCAACTCGACCACCTTTCTCATTTCCCCCATGGTCGTCGTGAGCAGTGCCGAGCATGCGATTATGTCGCACTTTTCGTCTATCGCTGCCTGTATGAAGCGTTCGGGTTCGACATCGGCTCCCAGATCCACGACCGTTATGCCGCTGCCTTCCATCATTATCTTTACGAGGTTCTTTCCTATGTCGTGCATGTCGCCCTTGACGGTGCCCAGACACACCTTTCCTATCGGCTCGACGCCTGCAGATACCAGATGAGGCTTGAGCACCTCGGTGGCCGCAGTCATGCATTTTGCCGCCATAAGCATCTCAGGCACGAAAGCCCTGTTCTTTGAGAAATCGTCTCCCAGTTCCGTCATTCCGCGGATAAGACCTCCGTTGAGTATGTCCTGCGCCTTTCTTCCTGCGGACAGCGCCTCATTCGTCAGCTTCAGTACCTTCCGTCTCTGCCCCTGTTTCAGTGCCTTCCGGATATCCGCAAGGACGGAAACGTCCGCGCTTTCCTGCTCCGTGATCTCTTCCGCTTTCGACTCCCGAACCGTTGTCCTCGCAGTCCTTCTGGCGGAAGGGCGCCTGAAGTTCGGGGCGTGAAGCACGCTGTTGTACTCATCTATGGTCCGGTCTATCCACGGGTCGATGTTCCTGTATACCGCTCCCGGGAGACCGTAGGTGATGCACGGAATGAAGTGACCGTAGGCGGCGCACTCATCCAACACGTTCCTGACATATGTCCTGACTTCCTCTTCGGTAGCATCCGCTCTGTCGATAGCTGCTCCGATCCCGCCCATGTACACCAGCTTTCCGTCGGTCTGCCTCAGGAGTGCCGGGATGTCGTTCTCAGGGAGCGCTCCCTGCCATACCTGGATGCCGATCTCATGCATGTCATCCACTATCGGAGCGCAGTAGCTGTCCGCATGGTGGATCGTTATGACATCCTTGCTCCTCATGTAACCGTAGAAGCCTCTGTATTTTTCCTTGAAGAACTCTCTCCACATATCAGCCTTCATGAACAGAGCATCCTTGGTGCCCCAGTCGTCATGGGAAAGGACCGCATCCGGATGGAGCTTGTCGATGAGCATCATGAGATACTCCATCCTGAAGTCGTAGATGCAGTCTATGAGTTCCTTCATCTCGTCAGGATGCTCATAAAGATTGGAAAGGGTGTCCTCAAAACCCATGAGATAGTGGCACTGCTCAAACAGTCCCGTTCCCATGAGAACGCAGACGAGGTTTCCTCTCCGTCTTATCTCATCAGCTCTTTTGAGGGCAGCGCTCCAGTCCATGTCCGCACATCCGCTGATGTCCGGCACCTTCACGTAGTCTCTCCATCTGGTTATGTCCTTGAGCACCTTGGTCTCTTCGGTGATATGCGGCATCGGACCGGGAGCCGTTTCGGGGTAGTCTATCGTGACGCCCCACCGGTTGATGAAGGTCGTGCCTCTTTTCATTCCGCCGTTCAGCTTCGCGCTGATGGGATCGCCGAACACAAACTCGAGCCCTTCATACTGCTTGAGTATCCTCTCGGGCCTTCCGTTCCTTTTTATGGTCTCGCGGAATATCTCTCCTGCTTTCATTTTCATTCCTCTGAATAAATCTAGTTGAACAGGACCAGTGACGTAAAGGTCATCATCCTGTTTCCGTAATTGTATTTCAGTCCTGACTTTTCACACACGTCCCTGACCAGCAATCCGTAAGCCTCCATGGACGGGAATACCCTGTCAGGGTGCCTGCACGGTCTTGAAGGGTAGGTGCATTTCCTGCACAGCGTGCAGGTGCCCGATGCCATCGGCAGCATGTCCGTCTGCTCCATTTTCAGCTGTCTTACAAGAGTCCCAAACCTGTCCTTGTGCAGCTTCTCGCATCTGGCGATGGACTCAAGGTCGAAGGAATCCTCCATTTGGACGGTGGTTTGAACGATCACGCCCTTGGAAAAACGGGAAGCTCTTTCAGTGATCAGGGCAAGGTCACCCACCCGGGGAGGACAGCTCCAGCTCGTATTGAACCTTTCGCACCTGTCCCGGGAGCACATGCTTCTGACTTCTTCTCTGAAAATTAAGGCAGATAAGTTGAGCTCTCCGATGTGCTCAAAGCCTATCTGCTCCCCCAGTTCCATTACTGTTTTAGTGTCCATTTCAGCGCTCTTGAAAACCCTTTAAATCGCTTGTATAATGTAAAACATAGTAATTTGGTATAATTATACGAAAGGGCATTTTTTATGTCAAGCGCAAGGATAATCCATAACGGCGGGGCACTCACGGCAGACTTCGTGCCCGGCACTGATATCCTTTCTCTGCTTAGGGAAAACGGCATAAAAATGCGGGCCCCGTGCGGAGGAAACGGCACCTGCGGCAAATGCAGGGTCCTGATATCCGAAAACGGAACAGACAGCCGTGAGGCGCTTGCCTGCCGCACTATCGTGTCTGACGGGATGACCATCACGGTTCCCGAAGACAGCTTCGGCATAATAGAAACGGTGTCCGGAGCCCAAGAGTTCAAAACGGACGGAGAAGAAGGTTTCGGGCTTGCCTTTGATATAGGAACGACTTCAGTTGCCGCTGCTCTGGTATCGCTCTCCGACGGAGTATTGATCGATACCTGTTCGGGGTGGAACAGCCAGCGGCACCGGGGACGGGATGTCATTTCAAGAGCACAGTTCACGCTCGAAAGGGATGACGGCCTTGATATCCTTTCAAAAGACATCAACTCCCAGATTGAAGAGATGTCTCTTCTTCTTCTCAAACGGAACGGCATCGAGCCCGGCGCCGTAAAGAGGGTCGCCGTCGCAGGCAACACCGTCATGGAGCATCTTGTATGCGGACTTGCCGTGGAAAGAATAGTCAGAGCGCCTTTTGTGCCCCGGACTCTTTTCCGGGACGAGACGGAACTCAGCCTTCCTCTCTTCCCTGAAGCAGAGACTCTGATCATGCCCTGCATCTCAGGATATGTGGGAGGAGACATAGTAAGCGGTCTGTGCAGCGAGGAGAGCCTCCGGTCAGATGACGGAAGCTTCCTGTATCTTGATATAGGGACCAACGGTGAGGTCGTGATATACGATAAAGGAAAACTGACCTGCTGCTCCGTTGCCATGGGACCGGCATTTGAAGGAGCCCGGATATCCTGCGGCATGCGCTCCGTAAACGGCGCAATAGACCACTTCACGTACGATACCGATCTGAAACGGTCTGTCATCGGGGACGCCGAACCCGCCGGAATATGCGGAACAGGACTCATCGAACTGGTCTCGATACTTCTTGACCGCGGCCTGATCGACGGTTCAGGAAGACTGCTGGATGCAGATGAACTTGACGTGGACGATTCTCTCGTCCAAAGGCTCGATACTGACACTGACGGCATGAGCCTGTTCTGGGTCGACAGGGATAACGGAATATATCTCTCCGCGGCAGACATACGACAGGTACAGCTCGCAAAGCGGGCGATGGCAACGGGGATAGAACTGCTGACACAGAAAAGCGGCTTGGTCATTACTGACATGGACAAGGTATATATTGCAGGCGGTTTCGGCAGAAGACTGGACATAGATGCCTGCATGAACATAGGGCTACTCCCGGAGGGGATCCGGGACAGGACCGTTTATCTGGGCAACGCGTCCCTTAAGGGAAGCTGCCGGGCGCTTTGCTCAAAGGCAGTAAGAAACAGGATACGGCAGACTGCGCGGGGAGCCGAATACATCGAGCTTTCCCTGTCAGGACTGTTTTCAGACAGATACATCGACAATCTGAATTTCAGAGAGGAGAATTAAATATGGAGATACATTATCCGCTGATACTCGACGGATCGACCGGCACCCAGCTTCAGAAGAGAGGCTTTGAGGGAGGCATGTCCAGCGAATCCTGGTCAATGCTCCACCCCGAGGTGGTAAAGGCTTTCCAGAAGGAATACATCGAGGCCGGAAGCCAGGTGCTCTATTCCCCTACATTCGGAGCCAACAGGGTCAAGATGGAGGAAAACAGGGTATATAACCAGGTGTTTGAGTACAACAAGACCCTGGCGTCGATCTCCAAGGAGGTCGCCGGAAAGAACGCGTATGTCGCGGGAGACATCTCTCCGACAGGCAAGTTCATAGCCCCACTGGGTGACGTGACCTTTGAGGAACTGGTCGATATCTACAAGGAGCAGGTACAGGGACTTGAAGCGGCAGGCGTGGACATGTACATTATCGAGACCATGATGACCGTGCCTGAAGCAAGGGCCGCGGTGCTTGCAGTCAAGAGCCTCACGGACAAACCTGTCTACGTAAGCTTCTCCGTCGATGAGAACGGAAACACCCTCAACGGATCGGACATAGAGGCGATCCTTGTCATAATGCAGGGCATGGGAGTCGATGCGTTCGGCCTCAACTGCTCGGTCGGACCGGTAGAGATGTTGGAGCGGATCCAGAGGCTTACGGACTACGCCGAGATCCCGCTCATAGCCAAGGCAAACGCCGGCATTCCTGAGGTCATCGACGGCAAGACCGTCTACAAGACTCCTCCGGAAGAATTCGCCAGATGCGTACCGGGCCTTGCAAAACGGGGCGTGCAGATATTCGGCGGCTGCTGCGGAACCATGGCAGAGCATGTTAAGGCCATTGCGGACGCGGCAAAGGAACAGGAAATGATCCCTCCGCGCCCGAAGTATCTTGACATGCTTCAGCTGGCCACGGAAAAGAAGGTCTTCCTTCTTCCTCCTGACACGCCTACAGGAAAAGCGGTTCCGTGCGACGAAGATCTTCTGGACCGCATCGAAGAGGCCGAGGAAAGCGATGATGCTTTCTTTACGGTAGAGATAAAGAGCCGGGACGAGATCGACGATTTCATCGATGCGCAGTACGCCATTACAAAGCCTCTGTGCATCAGATGCAACGACCGGCACGCTCTTGAGCTTGCTCTGAGGCGGTATCAGGGTAGGGCTGCCTATGACGGAGATCTTCCTGAGGAGATCCTCAGACCTCTGTCAGAAAAGTACGGACTCGTTTACTGATGTCATAGTCTGCAGGCCAATTATCGACGAATTATAATCTCAAAAAGCATATGTTTTTTCTTAATGTGGCCAATAACAGGAGTTGTCTTTGATGGTTCCAAAGTCGTTGTCTATGGAGAATCATCCATGAAATCTTATTTATATAGATCTCTTTGCTTGATTGTTCTGTTCCTGTTCTTAATTCTTTCTGCCTGCGATAGCGAATCCTATGACCAGAATGACGGGCGTACTATCATACCAGATAACGATATCGGTGTCGCTGCAACAAAAGGCATCGATAATAGTACAAGTTTTTCCGAACTTCATAACTATACAGATTCGTTCGTGGTAAAAGGCAGTGATTTCGCAGTATCAATTATAGAACAATATGCATACTTCTTTTCGATTAACCCACTAGAATATAAAATTGAGGAGCAATACGTAAACTATCTCTTTGATACGTCACAGTATATTACCGGTAAGATAGTCAGCTGCAAATCTATTGAAAACGTATATGACAGTTATCCTTCGTTTCTTGATGATTCACTGATTTTGACTCTTGAATCCTCGAACGGCAAAATATATGAATTCCTATTCCCTGCCGAAAGGTTCCTTATTTATTCGTATAATGCATATTCCATGAATTGGTCATTGATAAACACATTTGAAGTAACTATCTTTTTCAAAGGAAATGCCTCCGATAGATGCTTTTCTTCTACTGTAATGGATCAGGTTCCAACTCATGAAATAAATACATTTGTTCCTTTCGTGCAAAGTGTTAAAGAACACGTTTTGAGTTCTGTTAGAGACAACTTAAGTGAGCCGATAATTACATCAGAAAGCGCTCTTGACATTTTGGCCTATTACTTGGGATTTAGCCCTTTTGCAAAGGAGAAGATTTCTCCAGATTTCTACTATTATCACAACGGCGATGATGTGTTGTTTGGTTACACATTCAATATCGGAGATAGTATGTATAGTTTTTCAAACGAATCTGCAAAGAGCAGTCTGTTGGACGATATCCAGAAGGTTAGCACAGAATTGCCTTCAAAAGATGAAGGAATCTATTACATCTTTGTGTATAATAATTCTATTAATGAAAAAACAGATTATTATATGGTATTCGCCAATGATTTGAGAATCGTGAAAATAGAATGAGCCCGACAATAATCGAGCTCATTTTTTCTTTAGTCAGATGGTCATACGTAACAATGGTGTATGGCATATTGTTATTGATTGATGCTGTAGGCAACTGAGGTTTCTTATTGTTTTCAGAAGAATCGATAGCATCATGAACTTCAATATGTAAATGGGACGCTGTCGTTCCTTGATTTGATTGAGTTCCCAGTATTGTTGCTCCTGCTGTTACGGTAGCCTGATCTACTGATGCTTTTTTGATTTTCCTCCTTGTAGAGATATGATAACCAATTCGAAGAGAAATTGGTAGCGAGTATTGCTAGAACTTTGTGAAACTTTTTCTGGCGATACTTGAGAGAAATAGACTGTTTTTCAGCAAGCTCAGGGGTTTATATCGCTTTTCACTGTTTTTGTAATTTGATTCTATTTTGAGAATAATCTGGAGGATGTCAAAATATCAATGACAATAACAAAAAGACCACGGAGTTTCAGTTGCTCCATGGTCCCTACATATTCGACTAACTGTTATTTGCTGAGCAACCAGTCAGCGCAGATCACGTCTTCGGCTGCAAGGCCAAGAGCCTCAAAACATGTGATGTCATCATCCGAGGTCCTTGCGGTGACCTTTCCGGTCACTACGCCGCCGAGATCTCCAAGGAGATGGTCCTCACCGAAGACGCCCTCCTCCAGCGGAATGAGATAATCTCCCGCCTCTGCCATACATGATGAATATGCGTCGCAGATGAGCTTCGACTTTCTTACACACTCGCTGTCAAGCTCTCTGTCCCGTTTTGCGCAAGCACCAACGGCATTGATATGAGTGCCGGCCTTGACCCACTCGCCCTTGAGGATCGGGGTGTGGGAAGGTGTAACGGTGCAGATGATATCGGCGTCCTTCACTGCCTCCTGTGCCGTTTCGCATCCCTTTATGGTGATGCCCGGATATTTCTTCGAGTATCTTTCGATGAAGCTGTTCATGCTCTCAGGGCTGTTTGACCAGACGGTCACCTCCCTGATGTCCCTGACACAGGCGATTGCATCAAGATGCGTGCCTGCCTGGACTCCGCTTCCCAAAAGCGCGAGCCTGGTGGATTCCGGCCTTGACATGTACTTTGTGGCAACGGCGCTTACGGCACCTGTCCTGATGGCCGTTATGGAGGTTCCGTCACAGATACCCTTGAGTGTTCCGTTAGTGGTGTCGTAGACCGCTACGATACCCTGGTGGCTCGGCAGTCCCTGAAGATAGTTGTCGTGGAATATCGTAATGAGCTTGGCTCCTATGGCATGCTTTGAAGGGATGAGACCCGGCATGATGCCCAGAAGGCCGCCTTCGCCCGTATTGAGCATGCTTCTTACAACATTCTCCACTTCTCCGTTGGAGAGAGCAGCGAACACCTCTTCCATAAGGCCGATGCAGCTGTCCATGTCCAGCTTTTCATAAACTTCCCGAGATGAAAGATACTTGATTTCCATTGTTTTCCTTTTCCTTTTCTTGTATATATGCTTGAGATCTTTTTCCAGATCAGTCTGCCATTGCATAGTCGAGCGCAGCCAGCGCATGCAGCTCGGTGGTGTCGAATACAGGGATCGGGCTGTCCTTCTGCTTGATGAGGAGAGGTATCTCCGTGCAGCCGAGGATGACTCCCTCTGCTCCCTGCCGAGCAAGCTCCTTGATCACATTGACATAGTACTCCCTCGAAGACTCCTTGAGGATGTTGTAGGTCAGCTCTTCCTCGATGACTCTCATTATCTCCGGCTTCTCCTCCTCTGTCGGAACGAGACAGTCGACATCATACTTTTCCTTGAGACGTCCCATGATAAACGGATCTGTCATGGTGAATGTCGTTCCGAGAAGCGCTACCTTCTTGATACCCGCCTTCCTTATCGCTTCGCCTGTCGCATCCACTATGTGGATCATCGGGACATCAACGCTTTCAGCCACCTTGTCAAATACCAGGTGCATCGTATTGGTGCACATTACGACGACATCCGCGCCTGCTCTTTCCAGGCTCTTCGTGATGTCGATGAACTCCTCTGCGAGAGTATCAAGATCTCCGCTGGTGACCAGGTCAAACTTTCTCTGAAGATCGGTGGAGTACATGATCGATTCCACCGTGGCCTTGTCTCCGAGCCTGTTGTTGGATACTTCGTTTATGATCCTGTAGTATTCCACTGAGGACTGCCACGAAAGTCCTCCGATAAGACCTATCTTTTTCATTTGTATTCTCCTTCTTGTATACAGTTTGCTGATTAATATATATAATATTAGCAAAATAGCGGTTTCAATGCAATCGCGCTTTACGCCGATTTGACCGATAAACGGGAGGTCAGTTATGTCAGATGTCGTTGCCTTAGGCGAGCTGTTGATAGATTTCGCTCAGATATCCGCCGACCGGCGGGGCTACCCGCTCCTGCAGGCGCAGCCGGGCGGGGCTCCGGCTAATTTCCTCATGGCCGTATGCAGATACGGTCACACCGGACATATGCTCAGCAAGGTGGGCGATGATGCCTTCGGGCATCTGCTCGTCGGCACTCTGCGGGATGCCGGCATAGACACCGACGGAGTCAGGATCGACAGCGAATACTTTACCACGCTGGCTTTCGTGACCCTTGATGAAAACGGGGACAGGAGCTTCTCCTTTGCCAGAAAGCCCGGAGCCGACACGCAGCTGAGATACGACGAGATAGACCTTGGAAAACTCAAGAGACGGGATGTCTTCCACTTCGGAACTCTTTCCATGACCTCGCAGACAGGTCTGGAGATGACCATGGACTGCCTGAGATATGTCACCGACAGGGACAAGCTTATAAGCTTTGACCCTAATCTCCGTCTTCCGCTGTGGAACAGCGAGGAAGATGCAAGGGCTGCCATAATAAGGGGACTGAACTGGTCTGATGTTGTGAAGATAAGCCTTGAGGAGATAGATTTTGCATTTGGAAAGACAGATGCTGACGATCCTGAAAGAGCCAAGGCAGGCCGGAAGAAGATACTGAAGGAATACCCCGCCAGACTCGTTCACGTGACCATGGGGGACAAAGGCTGCTACAGCAGCACTTCAGCCGCCGGCTGCTTTGTCAGCGTTCCGTCAGGGCTGTCTGTCATAGACACTACCGGAGCGGGAGACATATTCGGCGGTGCCGCCATGGCAATGCTTCTCAGAAAGGGCTACACTGCCAAGGGAAGGCTGGACTCCATCACACGGCAGGAGCTGACGGAGATCGTCTCATTTGCGGTAACTGCAGCCTCACTGTCTGCGACAAGACCCGGGGGCATGCCCAGCGTGCCGGATGAATCTGAAATCCTTGCACTGACGGATAAGTGAGACATATGGCAAAAAGGACGCTTCCCAAAGGGAGAGCGTCCTCTTTATTTTGCTGTGGCAGACTCAGTTAGTCTTTCTGTCCAGGATGTTGAGCAGGACAAGTCCCGTTACTGACAGACAGATTACGACGATAAGCCCCGGCTGGTAGCTGCCCGATCTGTCAAAGAGCATTCCGTAAACAGTGGTCATCAGGGCATAGCTTGACGTAGTGAGGATGGTCTGCCTAGAGTAGACATCGGCGTAACGGTCCTTTGCCACCTTCTGTGCTAGCACCGACGATCCCACGGTGCTGACGGAGAAATTGGCAGCATACAGTGCAGGACCCATCAGCATGAGCCGGGGGACCGAGCGGAAGAAGGCCATACAGGCCGTGCCCGACAGGCCGATCAGAAGATACAGGCTGGAGGCCTTGGTCGCTCCAAACCTGTCAGAGAGGAACCCGAAGCCCAGCTTGAACAGCATGTTGGCTATGTTCTGGATCGAAACCGCCATTGCCGAGAATTGCAGGGTGTATCCCGTTGCCACAGCGAGGGCGGAGACATGCGAGTTCATGCCGTTCTGTCCGTAGAAGCACATGGCCGTGATATACAGCAGGACTATGCTTATCACCGGTATGACAGCTGTCCCCTCGCTCGTTGCCTTCTTTTTCGGCGACCGGACCGACTCAGGGTCCAGGAGCTTCATCGTAGCCGTGCAAGGCAGACAGATGACTGCAAGAAGGAGGGCCATGACTCGGAAGCTCGTCTGGTATCCGAAATTAGTTATGATCTTTCCCAGAACAGGATTGAGTATGGCTGCAAAGGCTCCGCTGAAAGCCATGGCTATTCCGAGCATCGAGCCGTTCTTTTCCTTATACCAGTCTTTCAGTATCAGTGATACCGGCAGAGTGGCAAAGCAGGATGCGGAGATGCCTATGATGATGCCTGCGACATAAAACAGATATATGGTCCTCGACACTGACATGATCAGGTATGCACACACACCCAACAGCACACCGAAGGACATGACCAGATTTATCCTGAATCTTCTGATGAGCCGGACAAACACTGGGCCGAAGAAAGCCGTAGAAAGGCTGGTGAGAGTCACCATAAGGGCAACATCCCCTCTGCCGACTCCGAGGCTCTGGGCGATCGGTGTGTAGTAGATGCCTATGCAGTTGCTTATCATGCCGACTGCGCCGCCGATGCAGAGGCAGCATCTGATAAGGATCAGCATCTTTTCCTTGTTTTGGTCCATATATGTGGCTCCGTTCCTGAAAGAATAAAAATGACTCACGGCCTTCTGATCAGAATATCGAAGGCCGTGCTAATAGTGCTTTTTGGATATATATCAGAATCCGTATCCGTAAATAGTCCTGAAGGTACGTACAAGGCTTACGAAGAACAGTATCATGACGATGAAGGCAAATACCGTGACTATGAGGGCTGCCTTGGCATAATTACTCTTGTTCGTGCTCAGTTTCTGGAAGAATCCGAGATATATGAGGTAGAAGAATCCGAATACCGGTATTGCCGACAGGATCATCATCCATATGTAATCAACTGTCGACAATGGCTCCTCCGTGTGCGAAGGGCCTTCGTAGTCCATCATATCCACTGCCGGAGCCCGTGGAGGATCCATCGGAGCATATGTGTATGCCATCTTATTCTCAACAGGCTGCTCAGAGGCGTTTACAGGCTCATAGGAAGCATTTTCTGTGTTTTCCTCGAAGGCCTGCCGCCGTTCTCCCTGATGCTCGGTCCGTGTCGGCCCATCTGTTCTGATGTCATCATTTATGCTATAATTGTCACCATCCAGGCCGGACCGCAGGTCATCAGCCAGTGCTTCAGCATCTTCAGCCTTCGGATCCTGAATGTTCAGCAGTTCCTGCTGACGGTAGAATCTCTCTATCTCGGCTCTCGGAAGTCCGCAGCTTCCACAGAAGTTGGCGCTGTCGCTGACCGGTCTCTTACATCTTGGACAAATCATGATCTCTCAATAATCCCTTTCTTGATTGTATGAGAGATTATAGCACATATATGTTAAAAATCAAAGAAAAGCGAGGACAGATATGAGTCTTAAAGCCATGCTTCTTTGTGTCGATCTCGGCGAATACGATGCAGACGAATCCATAAAGGAACTGACTGCTCTCCGGGAGGCAATGGACATGGAGGTGGTCTTCTCCGTCATCCAGAAGAGAGACGCGCCTGACAGCAAATACTATATCGGCGAGGGCAAGCTTGCCGAAGCCAAGGAGATGTGCGCCGTCAACGACGTTGAGATATGCATATTCGACTGCGAGCTCACCGGAAGCCAGCTCAGGAACCTTTCCGACTATCTTGAGATCGAAGTCATCGACAGGACCATGCTCATCCTGGAGATCTTCTCAATGAGACGGACCACCAACGAGGGCAAGCTGCAGACCGAACTTGCCACTCTTAAATACCGCCTTCCGAGACTCACAGGTCTCGGCACCTCACTGTCCAGACAGGGCGGCGGCGGTGGCGGCGGCGGCGGTGCCAGAAGAGGTGCCGGCGAAAGCAAGCTCGAATATGACAGGAGATACATAAACGGCAGGATCGAGCTGATCAAGCAGAGACTTGAGCAGATGGAGAAAAGAAGGGGCACCGTCAACAGGGCAAGACAGAAGAACGAGGTCCCGGTCGTCGCTCTGACCGGATATACCAACGTCGGAAAGTCCAGCCTGCTGAACGTGCTTACCGGAAGCGAGATACTTGAGAAGGACATGCTCTTTGCCACCCTTGACCCGACGGCGAGGAAGCTGGTGCTCCCCAGCGGCCAGACGGTCATCCTTGTCGATACCGTCGGCTTTGTCAGCAGGCTCCCGCACAACCTTGTCGAGGCCTTCAAATCGACTCTTGAACAGGCAAAATACGCCGATGTAATCCTCTGCGTTTGCGACTGTTCCTCCGAAGACTGCATGTCGCAGATACAGATAACCAGACAGGTGCTCTCGGACATAGGCTGCGACATGGAATCCATAATCACCGTATACAACAAGCGGGACAAGATCGACCCCGTATTCCACAGGGACGGACTGTACACCAGCACCAGGACCGGCGAAGGACTGGATCTGCTGTTGGTAGCAATCGATAATGCTCTCAGTGCCAACATGCTGGATCTGGACGCGGTACTCCCTTATTCCGAGACCGGACTGCTGAATGTTGCCAGGGAATTCGGACGAATAGACCTCGAGGAATATACCGCCGAGGGAGTTCACGTAAAGGGAAAGGTGGACAGGAAGGTCTACTGGAGGTTCATGCCCTACGAAGGCAAAGACAGGCGATGAAAATCCGTTAAAAAAACTATTTACAAAGTAAACCCCATACGATATAATTTTGACTGATTTTTTGAATTATTAAGCATATTTAATCAATCGCTGAAAAAAATAAGTGTTTGGGAGAATCGTATGGACGCCATAGACAAGAAGATACTTCAGCTGCTTCAGGAGAACGGAAGGATCACCGTTAAGGAGATAACACAGACCATCTCCCTGACTGCGCCGGCTGTAAGCGAAAGGATCAAGAGACTTGAAAAGGAAGGTATCATCCAGGGATATACCGCCATCATCGACCCGAGAAAGCTTGGAAGGAGCATCCATGCAATAATAAACGTCTCCGTTCAGCCTGTTGACACGGAAACGCTTCTCGACCTGGTAAAGAACGAGGACATGGTCGTCGAATGCCACCATGTTACCGGTTCCTACAGCTATCTGGTAAAGATCGACGCTGCCGAGATCACCGATCTGGAAAATCTCATAGTCAAATTCCAGAAGATGGGAGCTACGAATACCCAGATCATCCTTTCCACGCCTATCGCTCGCAAGCCGATAGTTTAAGCAGAACATCATAAAGGGATTGCAGTTTTTACTGCAGTCCCTTTTTTGATCTGTGACCGGACATCAAAGTGCCTGCTGGACCGGATGCATATCCGCAGTCAGACATATCCATATATTCAAATTGAGGTTTTCAAGCATCTGTCACATTTACAGTGATAGAATTTGCAGACTGAAAGGATTGTAAACGAGATGTTCGACATATATACCTATCTATGCATGTTTTTCATATATGCGTTCCTCGGCTGGTGCACCGAAGTTGTCTATTGCACCGTCACCACGGGCAAGATAGTCAACAGGGGATTCCTGAACGGTCCGGTTTGTCCGATCTACGGCTTTGGAATGATATTCATCATTTTCATCCTCACCCCGTACACTGAAAACGCAGCTCTGCTGTTCGTGGGCTCGGCCGCCGTATGCAGCCTTCTCGAGCTTACGGCAGGGTGGATCCTCAAGAAAATGTTTCATACATCATGGTGGGACTACAGCGACCAGCCCTTCAATCTGGGCGGATACATCTGCCTGAAATTCAGCCTTCTGTGGGGTATCGGCGGCGTGTTCATGATGAGGATCATTCAGCCTCTGACACTGTACTGGATCAGCGTTCTGCCCTACAAGCTGGGCATCTTCCTTCTCTGGCGGTGCGGCATGACCTTTACGGTCGACACAAACGCTACGATCGCTACGATCGCGCATCTTAACAAGGATCTTAAATGGCTGTCAAGACAGGCAGAGCTCATACATTCTGCCAGCGACAGGATGGCCGAAAAACTCGGCGGACGCCGGCTCACGGATGCCGCAAAGGCTGAGGAGATAAAAGCTGAAAGCCATGAGAGGATAGAAAAGATGAAAGAAGACCAGCGCAACAGGATTGAGCGGATCAAGGGAGACCAGAAGGCGAGATTTGAAAGGATCAAGGCTGAGATCGAATCCAGAAAGCGGTTCGGCCGTGCAAGGCTGCTAAAGGCATTCCCTGACATGAAGCATCTGGAATTTGATGAGTTCCTGCAGGAGATCAAAGAAAAGCTGGGAGACGTCAGAAAATAAGCATACAAAAACGGACTGCCGATGCAGTCCGTCTTTTTATTCTTCCTTAAGCAGCTTCTTCACGTTATTGAGAGCCGTAAGCGCCTCATCAAAGGTGGAGAAGCTTCCGATCACGACTCTGTTCACGGGTCCGGTATAGGCATAGAGATAATGCTTGTTTCCCCTCCGCCTTATCGCAAGCTTTGTGACCTTGTGAGGATACCTCTGTGACATCACCGCCACTGCCTTGAAAACATCTGTGTTCATTTTATTCCCAGCGCCCTCTTGATCCTGTAGTCTATATACACAAAGCAGTTTATGAACATCTGCCACTCTACCCAGAAGTAATTCCCGAGATCTTTCCATCTGAACTTAGGCTTATCCAGATCTTTCATCATGGCAAAGCCCTGCTTCGTTCCCTTCCACAGCTCCTTTGCAAATCCGTTCTTAACATACATGAGATACTTCGGAATAAAGCCCAGGAATATGAACGGGAAGTTGATTATGAACATGAGGATCGGCATGTTCTTGTACAGCAACAGCAGCGTGTTCTGCCCGGATTTTTCAGCCTTGAAACTGTTGTATCTTCCGCCCGTCGTAGCACTCGCTATGTGGTAACATACGGCCTTGGGGTTATAGATGTTCCTGTAGCCCCTGTTGTTTGCTCTCCATCCGAGATCCACGTCCTCGCCGTAGGCAAAGAAGCTTTCTTCAAACAGCCCGATCTCATCAAGCATGCTCTTCCTGTACAGCGCGGCTCCTCCGCAGGCAGTGAACACCCTCTCCTGTTTCTGATATCTGTTTATGGACAGCCCGTCGCCTCTCTTGCAGGTCCATCCGAACAGCGGAACGTAGTCTCCCGCGTCATCCGCGAGATCCCTGTGGAAATGCTGGATCATCAGACTGCTGACCGAAAAAACGGTCGGGTCCTCATCGGCCACCCTGACCAGTTCGCTGAGCCAGTTGGGCTCGGCAAAGGCATCGTTGTTGAACATGACGGCGTATTCGCAGTCGGCTATCCTGATGCCCTGGTTGACTGCAGGAGCAAAGCCCATGTTCACCTCGTTCTTGATGATGGTGAAATCCTTGAACCTTGTGGCGCACTCCTCGATTATCTCAAGGCTGCGGTCCTTTGAACCGTTTTCTATGATTATTATCTCATACGGATACGGGAAATCCTGGTATATGCAGCTGTCTATGCTGTCCTTGATCCATCCCTCACCGTTGAGATTGGGAATGATTATGCTCCGCTTGTATTTCGGCATCTTTACCCCCGGCTCACGCCTCTAAAATCGTAATAGATTATATATTACCTGCCCTGGACCGTCAAGGATGACCAAAGGCACAAAAAAAGGTGCCGAAGCACCTTTTTTATCCTTTTGAAAGACTATTATGCCTTGTAAGCAATTGCCTCGATCTCAACAAGGCCGCCCTTTGGAAGTGCAACTACCTGGAAAGCACTTCTTGCAGGGTATGAACCCTCCTTGAAGAATGTGCCGTAAACACCGTTCATTGCGCCGAAATCAGCTATATCCTTAAGAAGAACTGTTGTCTTTACTACATCGGTCATCTCGTAGCCTTCGCTCTCAAGAATGCTCTTGATGTTTGTGAGGCTCTGCTTTGTCTGTGCTTCGATTCCGCCCTCTGGGAAATCGCCTGTTGCAGGATCGAGTCCGAGCTGACCGGATACGTAAATCGTCTTTTCTGTCTTAATAGCCTGTGAGTAAGGTCCGATTGCTGCAGGAGCCTTCTCACTGAATACTACCTTTTTCATAATGCACTATTCCTTTCAAAATATATTCACATGCGTTGATGCAACGCATTTTTCCTCTTTAAAGTATACCATTAACGCAGTCCGTTTTCAATACGGACCGCCCTTTCCTCATGGCTTTGTCTTTTCGTTCTCCACCTTTTCGGCAAGTCTCCGGGCCTGCTTTGAGAACTTTGAAGCTGTGTTGTCAACGAACTCGAAAATGAGATCGACCTTTTCTATGACTCCCTGTTCGTTGATCTCCGTAGGATAGTATCCCACATACCTGTAGCCCTTCTTGCCGTAGCTTCTTATAAGCTGCCTGTGTTCGTTAAGTATGTTGCTCAGAGGCTTTCCCATCTTTACGGACGCAAACTCGTAATTGTACATTTCTGTTCCCTCCTACTCTTCTATGCCCTTGTCGGCAAGGACGTTGAAAGAACCGTCCGGTTCCTCTATGGTGATGTTGTTCAGCTGGTTGATCACGCTCTTCCTTATACCCTTGACATATTCTGTCCTGAGGGCGGCCTGCTCCCGCTTTTCAGACTCGGTAAGGCCAACTGTCTTGCTTTTGTGATACAGCTCATTTATCCTTTTAAGCAAATCGTTCATGTGATTCTCCTTTTGTCCCATTGTACCAAAGACTGCCTATTCATTCAACCGCGCCGGTGTTGATTTAAGCGCTTTGTGGTGATATAATCATTTGGCAAAACAAATTCGGAAACGTATCGAAGTGGTCGTAACGAGCTTGACTCGAAATCAAGTTGTCCGTTAGGGCACGTGGGTTCGAATCCCACCGTTTCCGCCAGCAGATCCGCCCGTAAAGGGCGGATCTTTCATTAAGAAGAAACAGGAGCCTTTGACGGCTCCTGTTGTTCTTTGTATTTCTGTCATTGTTGCCCTTCTGGGCTCATTCATCAGACTTCTCTTACTCTGATGTGCACTTCTTCGAGCTGCTCTTCCGTAACTTCGCTCGGAGCGTTCATCATGAGATCCTGAGCTGCTCCGTTGAGAGGGAATGCGATAACGTCTCTGATCGTATCCTCTTCCGCAAGGAGCATGACCATTCTGTCGATACCGGGAGCCATGCCTGCGTGAGGAGGTGCGCCGTACTGAAATGCCGTGTACAGAGCGCCGAATTTTCTGGCGATCTCCTCTTCGCCGTAGCCTGCGATGGCAAACGCCTTCCTCATGATCTCCGGGTTGTGGTTTCTTACAGCACCACTGGACAGCTCAACACCGTTGCAGACGATATCGTACTGGTAGGCATAGATGTCCAGAGGATCCATTGTCTCGAGAGCCTCGAGACCTCCCTGAGGCATTGAGAACGGGTTGTGAGTGAAGTCGATCTTGTGCGTATCCGGGTTCAGCTCGTACATCGGGAAGTCAAGGATGTAGCAGAACTCGAACTTGTTCTTGTCGATAAGGCCGAGGTTTTCTCCGAGCCATGTCCTGATCTGTCCGGCGAGACCGTCGACGACAGTCTTTCCGTCGGAAATGAAGAACACGACATCGCCGTCCTTCATGCCGAGCATCTCTATGAGCTTCGCTCTCTGCTCCGGTGAAAGGAACTTGTCGATAGGGCCCTTGAAGCCGCCGTCCTTGAGTGTTAGGTAGCCGAGTCCCTTCATTCCTATGGACAATGCATATGCAAGTGAATCCTCAAAGAACTTTCTTGACTGATCTGCGGCAGGGGCAACGATTCCTCTTACCGGCTTGCCCTTGAAGGCAGCAAACTCGACATCAGCGAAGAAGTCCGTAAGGTCCTCTATGAGAAGAGGGTTCCTGAGGTCAGGCTTGTCTGAACCGTAGTGAAGCATTGCATCCTCGTATTTGATCCTTCTGAAAGGCCGAGGGCTTACTTCCTTGTCTGAGAAGTTCTTGAACAGGTTGTACAGTACCTTCTCACCAACTTCAAAGACGTCTTCCTGTGTTGCGAAGGACATCTCGAAGTCCAGCTGGTAGAATTCGCCAGGGCTTCTGTCTCCTCTTGCATCCTCATCACGGAAGCAAGGAGCGATCTGGAAGTATCTGTCAAAGCCTGATACCATCAGCAGCTGCTTGAACTGCTGCGGAGCCTGAGGCAGAGCGTAGAACTTGCCGGGATGCTTTCTTGAAGGCACGAGATAGTCTCTTGCTCCTTCAGGTGAAGAAGAAGTAAGAATAGGCGTCTGCACTTCCAGGAAGCCCAGAGCTTCCATCTGCTTTCTCAGATAGCTGATGACCTTTGAACGGAATACAATGTTCTTCTGCAGTTCAGGATTCCTCAGGTCCAGATAACGGTACTTGAGTCTCAGATCCTCTCTGACGTTCTTGGAGTTTTCGATCTCGAATGGAAGCATGTTCCTGCTCGGTCCGAGCACCGTAAGCTCTTCCACCATGACTTCGACATGGCCTGTTTCGAGCTTCTCGTTGACTGTTTCCTCGTCCCTGGCTACTACTTCACCCTTGACCTGGATGACCGTCTCTCTGTTGACGCCGTCCAGCATGCTCTCGTCATGGATGACTACCTGTGTGAGTCCGAAATGGTCTCTCAGGTCGAGGAAGATGACGCCGCCGTGGTCACGGATCGTGTTGACCCAGCCTGCCAGTGTTACCTTCTGGCCGATATGCTCATCTCTCAATTCATTACATGTGTGTGTTCTCAGCATAATCTTTCCCCTTTCAGTGATCTTTCCCTGCGGCCGACATACACAAGAAAACCGCAGAAAATAAAAAAGCCCGGGAAATCTTTCAAGAAAATTTCCGGGACGAGTCATCTGTATATATAACCCGCGGTGCCACCCGCATTGGCGCATAGGCGCCCACTTTATATTTGATTTTCCGGTTGGTTTTTGTCACGTGTCTCACTGCCCGCTCTCAGCCTCTGGCGGTAGCTCTCTTGTAAGTGAGTTCTGAGTGTTCCCCTGACAGGCAGATCCAATGCCGCTTACAGCCGCTGACGGCAACTCTCTGTTTGAACCTATATCTCCTGCAGAGCTCGTGAGTGAATTATAGCAAAAGGCTTTTGGGTTGTCAATAATGAACAATTTCAAGGCTTTTTCTGTGTCCACTTCGACAAACACATGCCGTTTTTCATTGCCAAGACAGGCTGTGAAGTGTACAATTATGACATAAAGAATAATTCAAAAGAGGTGAGAGATCAATGTCAATGATAGATACAGTCAGAACTGAAATGATGACTGCCATGAAGAACAAGGAAAAACTCAGGAAAGACGCTCTTTCTGCACTTCTGAGCGCACTCAAGTCAAAGGCAATAGACAACAAGGGTGAACTCAGCGACGAGGATGCCTTCGGCGTAATCGCAAAGGAAGTCAAGCAGCTCAAGGAGACCATGGAGCTTGCTCCTGAAGGATATGAGGCTGTTAAGGAAGAGTGTGCGGCAAAGATCGCCGTCCTCAACGAGTTCCTTCCAAAGCAGCTTTCCGACGACGAGATAAGGGAGACCATCAAGGGCGTTCTCTCCCAGCTGGGGATCGAAGCTCCTACGGGCAAGGAAAAGGGTGTCATCATGAAGACGCTCATGCCGCTTGTCAAAGGCAAGGCTGACGGCAAGAAGGTCAATGAGATCCTTTCCACATTCTTCAACTGATAATTCACAAAATCGATCCGCCCGGGTTGCCGGGCGGATCTTTTTTGGCATATATTACTTCATCTGCTCTGCTGCGTAGTTTACGAAGAATTCCACTACCGGAAGGAATCCCTTCTCGTCAAGGAAGAATTTCGTGTTGTGATGCACAGGTGAAGCGTCAGGTCTGTCGGACTTTGCTCCGATGTTCACGTAGCACCCCGGATATGTGAGCTGGTAGACCGCGAAATCATCACTTCCCATTCCCGGATCCTGAGGAATGACCACCTTGAGTCCGGCCTTCTCCATGGCCTTGATGCATCTGTCCGTGACATCCTTGTCGTTTACGACAGGAGGGCAGGAAGCTATCTTGGTCAGTTCGGCAGTAGCTCCGTAGTTCTCTGCCGTGTTGGAGGCGATCTTTCCCATCAGGGCAAGGACCTTGTCCAGATCCTCCACCTTGAAGTATCTCAGGTTGCCCTCGATGTAGCAGTCATCAGGAATGACATTGTATGCGGTTCCCGCATGGATCATGCAGGGGCTGATTACCAGTGTGTCGAACGGGCTGTGGTAGTTGGCAGGGATGGCGACTATCCGTGTCAGTATCTGGGCTGCCGGCCTGATAGGATCAATCGACTGATCAGGCCTTGAGCCGTGTCCGCCTCTTCCATGAACGGTGATCCTCCACTGGCAGTTTCCTGCATTTGAAGCCAGAGGCCTTACTGCTCCCACTCCGACAGGCAGAGGTCCGGCGATGTGGTTTCCTACCACTTCGTCCACTCCTCCGATGCTCTCGAGGTACTCGACTATCTCTTCAGGACCCCTTCCGGAGACCTCCTCGGCGACCTGGAAGCACAGATAGGCTGTTCCGTAAAGCTCATCCTTCAGATCCATCATGCACCTGGCGGCAGCCAAGAGGGTAGCGGCATGCACGTCGTGTCCGCATGCGTGCATTACGCCGGGGACGGTCGACTTGTATTCGGACTCTATCTCCTCCTGCATCGGCAGAGCGTCGATGTCTGCTCTGAAGGCCACCTTCCTTCCGGGGTTGCCGAATTCGATCTTTCCGACGACGTTCCTGTTTCCTACGACCTCGTAAGGAATGCCCATCGCCTTAAGCTCTTCCTGTATCCTCCGGCTGGTCCTCTCCTCCTGAAGAGACAGCTCCGGATGCATGTGGAATTCTCTGCGTATGGAGATCATATAGTCTTCATACTTCTTTGCAAGTTCATGAATGTCCATTTTTCTTTCTCCTCTTTAAAACTGTATATCCAACGCAGGCTTTTGCCTGAGTTTTTCAAAGAATGAGTCCATCATCTCTCTGGCCTCGCTCTCGCATATGCCGGAAAGGATGTTGACCGAATGGTTCGAGTATTCCTTTGAGAGATCTATCTTTCCTCCCAGTGCTCCGCTCCTGAAGTCTATCAGAGAGTATACTACCGTCTCTATCCTGCTGGAAAGAATCGCCCCGGAACACATGGGGCAAGGCTCGAGATTGACGTACATCGTGCAGCCTTCAAGTCTCCACTCCCCGACTTTTCTGCAGGCTTCCTCGATGGCCATGATCTCAGCGTGTCCAGTTGCCTTTCCCTCGCTCTCCTTCGTGTTCCATCCTCTGCCTATTATTATTCCGTTCTTCACTATGACAGCGCCAACCGGGACTTCCCCCATGTCCATGGCCTTTTGGGCCAGGACAAGCGCTTCATTCATGTATTCTCTGTGTCCCATAGGTCACCTCACTATAATGTCCCGGTACAGCTGGGATGCCACCGTCAGAGCCATGCACAGGAATGCCATGGTGAATATCGGTGCCGAAAAGATGTTGTCCCTTTCCTGTCTTTCCCTGTTCTTGAGCGGAGACATAATGTCATTCTCGCTCTTGTACAGCAGCCATATGCACAGGCTCCCCAAAACTACGAGAAGTATGAGCATAAAGGCGGCGAAGCCTATGGCTGACACTCCCGCGTTCGTGTTCATGTACAGTATCAGGAAAGAATAGGTATTGTTTATGAAATGGAGGAGCATCGATGTCGTTATCGAGCCGGTATACCTGTATATGCAGCCCAGGATCACCCCTGAAACGAATATGGGGATAAATGACTGGATTGAGTTGTGCATCATCATGAATATGAATGCTGATACGATTATGGCAAATCTCTCCCCGTGCTCTCTGAGAATGTTAAGTATTATGCCCCTGACCAGGATCTCCTCGAAAAAGGCCGGGAGCACAGTCATGTAAATGAAATATATAAACAGTTCGACTACACCGTAGGTCCTGAGCGCTCTCTGCGGCGGAAACGCCACTCCGACCCCCGAAAGAAGCTTCAGCACGATCCGGTTGATCAGCACTGCCCCCTCTATCACAAGAAGTCCCCGTCCCCGTATCACCCGGTCCTTAAGATCGGGCTTTCTCAGGTTTATCTTGGGATGGACGTCGCACATCTTCTCGATGACCGCGGTCGGCACCATGCAGGAGAACACAAGTGTGATAGCGCACAGGATTACCCAGGCCATGAGGTTCTTTTCCAGCCCCATCAGCCTGCCTATCCCCGGCACGAAGTATCTGATCACCACAAAGATGATCAGCCCGAGCCCTATTATGTTCAACCTGTCTTTCAAAAACTCTTTTTTCATCATTCCGTCTCCACATTGATTATACTATCCGGCAGTCTCCTTTTCAATCGAGGGCGTCCTTGAAAACAGGGTGCTGATAGTTTATAATAAAGATCTGCTGCACATCATCTGCAGCTATTAATTATTAGCAAAAAGAGGTATATATGTGGTTCATATTCACTATCTGCACCATACTTGCCTGGTCAGGAAGTGACCTGTTCAGCAAGATAGGTTCCCGCCCGGACGACAAGAGCAGTCATCTCAAGATGCTCATGGCCGTCGGTCTCGTCATGGGCATACACGCAATCTGGCAGATCACGATAGGCGGTGTGAACTACAGTCTTCACAACTTCATTGCATATATGCCGATATCTTTCATGTATATTCTGTCCATGATGTTCGGATATATAGGCCTCAGATACATCGAGCTTTCCATCTCTTCACCGATCTGCAACTCGTCAGGCGCTCTTGTTGCCGTAATTTGCTTTCTGTTCCTGGGCGACAGGATGTCGCCTCTGGCGCTCACCGCAGTAGTGCTGATCAGTCTTGGAATATTCCTTCTGGCGCTTATTGAAAAGAAGGAAGGCGATGCTGAAAGAGCTATCCGCAACGATCCAAACGCAATCAAGTATGAAAGAGGTCTTCTGGCAATACTTTTCCCTGTGCTGTATCTCATCATCGATGCCATGGGAACATTCCTTGACGGACTGTTCCTGGATTTCTCGCTTCCCGAGTGGTTCTATATCGGAGTCACCGAGGAGACGGTAGAGATCGTGTGCAACATCAGCTATGAATTGACCTTCATGATCGTTGGCATCCTTGCTGCGATCTATGTGCTCCTTATAAAGAAGGAAAGACTGTCGGTCGACAGAGACAAGTTCAAGCTCCTTGCCGCATGCTTCGAGACTCTCGGACAGTTCACATATGTCTTTGCCCTTTCGGGAAACACCATAGTCGCAGCTCCGGCGATCGGTTCATATACGATATTCTCAGTCATCTGGTCTCACATCTTCCTGAAGGAAAAGCTGACCAAAAAGCAGTACTTCGTAGTCGGAATGGTCCTTGTGGGCGTGGTCATGCTCGCCTTCCTGGACATATAGGATAAAAACAATCAAAGGAGACAGAATAATGGACAAACTGAATGTTTCAGCATTCGAAGTGTACGACACAGGCTGGGCACTTCTCACTTCCGGGTCCATCTCGGATTACAACACGATGACCATTTCCTGGGGCGGATTGGGGACCCTTTGGGGCCGTCCTGTTGCCACGGTATATGTGAGACACAGCCGCTACACCTACGAATTCCTTGAGAAGAACGACTGTTTTACCATCAGCTTCTTCGACGGGACCCGCAAGGATGACCTTGATATCCTGGGGACCCTTTCAGGACGAGACACCGACAAGGTAGCAAAGACATCCCTGACACCTCTCGAAGTTGAAGGCTGCGTCACCTTCAGGGAAGCAAAGAAGACACTTGTCTGCAAAAAGCTCTATGCAGACGACCTTGACCCTGCACTCATGCCTGACGATATAAGGGAGTCTGCCTATTCAGGTCAGGCACCTCACAAGATGTACATCGGCGAAGTGCTTCGGATAATTTGATCCATAAAATTGAGACCGGCTGAACAGCCGGTCTTTTTTGCTAAAAAGGCAGATACCGTCAATGACCGGTATCTGCCTCATAATGATTATAAATCTGTTTGGTTTATCAGCCTGCTATATCTTCAGCCGGTGTTTCTACAGCTGCAGCTGCAGGATCTTCGACCGGAGCAGTCTCTTCGATCCGGCTCTTTTCGAGCACGGTACCGAGGACCTTGTCCATCATGACGGTCATCTTTACATACGGTTCGCCGTATACTGTCGCGAACGATGAGTAATCCTCTGTATTGTAGAACTCCTTGAAGTACCGCTTTACGTCGTCCTCTGAAACGATGATGCCTTCCTTTTCGGCGATAGCCTGGACCATCATGTAGATGGATGCTCTTTCCTTTATCTGCTCTTTGTTGCTTGCCAGATACCGGTCTTTGTTCTCATAGCCCATGATGGACAGGAAGTCTTCCATTGAATAACCGTACTGTCCGGCCTGGTTTGCCAAATTGCAGAGGACCATGTTCTCCACAGTCTCGGTCGCTTTCCGCGGAACCTCACTAACCTCATAGCCTTCGGTAAGTAGATCCCAGAGATAATTCTTTTCCTGCTCGTCAACTATCCTTCTTGTGAGGACCTGATAGAACTCCTCGACGCTCTCGCCGTAGCCCATACCGCTCAGTGACTCCTTCACGAAATCATCGGTGATTTCCGGGACCACTTCCCTGACGAGATGGTTTATGACGATGTGAAAAACTGCATCCTTGCCCTTGAGATCCTCATTTCCGTAGTCCTCAGGGAACGTGACGTTGATGTCGAACTCGTCGCCTGCCTTGTGGCCTATGAGCTGGTCAAGGAAACCGTCGATATAGTTGGTGACACCTATGATGACATCCACGCCGTTTCCGCCTGTGGATCCGCCTTCGAACTCGACACCGTCGATGGAACCGACATAGTCTATGTTCACCTGAGTGCCTTCCTCTATCAGCTTTTCGAGATCAGTATCAGGCTCATATGTGGTGAAATTGGTCCTGATGTATGCGACCTGCTCGTCGATGCTGGCCTGGCTGGCGTGAGCGATGTCGTATGGAATGGTGTAGTTTTCGTAATCGGGCAGAGTGACATAGTCAGATGCCCGGACCTTCTCTATATATCCGTTACTGTCGAGACCCTTGCTGTAGTTGATGGTGAACCGTCCGGAATTCTTGTTTCCGGCAAAAAGACCGGCACTGACGACCACGCTTCCCACCATGACCAGGGCAAGGATACCCGCAAAGATCCTTTTCGCTGTCTTTGACATTTATTCTCCTCCAAATGTTGATTGCCCAAATATCTTACTAGAATGTTCCCCGGATTTCAACAAATACGGGCCGATTGAAACCTTTTGTTAATTCTTGCCCACATTCCGTTCACATTCGGGCTGTGTAAACAAAAACGGTATAACCCTTATGAGCTATACCGGTCTTGCTATTCTTTTTAAGTGCGTACGCACAGCAAGTATATTACTTATACTTGCGCTTACGAGCTGCCTCGGCCTTCTTCTTACGCTTTACGGACGGCTTTTCGTAGTGTTCGCGCTTGCGGACCTCTGCCAAAACGCCTGACTTAGCGGTAACACGCTTAAAGCGACGAAGTGCGGAATCCAAGGATTCGTTCTCTTTGACTCTAACCTCTGACATCTGTTCTCACTCCCTTTCGCTTTTGAATTACCCACTCGTGAGCATTAACAAAGTAATTATACAGACCCGAAAAACCGTTGTCAATAAAATAATTTGACGGGAATGGTAAATTGTTTGCGCGCCCAGAATCTAGATGAGCATCTCTGCGGCTCTCATTGCATGGATGACCGTGGTGTCATAGATCGGCAGGCAGGAATCCTTCTGCTCTATGAGAAGACCTATCTCTGTGCAGCCCAGGATGACTGCCTGCGCGCCCTTTTCCCTAAGCTTGTCGATGATCTCGCTGTACTTTTTTCTGGACTCGTCCTTTATGACTCCGACGCACAGTTCATCGAAGATTATCTCATTGACTGTGTCGATGTCCTCCCCGTCCGGGATGACGACCTCAAAGCCCCTGTCGATGAGTCTTGACTTGTAGAAGTCCTCCGTCATGGTGTACTTGGTACCAAGAAGAGCCACTTTTTTGACTTTATCCTTCTCGAGGACATCCGCGGTCGCATCGGCAATATGGATAATTGGCACATTGACCATCGCCTGTATCTCTCCCGCCACCTTGTGCATGGTATTGGTGCATATAAGGATGAAATCCGCTCCTGCGCCTTCAAGCTTTCTGGCAACATCTCCGAGTATCTCGGCGCTCCTTGCCCAGTCTCCCGATGACTGGCACTTCTCAATCTCATCGAACTCCACGCTGTAGAGGATGATCTTGGCTGAATGCAGTCCGCCCAGCGTGTCCTTGATATAGTCATTGATTATCCTGTAGTAGGGGATCGTGCTTTCCCAGCTCATTCCGCCTATAAGTCCGACTGTCTTCATGTCATTTTCCTCCTTAAAGGATCAAAGTGATCTTTATAAATCACAGTTTTCAGGCTTCCCTGTGATAGAATCTCACCCTGTCTTCGGTTAGTTCCATCACTCCGTAACAGCTGAACGGATTGCTTGACGGCATGATGCTGCCGGGATTGAACATATACATTCCGCTGTTGTACTCGTAATACTGCCTGTGTGTATGGCCATAAAGGGCTATCTCCACGCCCATCGAAAGGCACCGCTTCCTGAGCGGCAGCAGTCCCATCTTCACGTAGTACCCGTCGCCGTGGCAGACCAGTATCCTGTGTCCCTCTATCGTCAGTATCTCCTGGGTTGACAGTCCCCTGTTCACGTCGCAGTTGCCCGCGACGGCGGCGACGATATTGATGTCCGGATACTCGCTCCTTATGACGAAAAGATCGTTTATCCCGTCTCCGAGATAGATAACGTTCTTTATGTCGCTCTCCTTTTCCAGGACTCTTCTGAGATAGTTCTTGTAACCGTGCGTATCGGAAATGATCAGGCACTTCATGCTTCATGGCTCCTTTTCACAATGTCTCTCGCCGCGGAGTATGCAGTCGAGAAGGCTATCTGCAGGTTGTATCCGCCGGTATAGGCGTCGACATCGATCACCTCTCCGGCAAAATACAGTCCTTCGACCAGCTTTGAGGACAGCGTTGAAGGATCTATCTCCTTCACCGATACTCCTCCGCTGGTTATGACTGCCACATCTATCTTGTATCTTGACTGGAGGCTGAGGGTGAAATTCTTCATCACATGGACCAGCTTCAGTCTCTCTTCCCTGGTGATCTGGCTGACGGGCTTTGACGGGTCTATGCCCCAGTCCTCCAGGACGACTTCCCTCATCTTGGCAGGAAGGAGCAGTTCCAGGCTGTTTGCGGCCTGCTTGAGATGGAACTTCTCAAAATCCCTCTGGACCCTCTTGTCCAGCTGCTCCTCGCTGAGCGCGGGCTTGAGGTCTATCACTGCCTTGTACCTGTTCAGCTCTTCTCCCTTCAGATGGCTTGAAGCCGAAAGCACGAGCGGTCCTGATATGCCGAAATGAGTGAACAGCATCTCGCCCTGTTCGGAAAAGACCTTTTTCTTTCCGTCCGTCACAGTGAGATTGACGTTCCTGAGGCTGAGTCCCATCATCCTCCTGCCCTTTGTTCCGTTCTCCACCAGGGGAACGAGACTGGCAGTCGGTTCGATTACAGTATGTCCCAGCCGCCGGGCAAAGCGGTATCCGTCTCCCGTCGATCCCGTCTTTCTGTATGAAAGGCCTCCCGTCGCCAGCAGGACCCGGTCCGCGGTCACTGTCCTTCCCGAGGCGCATTTCACTCCCGTGATTTTACCGTCTTCCGTTTCTATCGAACCGGCGTCATCATAGATCACCTTGGCTCTGTCAGCCCATTTTATAAGCGCCCGGCGTATGTCGGCCGCCCTGTCCGAAACGGGGAACACTCTCCTGCCCCTTTCGGTCTTGAGCGGCACGCCGAGATCTTCGAAAAACTCCATCGTTTTTCTCGGGCTGAATGAATATATGGATGAGTACATGAACTTGGGATTGGTCCTGACGTTCTTCATGAACTCGGGCTCGTCACAGTCATTGGTGACGTTGCACCTTCCCTTTCCCGTTACGAGGATCTTCCTTCCCAGTTCTCCCGAATGCTCGATTATGACTGTGTCCACGCCGCCTCTGACGAGCCATCCGGCAGCGAAAAGGCCCGCGGCTCCTCCGCCGATTATTACGGCTCTCATGACCTGTACCTCGGCAGCACCCTTGATTCGGAGAAATCCTCCATGTCCAGAGTGAGGTTCGGGTTGTAGAACGGGTCGCTGGTGAGCGAATCGCCGAACCTGTCCTTCAGCCTTTTCCTCTCTCCCTCGAACCTTTCCTTCTTGGCTCCGCTGGTGTCCGATCCTCTGGATATGCTTTCGTAGTGGTAGCACTCCGCGTAAGGAGTCCACAGGATATGGTAGCCCATATTTCTCACTCTCAGGCAGAAGTCAACGTCATTGAAGGCTACGGTGAAGTCCTCGTCCAGTCCGTGCGCCTTCTCATATACATCCTTCCTTACCAGCATACAGGCTGCCGTGACGCACGACAGGTCCTGAACGCAGGAAAGGCGGAACATGTAGCCGGATCTGCCTCTCGGATGGTATTTATGGCTGTGGCCGGCATAGCCGCCGAGTCCCGTGATGACTCCTGCGTGCTGTATGGTGTCGTTTGGATAGTAGAGCATTGCTCCGACTATGCCCACGTCCTTCTGCAGGCACAGTGAGACCATCTCGGTCAGCCACTGCCCGTTGATTATCTCGATGTCGTTATTGAGCAGAAGGAACAAATCTCCTTTTGCCTGTGCCGCCGCGAAATTGTTGATCCGCGAGAAGTTAAAAGGCTTCTCCCATCTGAGGACGCGGAGACCATCGTGTTCCTTCTCCAGACGGTCATATGTCTCGAAGATCTCCCGGCCCGTGGAGTTGTTCTCCACTATAAGCACTTCGAAATTGGTGTATTCGGTCTTTGAATATATGGAGTCGATGCATCTTGTAAGCATCTCGGCCTGGTCCTTGTTCGGTATGATTATGGATACCAGAGGCTCGTCCTTCACCCGGTAGTCTATCTTGTAGGTGGACGGGAACTTCCCCTCTCTTGCCTTGCCCTCGACTTTTATCCTGGCAAGATGCCTGTCCAGCATGTCTATGGCGTTCTTCGTCACATACGGCTTTGCCTCCACTCCCCGCGAAGTGGACCGTGAATGGACTCTCCAGTAGTACAGCACTCTCGGGATGTGATGGATCCTTATCCCTTCGATCTCTGTCGCCCTGAGCAGAAGGTCATGGTCCTGCGCCCCGTCCCGGGCACTGTCAAGACCGCCGAGCTGCTCGAAGAGTTCTTTCCTCATGCAGGTGAGGTGGCATATGTAGTTGCAGTTGGTCAGGTAGTAGTAGCTGAAATCCGGCTTGAAATGACCCACCGTAGGATCGGTGTAGTCGCTGTCAAAAAGCGCTTCGTCAGAGTAGACTATGTCAGCTCCGGTCTCGTCAACAGCCCTGTGGAGCTGATATATGGCATCCGGCGAAAGGATGTCATCATGGTCGGCGAAGGCGATGTATTCCCCGTCGGCATGGCTCACGGCAATGTTCGTGTTGCCCGATATGCCGAGGTTCTCACTGAGCTTTATGTACTTTATCCTGCTGTCATCCAGAGACTTCTCAAGGGCAAATTCGCCCACGTACCGGTGATCCGTGTCTGAGGCGTCGGCAAGTATGAGCTGCCGGTATGAGCAGCTCTGCTTCGTGAAGGAGTCGATGAACTCCTCAAGATATTTCCTGTCCGTATTGTAGAGAGCGGTCACGACGGATATGATCCTGCCGTTTTCAGGTACATAGCCAGCCTGTTTCGCCAGCTCATCGGCCGGAGGCAGGAACCTGCCCTTCTTTCTGCCGCTCCTTCTCTGAATGAAGCTTCTGGTCCTCTTTAAGGTGCTGCCGATCCCCTCGGTCCTTGCCGTCTCAAGGAAGAGCCGCATGAGCTCCTTCAATCTCTTTGCTTTCAGATTCATAGTAATGCGGATCAGTCCTCCGCGCTCCTTCTTTCCTGTGCTGCCCTGTATATCTCGCTCTTTGAGAACCTTGAGGATGAGGCCGTTCTCTTCGCGGCCTCCGACAGTGACACTCCTTCGCTCTCGGCAAGCTCAAGGCATCTGTCCACCGCGTCCTCCAGCTCTTCCTCTGCTTCTTCGGGCTGTGAGTAGCCCGCAATTATAAGCACGAACTCACCCTTGGGTGCATTTTCCGTATATCTCCGGAGAGCCTCGCCTATGGTGGTGACCCATATCTCCTCATGGACCTTCGTCAGCTCCCTGGCTACCGTCATGCTCCTGTCTGAGCCGAAGGCGGCGCTCATGTCTTTCAAGGTGTTCACCAGTTTGTGAGGCGCCTCATAGAAGATCATGGTCCTCGCCTCTTTCTCGAGCCGGGCGAGATGGGACATCCTCTGCTTTTTCACAGTGGATAGGAAACCCTCAAAGCAGAACCTGCCCGTGTCCTGTCCGGATACCGACAGTGCGGTTATCACCGCGCTTGGTCCCGGGATCGGCACCACCTTTATTCCTGCCCGGTGGGCCTGCTTCACCAGCACCTCTCCCGGATCGGAGATGCACGGCGTTCCCGCGTCCGAGCAGACCGCGCAGGTCTCTCCCCGTATAATCCTGTCTATGATGTATTCGCCCTTTTGGTGGAGGTTGTGCTCATAGTAGCTCACCATCGGCTTCTTTATGCCCAGGTGGTTGAGCAGCTTCAGAGTGACTCTGGTGTCCTCTGCCCGGATGAAGTCAGCCTCCTCAAAGGCCTGCCTCGTCCTGGGCGTCATGTCATTCAGGTTGCCTATCGGAGTGGCCACCACAAATAGCTGTCCTGCCATATCTTTCCTTCTCTAATCCGTCCGTTTTCCGTATATCTTCAGCAGTTCCTTCGAAAAACCGCCGTTTTCATCTTCAATTATGAGGTCGTTCATCACCGTGAGTCCGACTCCGCCGTTCTTCCTGCCGTCAATGAGCATCAGCCACGGCTTTTCGCTGTCGCGGCGCTGCCTGACGAACCTTAGAAGCTTCGGCTCTATCCTGTGGCTCTTCATTGCCCAGATCACCCGCGCAAGTCTCTCGGGTCTTTGGCACATGACCAGTTTTCCCCCGTCCTTGAGAAGCTTCCAGGCAGCCTCTGCCACATCGTCCTCATTCAGGGTGTTCTGATGCCTGAAGCCTGCCTTGAGCCGGTCCCTTTTCTGCAGTCCGCTGGTGAAATACGGCGGATTGCAGGCGATGACGTCAAAGCCCGGTTCAATGTCCAGCGTGCGTATGTCGGCGTTCACGGCCGTAATGTTCTCCAGGCCGTTCAGCCTTATGCTCTCATTAAGCAGAAAAGTGCCTGACGGCTCTATCTCGACCGCCACGCACTCTCCTCTGTGCCCGTTGTCTGCCCATCTGAGGGGGATTATCCCGCACCCCGAACCGATGTCCATGGCTCTCTGGGCATACTTGACCTGCCGAAAATCACTGAGCAGGAATGCGTCAGTGCCGAATCTGTGAGTTTCGTTTATCCGCACCTTTGTTCCGTGCGCCAGTGTTTCAACAGTGTATTCCATTTCTTTTTCCAATGTCGCTGCCGTCAGTTGACGAACCAGCTTCCCAGGACTTTTGTCCGCTCACTGTTTCCGGTCCTGGTCCAGAGCGTGAGGGAATCTATCCTCTCGTCACCGGATACGGTCCGAGAGAGAGCATCTGCTATCGTCCGGATGTCTCCCTCATTCCCCGCTAGGGTTATTATGAGGTTTCCGGCGCCGAGCTGATAAGGATGGACGACATACTGAGCATAGCTTCCGTTTGGGTCGACCGCGCTGTACTCGACTTCCAGCATCAGCGTTCCTCCGCCGGCCGACAGCTTCCCCTTGAGGGTCTTGAGGAGGTTTGTCATGTTGGCGACGACGCCGTCCATGGATGTACCGAAGTCCCTGTATTCAAGGCTGTAGCCGGTAGGTGTATGAAAGGCCGCATATATGACGTCCCTGACTCCCAGAGACATCAGCTCATCGGTGAGATCTATTATGTACTGCTGCATGACGCTGCTTACGGGATTTGCCCAGGCCTTTCCGCCCAGTTCCCGCGATGAATCCAGCCATCTTGCATCCGTACCGCTGTATAGCACCGCGGTGCTCCTGTCCACGGTGGAGACCATCCGGTCCATGAAGACATACATCCTTGCGACGGGAGCAATGCCTTTCTCGGCAAGCTTCCCGACAAGATACGGTATGTCTATCCTGTTTTCACTGGTGAGCTGCGAGCCGATGGCGTTCTTGGTTTCCCAGGTCACGTATCCTTCCCTGGTCTTTGCGTCAAAGACCAGACAGTTTGCTCCGAGCCCCGCGGCCCTGTCAACAGCACTGTCGATGCCACGGTGCGTGGACAGTTCCTCCGGCGCGGCATAGTAAAATATCCTGTTCTTTACGGATACTGCAGCAGGTGCAGACGGTTCCCGGCTTTCTTCCGGGGATATCTCTTCGCTTGATACAGTCTGCGTCGGAGCCTGCGATCCGGTATCCCGTCCGGAAGGCTTTTCTCTGGTGAGAAGCTTTACCAGCGGTCTTCCGAGGAGCACTCCGGCAGCTATGATCAAAAGCGCACCGATCCGCAGCACGGCCGCTTTCCTGAGGTTCTGCGCCCTCCCGGCGGATGACCGTGCTCCCCTGTTGTATCTTTTTATCTTGACCGGTCTTTCTTTCCTTGGCATCAGCGTCCTCCTACAGTGCCAGGGTGTGCCCCGTCAGGCCGTAAATGGCAAGGGCGAGGATAGAGATGTACACCAGCATGACCGGCAGTCCCTTGAAAGGCTTCGGGACCAGGTCATCCCTGATCTTTCTCTGTCCTTCCTCGATGAGGAGCATGGCCAGGAAATATCCGACCGAAGTGCCCACCCGGTATCCCATCGTCTGGCTGAAGGTGAGTCCCTGGTTCAGCGAATAGATGATGGTGCCGACTATGGCGCTGTTTATGGACGCTCCCGTTACGGAGTAGATTATGTTCGTGAAGGTCTTCCTTTTGAGGACAAGACCCATTGTCATTGCTACGATTATGTAGCTGAGCGCGCACAGCACGACGATTATCACCGGCGTGACGAAGCGGATGTATTCTCCCGGTAGAAGTCTTGAGACCAGCGGCACCACGAAGAAGGCCAGCAGGCTGTTGATTATCTGGAAGAACGTGAGGGCAGTGCAGAAATAGAGCGTGTCCTTTTTCGGTGTCCTGAGAACTCTCAGCCCGCTCGACAGTCCCAGCGCTCTCGTGAATATGGCGTTCTCCCCGCCTATGGCAAGGAGGGTAAAGGTCATGAACGCCGTCAGGGAATTAAGCAAGTGATTCAAACTCGTTCACCTCCCTTATCAGCTTTTCATGGTATCTGTCCACGAGCATCTGCCATACCGCGCTAATCAGACCGATGATGAGGAAGCCTCCGAAGGAGTTCTTCGCCATCGGGAGCAGCGTTACCGACAGTATCCTGAAATTCATTATGGTCCCGTAGGCAAGCAGCTCCCTGACCCGTCCGAGGATCAGGCATGCGACTACGAAGCCTCCGGTGTTCCTGAGACCGTTGATGATCGAGTATTTGAAGTTTTCCTTCCTCGTCCTCTCAAAGTTCTTGACTATGAGAGGGTCCACGACCAGTATCGGGAGGTACACTCCCAGCGACAGTACCGGCCGTCCGAGCCGTCTGTACATCAGGTAATATATCGGCCCGAATATGAGGGCTGATATCAGAGGATAGAAGAACGTCTTGAGAGGGACGCTCATCCTCCGCGTTATGAGATTGGTCACGATCCTGCTGGGCGTCAGCAGGAGTATTACCGCTATGCACAGTATTATGCAGTTGGACATGTTCGTGCCTGCTATTGCAAGAGGGGCAAGGGCAAGGCCCTTGATGAACACGGGATTGGTGAGGGTTATCTTCCTTCTTCTCGTGGTGTCGTCCCAGTTCTCGAGCTCACGCCTGCGCCTTATCATTTTTTCCATGCGTCGCTCTCCTCCTGTTCTTTCAGTGCCCGCAGCAGTTCAGCCACGTCTATGGTCCTGGTGGAGAATTCCACCTCATCTATCTCATCCTCGACCTGACCTATGATGTCAAAGGTAGTGTTGTCGAAGATGTTGCTCTTTTTCTTTGTGTCCTTTTTCCCGGAGCTCTTCTTCTTTGAAGAGGAGAAAGCTGAGAACAGTCCCTTTTTCTTCTTGGATGCTTTCTTATGTTCCTTGGCCTGCTCCTGCTTTACCTGCTCCGACAGTCTCTCGATGCTCTCAGGCGGAGCGACCGTCTGCCTTGTGGCGGAGTTCTGGGTTGTCCTAATGACCTGAGTGTCCTCGCCGGTCTCCGGTTCACTAGCCGGCATAACGGCCGTGGTTTTCCGTACGTGTTCCCGACCCGGTCTCTGCGGCGCAGACGCTGCGGAATCCACGGTGAATATCTTCTTCTCTGCCGCCTTTGCCCGCTCCTGCTTCTTTCTCTCGTTCCTTCTGGCTTCTCTTGCGATCTCCCGGATTATCGTCTCGGCGCTTGTCGCCGTGCTGTCGTAGGTCTTTACCGCCGCAGTCCTGACGCTCTTATCCTCGCCCTTTTCCTTCTTCGCAGCCGTCCTGGCTGTAGGTGCTGAAGGCCTGTAGATGTTGGTGACGTCGTCGCTCTTCATCCGAGGGACGAGTCTGTCCCACATTCCTTCGGTGGCGTTTGCGAGCAGGATGGCAAAGCATCCGCCTATCTCATAGGCGCCGAAATATCTGAAGATCATGGTCAGCGCTCCGCAGACCACGCCGAAGATCAGCTTTCCGAGTTTCTTTTTCGGAGTCGTCGTCGGCTCGTTGAGCAGGAACACCCGGTAATAGAGCACTGCGCTGGAAAGCACTTCGTACTTGACGCTTACCAGTCTGTCAACACCGCTTATCCTGGGGAACAGCAGTGCTATCAGTGTGACGGTCGCCACAAAGGCCACCGGGGCGTGCCAGGTCACCTTCTTCATCGCCAGAAGGGCAATGAAGACCGCGACTATTATTATCCGGAACGAGGTGCCCATGCTTCCCGGGTAGTTTCCGAGAATGAGGTTGAGCACGGAGGTGTACGGAAGTCCGCCGCTCCTGATCGTCGCTACATTGGAGACTGCCTGCCGAGCGTTGCCCGTCCAGAAGTCCACCTCTGAGAACGGGGTCACGACCCGGCATGAGGCGAGAGGCCAGTTGACCACCCGCACGCACATGGCAAGAGCTGCCAGGTTGAAAGGATATACCCCTCTTCCTCCGAAGGCGTACTTGCCGACGAATATGGTGAGTGCAACGTCCATGACGACCATGTACAGCGGTATGGATACCGGCAGCATCATGGCAAACGTCAGCGCCGCCACCGACGATGACTTGTCGGCGACGTCAACTTCGCTTCCTCTGAAATATGCAGCCAGAAGATCCGTGATCCTGGCAGTTACGATCGCCACCAGCGCTATGAGCAGCACTCTGGGCGAATATACGAAGGTGGCACATATCATCACCGGCAAAAGCGCCAGCATCATGTAGTCATAATGCCCTCTTCGGGTGTATGTAGTTTCTGTTTCCATCAAATATGTGGCGCCGGCAGGACCGGCGATTCTCCTGTAATTCTAGTTCTGGTCCTCACCACTTGTTGTTTCCGAATCCCGGAGGCGAGAACGGGTCGTTTCCACCGAATCCGTTGAACGGATCATTGTCCGTAAACGGATCGCTGAAACTGTTTGTCATGGACATGTCGACGCCCATGCTCTTGAGCATGATCTCCATTTCTATTGGGTCCGGCTCATGGTCCAGCGGGAACATGAACGAGCCCACAGGCGTGTTTATCTGCACAGTTCCGTCGTCCTTGTTAAAGAACTTCGATGTATTTCCAAACCATACTTTTTTCATGGTCTTCCTCCGTGTATGTGAATCATCTCAGGCTGCTTATGGCCCGCGCGATGTCCTCTGCTCCGAAGACGTAGCTTCCGGCCACCATCACATCGACTCCGGCCCGCTCGCACAGCTTTGCGGTCCGGGCGTTGATCCCGCCGTCGACCTCTATCAGATATCCGTTTGCTGTCTTCTTTTTGCAGTCCGCGAGAAATCTGATCTTTTCGAGAGCTGTCGGATTGAACTTCTGTCCTCCGAATCCAGGCTCCACGCTCATGACGAGCACCATGTCGACCGCTTCGAGGAACGGTTCAAGAGCCTCTGCCGGAGTGCCGGGCTTGATGACCAGACCCGCCTTTGCTCCTGCTTCCTTTATGGTCTGCAGGACCTGCTGCGGATCACATTCGCTCTCAAGATGGAACGTGACCATATCAGCTCCCCGCTTGACGAATTTCTCCGCATAGAGGTCCGGTCTCGTGATCATCAGATGAACGTCAAGAAAGGCGTCCGTATCCTTCCTCAGGCTCTGCAGTACCGGCAGTCCCAGAGAGATGTTCGGCACGAAGTGGCCGTCCATCACATCAACGTGGAGCCAGTCGGCTCCCCGCTCCATCGCTCTGCGACAGTCTCTTCCGAGATGAGCAAAATCAGCTGAAAGAATGGATGGTGCTATGATCATGATCCTGTCCTCCAAAAGCAATACGAAACAGGTCTGCAGCGCAGACAGTCTATCAGCTTATTATACAGAAGCAACGGGTAAAAATCAAACCGGGCGGACCAATGTTAACAGATTTGCAATATATATATTAAGGTGCATATGTGATATAATCGAATGCAAGCAAACACACGGGAGGAAGGAAATGAACATCACCCTGGCCAAGAGCGCCGGCTTCTGCTTCGGCGTGAACAGAGCGGTCAAACTGACCGAGGACCTGGCAAGATCTGGGAGGAAGGTCGCCACGATGGGTCCGCTTATACACAATAACCAGGCCGTGCGGCGGCTCGAGGAGCTTGGCGTTGTCACAATGGGAGACTCGGACCGGGTCCCGGAGGGATACGAGGTCATCCTCAGGAGCCACGGCGTTGAAAAGCATGTCACCGAGGACTTTGAAAGAAGAGGGATAGTGACTCACGATGCCACCTGCCCGTATGTTAAGAAGATCCACAGGCTTGCCCGGCAGGCCGGAGAAGAGGGCAGGATACTGCTTGTCGCGGGCGACGCTTCCCACCCCGAAGTTCAGGGCATAGTCAGCTATACGCGGGGCGAATACCACGTCTTCGACTCATATGAGGATATGGAAGAATGGCTTGAAAAGAACCGGCAGCCGGACACTCCCATGACCCTTGTCGCGCAGACCACTTTCATGGTTTCAAAGTGGGAGAAAATCTTAAATCTGATTAAAAAAAACTATACAAATACCCTGTTTTTTGATACAATATGTAGAGCCACAGCTCTCAGACAGGCAGAGGCTGCGGAGCTGGCTAAAAAGAGCGATCTGATGGTGGTCATAGGAGGCAGGCATTCCTCCAACACCCAGAAGCTCGTGGCGGTGTGCAGCGAGTACTGCCCTACCGTCAGCATAGAAACGAGTAAAGAGCTCTCAAAGGAGCTTTTTATAAATAAAGAAAATGTGGGCGTCACAGCAGGAGCTTCAACTCCGGCGTTCATAATTCAGGAGGTACTTAATAACATGAGCGAAGAAATTCGTGAGAACGAGAACTTTGAGGAGCTGCTCAAGGAATCGTTTGCCACACAGCCTAAGATCTACAGGGGCGCAACAATAAAGGGCATCGTAACAGGTGTTTCCGCCACTGAGGTGACTGTTGATATTGGCACAAAGCACACAGGCTACGTCAGAGCCGAAGAGATGACTGACGATCCTTCCCGGAAGCTGGAAGATCTTGTCAAGAAAGGTGACGAGCTTGATCTCATCGTTATTAAGACTAACGATCAGGAAGGCACCGCTGAGCTCAGCAAGAGACAGTTCGACAAGAGAATGGGCGACGACACCCTGAGAAAGGCCATCGAGTCAGGCGAGACACTCACTGCAACGGTGAGAGAGGCTGTAAAGGGCGGTCTGGTCGCATATGTAAACGGCGTACGCGTATTCATCCCTGCTTCACTGGCAGCCGGAAGAAACGAGAGCCTGGACGCACTGGTAGGCACAGAGCAGGAGATCAAAGTCTTCGAGAGCACAAAGGACAACAGGAAGAGGATCGTCGGATCCATCCGTGCTGTCAAGGACGAGAAGATGAAGGAGATCCGCGACAAGTTCTGGTCTGAAGTCGAAGTAGGCAAGGTATACAAGGGAATCGTCAAGAGCGTCACAAGATACGGCGCATTCGTGGATCTCGGCGGAGTCGACGGACTGGTACACATGTCCGAACTCACATGGGAGAAGATCCGCCATCCGGGCGAGGTCGTAAAGAACGGTCAGGAACTCGAGGTCTTCGTAAAGGCCATCGACAGAGAGGCCGGCAAGATCAGCCTCGGTCACAAGAAGGACGAGGACAATCCTTGGGCAAAGTTCGAGAAGGAATTCGCAGTAGGCGACGTCTTCACCGGCAAGGTAGTTTCACTCACCAAGTTCGGCGCATTCGTAAGAGTCCTTCCGGGCATCGACGGTCTGGTACACATCTCCGAGATCTCTTGGGATAGGATCGAGGATCCTGCATCAGTCCTCAAGGTCGGTCAGGAAGTCAATGTAAAGCTGCTGGGCGTAGATCTCGAGAACAAGAGAGTATCGCTGTCCATCAAGCAGACAACAGAGAGACCTCCGAGACCTGAAAAGGTCAGCGAGGAAGCTGAAGGCTAATTGAATAGTGAAAATAAAGGTCCGGCTCCAGATGGAGCCGGACTTTTGCCTTGTCTGTAATATCTATCCTTCGATTTCCTTGATCGTGCCGTCCTTGTAGGCCCGGATGAGAGCCTTGAGATCCCTGATCTCGTTCTTTATCCGCCGGCCTTCGTCTGTGTCCTCGACAAGGACCCTTCTCCTGTGAGGAGAGAACACGTCGACCTTGGAATGGATGTCGGAATTGTTGTAAATAACGTCTTCGAAAGACGTGAACGGCTGGTGCACCCTCAGCGACTGTCCCCTTGAGGAGAACACCATGGTGTATCCGGCAATGCCTGTCCTGTCATGGTACGCCCTGGCAAAGCCGCCGTCTATGACGATAATCTTTCCTTCGGCCTTTATCGGCTCCTCGCCGTCCTTTGCCTTTACAGGCGTGTGGCCGTTTATGATCCTGCAGCCGTCACCCGAAAGACCGAACTCAGCCAGGACCCTTTCCGCCATCCGCTTGTCCTCCTGGTGCAGGTAGTAAGGATCCTTCTCTTCGACCTTGAGCTTCTTGTCCTCAAGATAGATGTTCTCAAAGGTGACCATCTTGCTCCTTCCGAAGAGCGGGCTGTTCTTGCCGCACCACAGATACCAGAGTATGTCCTCGCCTATCCTCTTCTTGAGGCTACCCTCTTCACCGTAATATGCATCCCTGCATACGGTGTCCAGATAGTCGAAGAGCGGCTTGCCCTTGAAGGTCTTCCCTCCCAGGTTAACTTCCCTGAAGGAGCCGTCCGGGTTCAGAGGCATGACCCCGTGGAACATCAATATGCCGTTCTCGACCTTGTAGAAGGTGCCGTGGGAGTACATGAACCTCATGTGCCTCTGCAGCTTTTCGCAGTTCTTGAAGGCAGCGCACAGCTGCGCCATCACCTCTATCTCTTCCCGGGTCAGCTTTGCCGGGTTGTCCGGGTCCACCGTAGGGAACTCCTTGTCCTTGAGCGGATATTCCTCTCCGCCTATCATGATGGTGCCCTTCTTGTAGTCGATGAACTCCAGCATCTTTCTGTCATCCATCTCGAAGTAGTCATTCCTCTCGATGACCTGGCACTCCAGCTTGTACATGATTATTGATATCGCCTTATGTATTTTCGCGACCGCCAGTGCGTCATCGTCGTTGTAGCGTCCGGAGTTCCTCGGCATGAACTTGGAACAATCGCCGTAGGTCTTCTGGGCAAATATGGTAAGAGGCCTGAGATTGATTCCATAGCCCTCCTCGAGCGCGACCAGATTGTTGTAGGCGGCGCATATCCTAATGACGCTGGCAACTCCCAGAGGCGAGCCCGTGGCTCCGCACATCCAAAGTGCGTCGTGGTTGCCCCACTGGATATCCACTGCGTGGTGGCTCATCAGAAGATCCATGACTATGTCAGGCCTCGAGCCCCTGTCGAACATGTCGCCGACGATGTGCAGCTTGTGGACAGCCAGTCTCTTGATGACGGTGGAAATGGCTTCAATAAAGTCATCGGCCGTATTTGTCTCTATGATGGCGGAAATGAACTGGTTGTAATAGGCTTCCTTGTTGTGGTCCTCAAAGTGGGCATGGAGCAGTTCGTCTATGACATACGCGTACTGCGGAGGTATGGCCTTTCTCACGTCAGCCCTGGTGTTCTTGCTGGCGACATGCCTGCAGACATCGATGAGGCGGTAGATGGTGAGACGGTACCACTGGTTCATCCTCTTCTCTTCCTGCTTTATCTCGGCCAGCTTCTGCCTTGGGTAATAGATAAGGCTGGCATAGACTGCCCTCTGTGCAGGAGTAGTCGAATCGGCCAGAGCCACATCGATCTTTTCCCTGATGACGCCTGAAGCGTTATTGAGGATATGAGTGAACGCCTGATCCTCGCCGTGAAGGTCGGACATGTACATCTCCGTGCCCTTAGGCAGCTTGAGCTTTGCCTCGAGACTGATTATCTCGTTTGCTGCCCTTGTAGCATTTGGCCAGTCCCTTGAAAGAAGCTTGAGGTATTTGAGTCCGTCATCCGTCGTGACAATACTTCTCTCTGCCATTTCCGTGATCCTTTCTGAAAACACTTTAATATATTAAATGTATCACAAGGGACCTGAAATGGCAATAAAGCAAAGGAGTGTATCCGCCATATGCCTTGCCTATCGATTGACATACTTATAGGAATGATAATATAATTCTACTGTTGTATTGTTATACAGATTAGATACATGCATTTCTCGGAAAGGAGATGCGCCTTGGCGCTGAAAGGACACATGAAGATACTGGATTTCGGATCTTTAAACATTGATCGAGTATACACAGTTAAGGATTTCGTAAGGCCGGGAGAGACCATCTCCTCGCTCCGACTGGACAATTTCTGCGGCGGCAAGGGACTCAATCAGGCGATCGCCTGCAAGAAAGCGGGCAGCGATGTCTACATGGCCGGTAAGGTCGGAACTGACGGATCCATGCTGACAGACCTTCTCAAGGCTTATGATGTTAACACAGAGAACGTCATTGTGGATCCGGACACGCCCTCAGGTCACGCCATAATCCAGGTCGACCATACCGGTCAGAACAACATCATCCTCTTCGGCGGCACCAACCGCAAGATCAGCCATGACGACGTGGACGCCATACTCTCAAAGTTCGATAAGGGCGACATACTCCTTCTGCAGAATGAGATCTCTTCTTTGGATTACATCCTTGAGAAGGCTCATGACAAGGGCATGGTCATCGCCATGAACCCCAGTCCGATGGATGACTATCTTCTGGGCTGCGACCTCGGCAAGGTATCATACTTCATAATGAACGAAATAGAGGCAGCTGCCATATCAGGCTGCATGGATCCTGAGGATGCCATAAAGGAACTTCATTCGAGATATCCCGATAGCAGGCTCGTCATAACTCTGGGATCAGACGGTGTCAAATACTTCGACGGCGAAAAGACCTATTCGCATGGGATATACAAAGTCGAAACAGTAGACACAACGGCAGCCGGAGATACCTTCACGGGATATTTCCTCAACGGAGTGCTTACCGGAATGAAGGCAGACGACATCCTTGACATGGCCTCAAAGGCCAGCCGGATAGCCGTATCCAGGAACGGAGCCGCGGACTCCATCCCCACGAAGGATGAGGTCCTTTCCTCAAAACTTGAATTGAAGTAAGAATATATATTCTTACGGCCGTGTTCGCATGCGGCCGCTTAAGAGAAACGGAGAATAAACATCAATGAGCAATACCAGAACAAGGGTACTTGTGGATGACCGGATAAAGCCGTCCACCGCCATATTCACCCTGGCTTGGCCTGTTCTCGTGGAACAGATTCTGTCAACGCTGGTGAGAAGCGTCGACACCGCCATGGTAGGTTCCCTCGGAGCTACTGCCACCGCTGGAGTATCCATAAGCGGAACGCCTATGATGCTCATAAACGGCATCATCATGTCCTTCGGCATGGGCTTTACAGCCCTCATAGCCAGAAGCGTCGGCGCACAGGATCTTGAGAGATCCAGAAGCCTTACCAGACAGGCTCTCACGACCGTCCTCATGCTCGGCATACCGATCGCATTCATATGCTTCATGCTTTCGGAGACCATACCGAGACTCATGGGCGCCGAACCTGACGTTCTGGTCCTGGCGACGGGATATAACCAGATAATGGCCATCGCCATGATCCCGATGACCCTCACCATGGTGCTTTCAGCCATATACCGAGGATACGGAGATACGAAAACGCCGATGGTGATAAACATGAGCGTCAACATTGCCAACGTCTTCGGCAACTATCTTCTTATTTACGAACCACATGATGTGAACCTTTTCGGCAACTCCTTCCGCGTGTGGGGCGCCGGCTGGGGAGTAAGAGGCGCCGCGACATCATCTGCCGCGACGATGGCGACAGGTGCATTGATCTATCTGCTTCTGACCTTCTTCAGGAAGGCGCCTCAGCAGATCTCCATAAGGGAGAGCTTTCTGCTTCAGAAGAGGGATATGCGGGCTGTTACAAGGATCAGCCTTCCGGCGATGTTCGAAAGATTCGCCATGGGCGGAGCCAGCGTTTTCATCGCACGTACGGTCGCTTCCCTCGGCACAATCGCCATCGCTTCAAACTCGCTGTCAGCTACAGTTGAAGGATTCTCACTGATGCCGGGCTACGCCTTCGGTGCGGCATGTACCACTCTCGTAGGACAGTCACTTGGTGCAAACAGACCGGATCTGCTTGAAAAATACGTAAACACTACCATAAAGATCTCCGTAGTCATAATGACCATCGGATCCATCGTAATGTTTGCTTTCTCTCCTCAGCTGATCAGCCTTTTCACTCCGGACCGGCAGGTCATCAAGACGGGCGGCGAACTGGTAAAGCTCCTCGCTCTCATCCAGGTTCCGTACATCATCTCCCAGATCCATTCGGGAGCCCTGAGAGGTGCCGGCGAGACCAAGAGCCTGTTCATCATAACGCTCATCTCCATGTGGGGCGTCCGCGTCGTGGGAGCATTCGTTTTCATAAGAGTCCTCCACCTCGGAATCCACTGGGTCATAGTAGCGATGGATGCAGACAACATAGTGCGTATGATACTCTACTGGCTGCGTTACAGACAGGACGATTGGAAACATCTTAAATTCTGATAAGCCCATCTTTATCCCCGGCATTAAGCCGGGGATTATTGCATCGATCTCGTTCAAAAGATTGACCCTCCCCATGAAAATATATATACTGAAGGAGAAACAGGGAGCACTAAACTCCCAAGAAGTAAACTACTAAGAAAGGAAAAGACGCTATGGCAAACAAGGCATTATATATCCTGGCAGGCTTCGACGATGAGACCGAAAAGTACCTGGCCGGGATCCAGCAGAAACTCTATGAGAAAGGATTCGTCGGGACTCAGACCAAGGACATACCAATGCACACTACCCTAGGCTCTTTTCCTGTAGAAAAGGAAGAAGAGCTGAAGGCTGAGCTCTTGAAGCTCTCAGAAGAATGCAAGGCTTTCGACATCACCTTCAATCATGTCGGCCTGTTCGGCGGAGAGAAGTCGAACGTTCTCTTCATCGCACCGGACATAAACCGAGATCTGCTCGACCTCAAGGAGAAGTTCGGGGACAGCTTCGGCTGGACGGCGCATGCGACAATGCTTATCGACGCTCCGGATGTGATCGGAAAGGCGATCCCTGAAGTGCTGAACAATTTCAAGGCATTTCACGGAAAGGTCTCATACCTCCATCTCTTCGAGTTCTTCCCGACAAGGCACATACTCACGGTCAAATTCAAAGACTAGCATATACCGAAGAGAGCTGCGGCCTTTTGCCGCAGCTCTCTCCTTTTTTCCTTCTCTTATATAAAGGCCTTTATTTACAGGCTCTCTCTAACTGTTTATTCCTTCGTCAGTTCAGCGATGAAGTCCTTGAGGAACGTGTATGTCCTGTCATAGGACGAGATGCTCATCCATTCAGTGACTGTGTGCTCGTCTCCTGAATTGCATCCGATAGGAACGATGTCCAGTCCCGGTATCTTCTCTGAAAATACGCCCAGTTCAAGTCCTCCGTGGACCGCGACTTCCTTCATGTACTTGCCGTGACGCTCAAAGAACATCTTCTGTGCCAGGCTCCTCATCTTGGAGTCTGCCATGTACGGCCATGCAGGAAGCCATGGACCGTATTCAAAGCCTGTCATTCCGCAAAGCTTGGCGATGGATACCATGTTATCTATGAAGTCGTCAGAACAGGTGTGCGATGATGATCTGAGCATCGTGTTGACCGTGACCTTGTCGTCATGAGTCTTGACTACGCCCATGTTGGTGCTGGTGATAGGAAGTCCTGCGATCTCCTTGGACATCATCCTTACGCCGTTAGGTACGTTATATATGGTGTCGATGACTGTCTTCGTAGCCTTGGCTGACATCATTTTGTCCCGTGCCGTATCCGCTACCGTAACATTCAGGCCCGGATCGCTGGCAGCAAGTTCCGTCCGGATCTCTGCCGTGATCTTGACTACGATATCCTCGACCTTTTTCCTGTCTGCAGGATCGATGGCGATGATTGCAGTTGCCTCCCTTGGAATGGCATTGAACATCAGTCCGCCGGTGATAGAGCAAAGCCTGAACCGTACTTCCTTCTCGACATTGTGAAGGATCCTTCCCATTATCTTGTTGGAGTTTCCAAGCTCGTCGGTGATCCTCATGGCTGAGTGCCCTCCCAGCAGACCTCTTACGGCGATGGAGATGGTGGTTCCCTTCGCTTCTTCAAAATCTGTAGGGCATGAGAATGTGACTTCCTGGGCGCCTGCGCTGGTGATACAGATCCCGTCCTCCGGACCGGCGTCAAGTCCTATAAGTCTCTTGCCGGTAATGTCAAACGTATCGAATATGAACGCTCCCCAGAAGCCTACCTCTTCACCGGTGGTAAAGATGAACTCAAGCGGAGGATGCGGGAATTCATCGGAATCGGAATCCATGAGCGCCAGCATATATGCGACTCCCTTGCCGTCGTCCGCGCCAAGAGTGGTGCCGTCTGCCCTGAGCTTGTCTCCTTCAACGATGAGCTTCAAGCCGTCCTTCTTGAAGTCATGTATGGTATCCGCGTTTTTCTCGCAGACCATGTCCAAATGTCCCTGAAGTATAACTGCAGGAAGGTCCTCACAGCCCTTGCTCCCGGGCTTTTTAACGACCACATTGTTCCTTTCGTCTATGCGAGAGTACAATCCCAGTTCCTTTGCTCTGTTGACAACGAACTGAGCAACCGCCGCCTCATTATATGAGCCTCTAGGGATCGCTGAGATGTCTTCAAAGTACTTCAATGGTAACTTTGGTTCATAGTTGGAAAGAATATATTCCATTTTTCTTCTCCTCCATAAAATCGATATGTGAGTATTTTACATTTAAGGTAAATTGATATCAAACAGATTTGAGTTTCTTCAAAGTTGATTATTTGCACGCAAAAATCAATTAATAATATACAAACCTCGTTATTTGCTTTGAAAAAGAAAAACGCCCGAATGATACGAGCGTTTTGAAATAACTCTGTCAATTTTTAATCAACTTTTATGTGATTTAGAAGACATGAGCTAAAAGGGTCGCGTAAATGTGCAGCGTGGATAATTGGAACACCCATAAAACTGATTGCCTTCATTAGGTCCTCTTTTTACTGTCCTTAGTACGAGCTGCCCTCCGCATCTGGGACAAATCATACTGTTGATCCTATTGTTAATCGACTCTATATGAAATTGTTTAGTGGCAAAATCTACATTTGTCAGTGGCCGCAGGCAGTCATAAATCGACTTGATATCTTCATCACTGAGAACATCAGGATTCCCTCTCCATGTATCTTTAATGACTCTGGAAAGATTTGCCTTGGTACAAACAACCACGTCAGGGCTATGGATGCTCATCTTCTTGATTTCCGCCCTGTCGGAAAAGACAATTACCGACAACATTGGCACTATTCTGTTAAGGTATTTTTCAAGAAACCTGGCATGTGTCAAATTCTGCTTTATTGGATTATAGAATTTATATTTATCGACCTTGCTTCGCCCCAACCAGTCTTCTCCTGCATATAGAGTAACTGTCCACTGTTGAGAATCTTCATCACCAAAGATATACCCTGCGTAGTTCTTACTTTCAATAACAAATAGTCCTTTAGCAGTAATATATATGATGTCGATTTCTGTAGTCTCTCCGTTTCCTTTTGGGACATACACATTTTGAAGTATTTTTCCTCTGTATCCAAATAAATCCAACCAATCAAGCTTGTTGGCTATTTTCTCTTCGCCGATCTGACCAACTTCTTCCGGCGTATATAGTCCAAAAAGGGATTTAAAAAAACCCATTGATGACCCTCTTAAACTCACTGTATTCTGATAAATGCTCTTATATCATTTATCAGTTCATCTGTCGGCTCACCTATGTAAACTGTATGGCCTGACTCGTAGAACCTCTCCACCGCCCTGTCTCTCGGCAGGTCCAGCTGTGCAAACAGAAGTTTGACGAAGTCAAAAGTTGACAGTGTGTCGTAGTAACCGTTGATGAACATCATCCTCAGCCCCGGCCTGGTCTTCAGGAGTTCCTCGGAGAGCCTCAATGTGTCCTTATCATAGGAAGCATAGTCCCATCCGGCTGCAATCTCATACAGGTTCAATGGCTGCCTTCCCTCCGGAAGCTTGAGTCCCTTTTCGTATTCAGCCATGCAGTCATCGATCCGCGAACCGATCTTGACCATGAACGGTTCCTGTCTTATGAATTCTTTCTCCGGGTCTATCGCCCGCTTTTCAATGCTTACTCTTGCATCATATACGCTGATCACACGGCCAGGGATGGCATTCATGATGAAGTCTGTTTCTGAAAAGCGGAGTCTGTTCCGAATAAGAAACTCCGGATCAAGGTTTGTATACCTATGCAGCTTATCAGCAACAGTCTTTTTCTCGTCTTCGCTTAGATTATTGCCAGCAAGCAGTGCGTGTGCATAATCTGTGTAGGCGAAGTCCATTGCTTCCTTTATAAAAACATCCTTGGACATCTCATCTCTGTGCAGATAGTACCAGCAGACGGCAGCGTTGAGGCCGAGTCTTCTGACATTCGGCTCCACGAAGAACTGGGTCTTTGAGCCTACGTTGAAGGACACGCCAATATGAATGATGCCCTTAAGATTAACTGATTCCGGAAGCCTGTCACCCACGGCAAGGTTCCTTATCGTTCCGTAGCTCTCTCCTATCAGATATACCGGGCTGTCTTCCCTTCCGTTCTCCTTCAGCCAGTGGCAGATGAAAGAAACGAAAGAATCCGCATCTCCGGCAGTACCGAAATACTTCTTCTTTGCCGCATCACTTGTCTCTGTGTACGACGTGCCAACAGGATTGATCCGAACTATGTCGCAGGTGTCCAGCAGGCAGTTGCTATTATCTGTAAGGATCGCCTTTGCAGGATTCTCTGTTTCTGGATACCCCGGTATCTTCAGCACCTTGGGAGCAAGAAAACCCAAATGCACCCATTTGCTGTCCGAACCTGGTCCGCCGTTGTACGCGAAGGCCACCGGCCTATTCCTGTCTTCAGGCAGCCGGATGTATGAGTAGCTGAACATGCTTCCTTCAAAGTTGCCTTCTTCGTCTTTTAGAATATAGTCTGCTGTCCTTACGAGGTATCTAAGACCCGACGAAGGTATCATATCCTCTTTCTGCCATAAAAACGGTTCTGATATCATTGCTGTTCTCCTTTGTCGATATGTTTATATGAACAGTATACCTTTAAAAGAGTCACATTATCAAGAACAGCCGGGAAGCATCATTATGTTCCCACTTTGACAATAACCCTGAGCAAATATATACTGAAGGCAAATATCATTTGAGTTGATGGAGTTAAAATGGACGTTCAAAGCTTTCTTGCCAAGTATCCTCCAAGAGGCGAAGAATCAAATAAGTACACCGACGGTCAGACTCTTCTGATAGGCGGGAGCAAGGGTATGGCAGGAGCTGTGTGCCTTAACATATATGGAGCGATGACTGCAGGTTCGAGATTTATCACCTGTGCTATGGATGAAGCGATCTATCCTATAGCTGCCTCCCGTTTCATCAGCACAGTTTTCTTCCCTATGAATAAGGAAGCATATGCTGAAGAGATCAGGAAGGCTCTTGAAAGGGCTTCAGCGGTCTCCTTTGGTAGTGGGGTCGATAAACTCAGCTACCGCAAGGGTATCTTAGACCTGCTCCTAAGTGAGTGCAAAGTTCCTCTCCTGCTGGATGCAAACGCATTAAGAATGGTATCTGATGATTTGTCAATACTAAAAAAGGCTCAATGCCCATTAATTCTTACGCCTCACACAGGCGAATTCAGCGCTTTGACTTCCATTTCAACGAAGGATATCCTTAAGAATCCCGTTGAAATAGGCGCAGAATTTGCAAAGAAGTATGGTATTTATCTAGTCCTTAAGAATCATGTCACTAGGGTGTTCTCACCAACTGGAGAAATATATATTAACGACACGGGAAATCGGGCTCTTGCACAGGCAGGAAGCGGAGATGTTTTGAACGGCATCATCACAGGACTTGTGAGTATAACAAAAGACCCTTGGAATGCTGCAAAAATGGGTGTCTGGCTCCATGGATACTTGGCAGATCTTTCTGCGAACGCATACTCTCAACACACATTCCCGTTGGAAGTTTACCCATCTCTCATGAATAGATTTCTTCTTAATAATAAGAGGTAAAGACTGTAATGATAGCACTACTCAATGTTTCCATCGAGTAGTGCATAATATAGATTTGCTTAGGCTAGCTGGCTACGGACCAGAAAGCCGGGTTCGAGTCCTCTCCAGCGCACCATTGTTTAAAACTCGTAAATGCAAGGATTTCAGGCATTTACGGTTTTTTTATTGTTCTCTCATTCTGTTGTCATTGTTGTCAAAAATCATCCAAAGTGACTCAATCTATCGGTAAGATGTATACCAAAATGTATGCCAAGAATCATTTATTATTCAAAAGTTTAATTACCCTATTCTGATCCATCTGTTTTGCCAAACTACTCATCTTCCGAATCGCCTTAAAGCATTCTTCGGCTTGGTTCAACTGCTCAAAAAAAACTTGGTGAACATCCATCTTTGGAACGGTAAGTCTGATAACCGCAGCCTTCCCTGTCCTTCGCACAACAAACCCCTCTTTAAGATAGTCCCCAATAGTGTGTGATAAGAGGTCTTCAACTTCAACTAACTTGTTGGCACATCGATCCAATGTCATATCAATATATCCAGACTCTGTTTTATGGTACATATACAGACCATCTACGACAGTATTGAATCTTGGCCAGGCTGCATTAGAGCCCTTTACTTCGCCTTTGTACAGTAACATCAGCTCTGGATAGTGAGCTTTTTGATGTTCGGCATACCTGGCCCAAAAATCGGTAACTGCTTTATCGATGATAACTTGATATCCTGATTTCCGTTTGTTAATCGCTTGGTTCATCTGCCTGATTTTAAAATAGGAACGGGCGTCAGTATCTCTCTCAAAGTATTCCATGATAGTTTCATATGATATCTTGTTAGGATACTTGTGTGCTTCTTCGTTTTGATCAAGATACCTTTGTGGAGCAACAATAAATACATGGTATCTGTCATACTCTCCAACAGCTATACCTTTTTCTCCTCGTTGAATATATCTTGCAGCCTGTTCCGGCATTGCCTTCGCATCGATTTTATCTTCTATTAAGAAGCCTATCTTTTCGTTCCTTGACTCTAGGATAATCTCAAGGTCTGACTCGCCTAGTGCAACATCTGTCTTGGAGACATGTATGGATGTAAGCTTAGCGTTCTTCTCACCTACTGCTTCTGCAAAGATACTCAAGAAATCAGTAGCGCTTGCAAATTCTTCGGCGAAGAGAATATCCATATCTCTCTCGATAACATCATCAAATATTATTTTTATCATTATTAGTTATATTTGTAGGATTATTCTTCTTCGCGTCTAAAGATATCAATAGGCTTTCCGTCCTTTGTTTTCCAATCACTCCAACCATTCGTTGGTAGGTATGTGACAAATGATGCCGCAAAACTAGGAGATGTGAACTCCTCATCCTTTTGGAGAATGTCATGTTTGATAACGGCATTTGATCTACGGTCATCGATAAATTTAGTTGAGCGCCATCCTCTACCTTGAATAGGACAAAGTATTGAACCTTTTTTAACGATAAAAAGACCATTCTTAACTTCCATTTTTGCGATGCAGGCTTTATTGCTCCATGCTTTTATTTTTCGGTTAAGGAAATATAAGCCCTCAGGAACAAGACCTTTTCCTCTGTTCGCAGATGCTTCTTCAAACACTTCATCTTTTGATGTGTCCATTGGATATATTTGCCTTCCTTCAAATGAGGAAAGAAGCTGAACAACAAGATTTGAATCAAGAGCGAATAGTTCCGTGTTTTCAAGTCTACTTTTTGAAAAGATAGAATCTATAAGAAGCTCTTTCTCATCGTAATCATCCACCTCGATGGCGAATAATCTCTTCAAGGCAGCAACATTACGATATCCGTCATGCTCGAGACTATACATTCTCTGCTCAAAATTTGATGATCCAGTTTTCCCGATTTTAATGAGCCCGGGAACGGCGGTTGTCATTACATAAATTATACCTTTAGGCATTATCTATATTCTCCTAGGATATGTTCTATATATGTTTATTATATTGACTTATTAGCTTGATTTCAATTGATACAAACCTATCACTGAATCACTGAAGGCTATCTTTTCATTTTTCTATAAAATGTCCTCTACTTAGACTGTTTATAGTTATTTGATTTGGGAAGGTATCTTTCAAGTGGACCACGTGGAGTATATTTCGGTATTCTCATGGTCACTGGAGATACCGGCCTCCTTAGTCCAATTCTTACTTCAAATTCTTCTTTGTCGTATTGTTCAAATACTATCCAATGAGGGTAATTTGCCCTTGATATAATTTCAGTTTGTCCCATCATTAAGCCTTGTACGTTTCTAACAAGTTGAGTACCAATGAGGCATCTATAATTTTGCAGTTGATTTCTCGCATCCTCAACAATGTAAATCCGATTAGTAATTGTGTTCAGTGTTATAAAGGCATATGTGCCAGAATCAATTCTTTCAACAATATCATATAGTGTTTCCCATTTTGGATCTGTTATATATTTAGCATCAATTATCGAATCAAAGGAACTAATAAAATCATCCCTATACCCTTCCCCTTCAAATATAGCTGAATTCTCTTCAAACTCTAAGCTATCATATGGTTTGCTAAGTGTTTTGAGCTTTCTAATTTGCCAATCGTTGTCCAATGGAAACTCAAAGAAAATTAGAACCGGCTTTCTTTCACATTTGTAGTCTATAAATGTTTCAAATGGATTCTCCCAATACAATCCACCCAGTTGTTCGCTAATTGTTTCGTTCTTCCTTTTCCCTAACACATCAAATAGCCACACAACAGGATGACCGAGAGAATTATAAAATGTATTTCTGTCTTCAAATTCTTCTTTTGATATGGGACTGTGCTGAAATTCAAATACTATCCCCTTATATAAAACATCCGCAATATGCTTCTTTCCATTGTTTTCCATTGGTATTTCCTGGCATTCATCCGGAAACTTATTTTGCCATTCTTTATGCCACTCTGATTTGTCATGTATCCAGGTTTCAGTACACTGTCCTTTATGCCTAAAATGATGTTCATTTTTGTCGCCTTTCCGCGGTATCATCTCAGCTCCACATATTGGACAATAGTATTTAGTTAAATCTCGATTGCTAGGGGTTCTTCGTTCAACTTCACTAATATGCACAAGTTGCCCATACTCCGTTTTTGCTCTTATTGTTTTAACTTCTTTTGACATTTAAAAAATCTCCTTTACATATATTTATTCAAATGTATCGTATCATGCATAAGTTGTCGAGTCAAACAAAGACGAGCGAATTTCGCTCGTCTTTGTTGAAGTATAATGCTTTCTTAGTCCGCTCCCTTTTTATCTGTTTTATTGCTCAATCGGCTTATTCACATGTCATTTTATAACGAAAAGCTGCGTTTACGAGATGGTTGAAATATCGAGTAAAAAAAACCATGTATCTCTATGGTCTCTTCTCTCGGAACTGAAGTCTTGCTTATTCGCCTGCAATACAAAGGATCTAATTGAAATACTCTCTAAAACAAATAATTTTCGATGTTAAAATGGCGACAGAAGACAAATATCCTGGTTATATATCAGAATTATTTAATCTCTTAACGCTTCTCGATTGTTTTAGTTAATCTTGCTAAATCTGTGTGCCTTCTTTTCTCCGTTTTTTTAGATCTTCTTTAACCTGATTATGAGCTTGTCCGAGAAGACTACGTACTTTTTCAGCTAAAGGGACGTGCTTTGCAATAGCAGGAATGTCAATCCATCTTACATCCATGGAGTAGTTTGCAAACACTGTAGCACCACCTTTTTCTAGAGTTCTGAATTCATATTCTGTAAGATAATCTGGTAAATATAGTGGCGTATCATTCATTTTCTCCTCAAGAGCTTTTTCAAACAACTCCGGATATTTTTTTATATAGTTTGTATTTGTAAAGCCAAATGGTCTTGCAAGAACCATTAAGTCTTTTGCAGATAAGGGTTCCATTAACCCAAGCTTACAAAACAGCAACATATCAGGTGAGATAGAACTGTCACTTTCATAGCTTCGCTCATTGTATAATCGCGTTGCAAAATCAGACCTCTGCCTGATAAGCCGTGTAAACGCAATAGCATTCCATGAATATGATTGGAATGAAGCATTATCATAGACCTGACGCAAGCGCAAGATTACATCCACTGCTTTTTCATAATCCCCCTCATATAAATGACGTTCAAGGCCATAGTATAAAATGAAGACATATGAGATATCAAAGCCTCCTGCAAAGGGGTTCTCCAAAAAATGCCAGTAGACCCCTTTCTGCTGAGGTGACAAGCCTTTATAGCTAGGATAATATCCTGGATTCGGCACTGCCTCCGAATATGATGTATCGATTGGTTCATTTAAGCTTATCAAACTTGGTTCATCACTGCCATAAGTGATTTTGAATCTTAACCCCATCACCTCATACTGTGTAATATTCTGGTTTCCTTTCCAATTTTTGTAGGGACCATTTTCTATCCATAACAAGTCTTTAATGTCTGGATGCACAGGAAGGGAATTCTCTAGGAGTTGTTGGTCTTTACGCATGAGATGATTGCTGTTTCCAACCTTCTTTATCAATGAAAATATGCCCATTTGAAAAATCCTTATAATCACACTAAAAAAACGAATTCCAATTATAATACACAATAAACCTTTTGCAGCAACAAAATCAAGTAAAATTGATATGACGATACCACTGTGCTATGCATTTTTCAATTATAAAGAAGCAAATTCAGTTACAACAATTATAGGTAAATAAATCAATAGATATAAGGTATTCTTTATTTCAAAATTATAGTGGGTCTTCTGTTTCTTTCTCCCGAGCTTATCGAATTGTTTCCTCGTACTAAATATATCAAATGGAGAAAACCGCATAAATCTTTCTATACCGCCGCATTTCGCATTCTGACATCCTACTAAATAACAGGTCATGAACAAATCTTTGTTCATGACCTGTGCTATATAATATGTCACACATATATAATGATCAATCCCACAAGCATTCCCCGGATCACCATCGTAGCCGGAAGCTTGGATCTCCACATCAGTATGGATTCCGGTAGAAGTTCGCCAAATACCACATATAACATGGCTCCGGATGCGAAGCTGAGCGATAAGACAAGTGCAGTTGGGCTGATGGTCCCAATCAAGAATCCCAGTATGGCACCCAGTATCGTAGGTGCACCGGAAAGTGCTGTTATTCCAACAGAACGTATCTTTTTCATTCCTCCCGAAATGAGTGGCACGGCTACAGCCATACCTTCAGGTATATTATGGAGGCCAATGACCAGTGCCATTACAAGTCCACCTCTGTTTGTCAGTATCTCGTTCGCAGTCCTCGCAAACGATGCTCCAATCACCATTCCTTCAGGGACGTTGTGCAGAGCAATCGCCGCTGCCATTACAAGCCCCGCAAGGAAAAGACCGCTTCTCGGCTGACGTCCCGTCATATGCTCATACAAGTGATTGGCATGAGTCAGCTCTTCAAGAGAGTCCGCTGTCTTCGGGTGATCCTTATCTATATGGGCTATCTCATGGTTTGTCGATCTGTCTATGAGAGCATTCAATATTGATATGACTGCAAAGCCTGCTATAACTCCCGCTATGACCAGCCACACATTGGCAGAATCCAGTTCCGCATTCAAGGCTTCAGTCAGCAGATCAAAGCACACTACCGCCGTCATGACTCCCGCTGCAAAAGAAAGCAGAAGGCTGACAGTCTTGTCTGAATCCTTCTTGAAAAGGCATGCTATAACGCCTCCAAGCCCTGTCCCTCCTACGCCTGCGGCTGCTGTGATCCCGATTAACGGCCAGATTGAATTCATCTCATTTTCTCTCTTGCATCTACTATATAAAGATATAGTATCATATATGAACTCCAATGTTAACCTAGGATAACAAATTGCGAAACGGGACTCTGACTATATTGAGTTCACACACAAAAAGAGCCTGTTGTCCTTCCGTGGAACAGACAACAGACTCTGTTAATCATTCTGGCTGACACCTTCAGAGATGGCAGATATAGAACTAAGATGTTCAGCTCTTCCGTCTTACAACTTATTTGCCGGTGAACTCAGCCTGCTCGCCCTTGATGACTGCAGCAAGTCCTCTCTTGCAGTCCTCTGTCTCGAATACCTTTGCTGCAAGCTCCAGCTCGATCTTCCTGAGCTTTTCCATCTCTGGAGCTGTCATTGCCCTGACGGTCTCCTTGAAGTACTTTACTGCTACAGGAGCTGCAATGCTCATCTTCTTTGCATAGTGCATTCCGACCTCATCGACCAGCTCGTCTGCTACGACCTTGGAAGCGATGCCGAGCTCATATGCCTGCTGCCCGCTAAAATCCTCGTTCAAGAACATATAGTCCATAATCTTGTTTCTGCCGATCCAGATAGGCAGACGCAGTGAGCTCATTCCCCAGCTTCCGACTGTTCCGTAGTAGATGTCGCCGTCGTGGATGTTGAAGTGCTCGCCTACGATTCTGATGTCGAACGAGTTGAATATGGCAGTTGAACCGCCTACGCAGTAGCCCCTTGCGGCAACTATCGTGGACTTCGGATACGAGTCTATCCTCTCAACGAGCCTTCCGCCCCATTCAGAAAGGGTGCCCTCAAACTCTTCAGGTGCTCCTGTCAGGTATCTGTCGATGTCGCCTGCATCAGCTCCGGCTGAGAAGTTAGGACCTGTGCTCTTCATGAACACTGTTCTTACGGTATCATTGTTCTCCCACTGATCAAGTATGTCCAGCACCTCGACCATCATCCTCTTTGAGAACGCGTTCCTCGGCGGGTTGTCCAGCGTGATGACGCCTACTCTGTCGACTATTTCAGTGTGTATCTGCTTGTATTCCATGATACGCCTCCTTGGTAATAAAAATGCAGTAATTATGAATATATAATACACACTGGACTTGTATTTTACAATTGTATAAATGACTCAATTATTCTCTTTTTTCGCGCTTTTATTCTACATGTAAATCCATACGATAAAAAAGCACTTTTCTGTAAACGGAAAGGTGCCTTTGATGTCTTATTTCTGGGGTTCAGGAATGTAACCCAGTTCAATGTACAGTGGGTAATACTCGTCATACAGGCCGCAGCATGCATCCATTCCCATATTAGAAGAAAATGCCTTCTGCAGTACGACTTGCCATGAGCCGTATTGTTCATACAGCTGATCGGGAGTCGGTCCTTCTTCGTGTCCGTATGTCTTCAGATTGCTTTCCTTGATCTTCGCGAGTCCTTCTGGGTCTCCCTCGTAGCTTGCCAGCCTGATCCTGTTCCTTTCCGCTGACACTGCTCTGGCCATCTCTTCCATCGAAGCTCCTTCATCCCTCATTGCATAAAGGATATCCATCATGCTCTCCATCGAATCATGGTATGCCTTTCTTTCCTCTTTGGCTCCTGCCACGAAGACCGGATCGGTCCAGTCATATTCCGCAAAGGTTCCGAGCCTGGTTGACTCGGGGTCTGGCGAGAAGCCATACACGGCATTCGGGTTTTCTATTATATCTGCCATTGCCTCGGGATTTTCCCTCGGGTCATGTTCATATACGAAAGGTTGGACCACGGCTTCGCTCACCGGTTCGGCGGTACTGCTCTCTGGGGTCTTTTCCTCTTTGGCCCGGCAACCGGAAAGTGCAAGCCATACCGCAAGAATCACTCCGATCGTCCATCTGTTCTTTTTCATGATATTCTCCTGTACCTCAAACACTGTATGACAATAATATCATAACAAGAGTTGGCGAACAATTGTCCTGCGAAAACAATGCATATATGCTCACTGCAAAGATATACTCTTTGTCATGATTATCCTGTATAATTATATATATACGAGGTGTACGAGATGAACGGGAAGATTGAAAGAATAATCAGGGATCTTAGCGGCGAGAACGTAGCTGAAATAGAAAAACTGTCCGGAGGGATCTCCTTCAACACATACAAGGTGGTGACCGGATCGGGAAAGACATATGTCTTCAGATACGGAGAGGACTATGTCAATTCGGGTGGAAGATATATCGACATTGCCCGGACATTCCGCAGGGAAAAGCTCTTCTTTGATACGGTTTCGGACAGACTGCCGATAAGGGTCCCGCATATATATTTAGTCGATGATTCCCTGACGCGCTTCGAATGTGTTTATGAGATATATGACTATATAGAAGGCCGTTCACTGGAAGAACTGGGAGATGATGTCACCGATGCCGTGTATTTCCTGGTCGGAAAGTCCATTGCGCAGATCAACAAGACCGAACTGCACGACGGCTTCGGTACTGAAGGCTGGGGCACCTTCTTTTCGGCAAGACTCAGAGAAAGGCTGATCCCGCTGGAAAAGGACGGCCTGTTCAGTGCGGATGAGATAGATACGATCTGCTCATTCTATAAGGGCCTCCGTTACCCGACCACAAGAGCTTTTCTCCATCTGGATGTAAGGAAGGGCAACATACTGTATGATGAAAGCACCGGAACTGTCGGACTTATAGATGCCGAGAATGCCGAGTTCGGAGACCCACTGTTTGAAATCGCCAGGATCGATGTATATAATGAGATGAAAGACGCGTTCTACGCAGGATACATGGAAGAAACGGGTCTTGAAAGGATCGACCGAGAGTCCGTCAGATATCACGGCTACGAACTTGAGTCTCTTGCTTTTCTGACGAATGTGTTCATCCACGAGATTGATGCAACTAAAGTAACTGTCGAAAGCATGATAAGCCGTACCCTTCGGCTGAAAAACAGGATCTTAAGCGCGATTCAAGCATGAATGTAAACATAAGACAGATATATGAACAAACGGACCAAAAGAAAGGAGACATTATGGATCTTCAGAAAAAAGTATTGGAAAAGTTCCTCAGATATGCTGCCATAAGCAGCCAGAGCACAAGCAGTCCTACCGTTCCGAGCAGTCCGGGACAGACGGAGCTCGGAAAACTTCTCATGAAAGAACTCCGGGAGCTGGGCCTTGTCGACATATGGATGAGCGATACATCCGTCGTATACGGAAGACTTCCAGCAAGGCTTCCGGAAGGACATGCTCCGGTCCCGACCGTGGGCTGGGTCGCTCATCTTGACACCGTAGACTCCAAGCTGTCCCCTGACATCCACCCTGTGATCATAAGGAATTATCAGGGCGGAGATATCTGCCAGAATGCTGAGAAGGACATTTGGATGAGAGAATCCGATCATCCCGAGCTCAAGCAGTATATCGGCCAGGACATCGTCGTCAGCGACGGAACCTCCGTCCTTGGCGCAGACAACAAGAGCGCCATTGCCAATATCATGACCGCTCTCGAAGTCCTCAAGGAGGATCCTTCGATCCGGCACGGCGAGATCTATGCAGTTTTCGTACCTGACGAAGAAGTGGGACTTCTGGGCTCCAAGACCATCGATTTCGATAAGTTCCCTGTAGACTTTGCTTATACCATAGACAGCTGCGAGCTTGGAGAAGTGGTCTACCAGACATTCAACGCAGGCGGCGGAAGGGTCAAGATCAAAGGCCGCACCGCTCATCCAATGAACAGCAAGAACAATGTCGTCAACCCGGTCGTTATCGCAGTCGATCTGGTCAACATGTTCGACAGAGCCGAGACTCCTGAACACACTGAGGGCACAGAGGGATACATCTGGGTCACAGGCATACAGGCAGATCCTCTAAATGCCACCGTCTATCTCAATATCCGCGACCATGACAAGACCAAGTACGAGGCAAAGAAGGAATACATAAAGGCAGCCGTAGATCTGCTCAAGCTCAAACATCCAAAGGCTGAGATCTCGGTGGAGCTTTCAGACACCTACGGAAACATCTATGACGCTGTCAACGATGAAAACCGAAAGTGCATAGACTATATCTACGAGGCTCTGGATGAACTGGGGATCGAGCCGAAGACGATCGCAATGCGAGGCGGCACGGACGGCTCCTTCATCTCCACCAAGGGCATCCTGACGCCGAACTACTTCACGGGCGCTCACAACTTCCACGCCGTCAGCGAGTTCATGCCAATGGGCTCAGTAGAAAAATCCGTGCAGGTGACATTAAAGCTCATAGAGCTCATTGCCAAGGGTTGATACAATTGACGAATCGACTGATCCTAATTCTCAATTGGGATCAGTCGTTTTTTATCTAAAGTCTGCAACCTGATTGCTTCAATCTAATTACAGACTTTTCTTTTTAATAGAAATCGCTGACATGACCCATGTCCTTGAACCGCGGATTCTCTGCATACAGATCTGTCTTTGCAATGACTGCCAGATCATAGGTGTAGTCTTCATAGTTCGTAACGTCTATGATCATATAATCCGGAGAAATGGCGAAAATATCAGGAAACCTCGTATTCCTGAGAATCGTGCTGCGGGTCTTCAGATTGTTTACTGACAGCTCATCGGTACCGAGATCATATACATAGGTCGATATGGTTATATACGGCTTTTCTATCTGACCTTTGAAAATGACTTTTTCGCCGTCGAAATATTTAAGCTTCAGGGTGTCGAATTTATCCCGCTCGTTTGAAAGATCCCAAAGGAGCTTCCATGAGGATCCTCCGACAGAGCATTTCTCAAACGCCGCATCCTTCCGGTTCAGTCGAAAGATATTTCCTCCGTAAAAGTACAATCTTCCTGACAGAGAACCCGAATCATTTGCCATCCGCCCGCTCGTGGCAATTACAGTGGAAGATCCGTCATATATGGAGAATGCTCTCAAGACGTACAGATTTTCATGGGTGGAACGTATAGGCAAAAGCTTCTGAACGAACAATATGTATCCTCCGTCATCAGAAACAGCCTGGAGCTCTATTGGACCGTAGTAACCCGATATTTCTTCCTCATGTCCGTCCTCTGAAGGGTACATTATGACACGGCTGTTCTCACTTCCACCAGACAGCTCTTCAAAACTCGCAATCTTTTCTATGCTTCCGTCCGAAAGGTTGACTCTTTCCAGCATCCTGCCTTCATTTTCATGGGATACCATAATGTACAGGCACTCTCCATCAGTGATCACATTCTCATTTGATTCGTAAATGTCTGCCGAACCGTTTAGATCAACTATCTGTTCCCTGGAATCCTCCGTGACTCTGTATATCTTTAAACACGGATTCCCTGCGCTGTAAACGTCATTGTCCGTCTTCAGGTAATAGAGCCGGTCTCCGACGGTGAAATATCTTCCAAAGGAATCATCGTAGGCACGGCATGAAGGCGAGTCATGTCTGCACCCGTTAAGGCCGCACAGTGCCTTTACAGAGCCGTCCGGTTCAGCCAGCATCAGTATTGGGCAGCCGTACTTGCTCCCGTCATCAACATGATTTCGATAATAGAAGGTATTTGTATCAAATGCCTGCTCAAGTTCATTCTGCCCGGCATACCCGTCCGGTGCACCGTTTATAACGACTCGGCTGGCTTCAAAGGAAACCTCTTCCAACTTGGGAACCTCTTCGACAGCTGCCGGCTCTTTGCCGGAGTCGCTGCAGGCAGTAAGCATTGCAAACATCAATGCAAAAAGGCAAGTTGTTATTCGAATTGGTTTACTCATACTATTCAGCCCCTTTCAATACAGAGTATATATTAGTGTAACGAGGTCTTCAAGCATTTAAGGATCACCACTCGAAATATCAGCACTTCCCTATAATATTTGACCTCTTAGCCCAGTGAACAAAAACCCGTAAATGCTTGAATTCCTTGCATTTACGGGTATCTTGTAATGGTGGGCCTTCGGGGACTCGAACCCAGGACCGTCCGGTTATGAGCCGGATGCTCTAACCAACTGAGCTAAAGGCCCTCAATTAGTGCTTAAGTATTATATACTACGACATTTCAATTGTCAACAAATCTAAAACGACTCCACAGGGAGTCGTTTTTCTCTGTTATTCGGCTTTCTTGTATTTCGAGCCGATCACTTTCAACAGGATCATAACTGCTGCAGACAATGCCAGGAACAGCACCAGGATCCTTGAGCACAGCGCGAGGAAGAATTCCTCAGGGAACATGTTGATCATCGTGCTGGTGGCCGGATCCAGCAGCCACAGGTCATTGTTCGGGAAGAACACATGATGAAAGTTGATCCAGAACCAGTTGAAGCCGAAGATGAAGAACCCGGCCATGACTGCTCCGAAAACGAGAAAGACCGCTGCCACCGGAAGCACTGCCTTTGAATGCCCTTTGAAGAATCCGGAGATATCTTCCCTTATTATCAGGTATCCCGCGATGATCATCGACAGACCGAAGCAAATGAACATCACCCTTCTGGCATTTATGTACAGACTTCTGACATCCACCATGTGGCTGGTCTCTCTCTCATTGAAAACCGGCTCGACCTTTCCGAACTTCTGAGCTTCGACATACATGTCGTCTCTCTTCCCGCTCATATAGTCCATAAGGACATTGGAGCTCTTTACCAGGTCATCTACGCTCATTCCGGTATAGTATTCAGTATTGTTCTTTTCGTACTGATGCCTGAAGAAAGACTCGCTGTTTGCGACCGTGAATATGCTTGCGAGCATTATGAACATGATAAAAAGAAACAGTGATGCGAAATGCAGTACCTTCTTCAAATCTTTCCTCCCCTGCCTTTCGTTATCCCGGATAGAATTCGCACGGGACGACGTTCAGTTCGCTGTCGTTCAGGTATTCGGGGACCAGGAACTTGGATACCGTATCCACTCCTCTTTCAGCGCACCTGAACATGTATCTCTCAACTCGGCCCTCCTTGTAGATATCCGCCACAAGGTAACCCTCGTTGTCCTTTCCCGCGCTCAGCAGCTTTATAATGTTCTCTCTTCCCAGCTTCAGTGCGCTCTCGGCTTCCCGCCCGAGGAAGGAATACTTAATTGCAGGCATGGACATGCCTCCCAGATATATCCTGTACACCCTCGGGTTCGGTATGTCATAAATGTACTGCATCAGCGACTCTAGATTCGTTCCAGAGATCTCATCATCGGTCAGTTCCTGTCGTGATATGCCTAAGGCAATCAGCTCCGAAAGGCCGGTCCTTGCAGTTTCGAACATGAACGGCTCGTTGCCGCTTCTTGCACTCAGTTCGCTTTTGAGTCTGGGGTCGTCCCTGTGGCTCTCGAAGAAATAATCATAAAAGGCCACGAGCTGTTCCAGCCTGGACTGAAGGAAAAGCAGCCTGTCCTCATTGGCCAGTTCAAGGCACGCCATGTCCATGTTCCTGATGACATTCTTTATGTGCGAATAGGCCGTACCGTCGTCCTTTTCGCCTGTCTTTTCATCCATGTGCCTGTGAAAGCATTCAGTGATGCTCTCATCTTCTCTCAGATAGTCTGCCATCGTATCAAATCAGGATAAGTCCGAGCACCAGGCCGGTGATGAAACCGCCGAGATGTCCTACAAGGGATACGCCCGGCATGAAGGACGTATAGATGTTTATGACGATGATATGCAGCACACCTGCCCTGATGAGGGAGTCCTTGAGCATCCCTTTCCTGTACAGCGCATATACGTATGCCGCCATCAGTCCGTACAGTCCGCCCGAGATTCCGACTGTAGCGACGTTAGGGTTCAGCAGGCAGATGAGCGCGCCGCTTCCGAGAATAGATCCTATGAGGATCACGAAATACCTGACTGAACCGAGGCTCTCCTCAAGTCCGCCTCCAAGGAAGAAGAAGCTGTACATGTTTCCTCCCAGGTGGGATATGGTCAGGTGGACGAATCCGTAAGTCAGGAGAGTGTACCATCTGCCGTACCTGACATACGGCGGATAAAGAATCATCCAGTTGATAGGTTCCTGTCCCGCAAAATTAGCTATGAGAAAGACCACTATGCATATGAGCATGCATATAAGGGTCACTCTTCTCTTCTTAATGGCTTCTTTCAGCATTTTCCGTTTCTCCGTTATTGATTCATATATTAGATTATACCACATTCACGGGAAGTGCAGTATACAATTACTGTGACGGTGTCGCCATAAGGGTTTATTGACGGTATCCGACAGGCTGAAGTATACTGAAAACAGGAATGGCAGACCCCCACCTGCCGAAAACGAAAATCTTAGGAAAGGAAACGAACATGAAGAACATTGAACTCGCAAAAGGTTATCAGGAATATATAGTCTCGATGAGAAGATACTTCCACGAAAATCCCGAGCTGTCCAACAGGGAAGATTCGACGATCGCCACGATATCCGACGAGCTGACCAAGATGGGCATCGAGCATGAGATCATTCCGCACGGCGGTCTCCTTGCCACCATAAAGGGTCCTGCGGAAAAGGACACCGGAAGAAAGGTCCTGCTGAGAGCTGACGTTGACGCTCTGCCCGTTCAGGAATCCGACACTGTCCTCGGAGGACTTCCGAGAACGGTAAAGAGCAAGAACGACGGCGTCATGCACGCCTGCGGTCATGACGGCCATATCGCCATGCTGCTCGGAGCCGCAAAGGTCCTTCTCGACAGGAAGGATGAGATATGCGGAACTGTCTACCTGTGCTTTGAAAGAGGAGAAGAGGCAACAGGAAACGCCGTGTTCATCTACAAGTACCTGTATGACAAGGGCATAGTCCCTGACTCGGTCTACGGCACGCACCTCTACTCCGGACTCGAATCCGGAAAGCTGCTCATCAACGACACCAACATGATGAGCGGCGGAGTGATGTTCGATGTCACTCTCGAAGGAAGAGGCGGCCACGGCTCACGTCCCGACCAGTCGGTATCGCCTATAGATGCGTTCCGGGCCATCTACCAGGGACTGGAAGGCATAAGGCTCAGGAAAGTGGACCCTTACGACACCCTGACCTATTCCGTAGGTTTCCTTCACTCCGGCCTTCAGGGCAATGTAATACCGGATGACTGCCGCTTCGGAGGAACGGCAAGGTTCTTCAACGCCAAGGGCGCCGGCACGGTCTTCTACACCGAATTCAAGAAGCTGGTCGAAAGGACGGCAGACGCATATGGAGTAACGGCTAAATTCAACATGCTCTCGCTGCCTGCAGAGGGCACCATAAACGACCCTACATGCGCGAGATTCGCCAGAGAGGTCATAGCCGAAGACCTGGGAAAGGACGATGTCATCACTGGAGAGCCTTGGATGGCTTCGGAGAGCTTCTCGCAGTATCTCCAGCAGTGGCCGGGCGTATTCGCATTCCTGGGCGTCAAGAACGATGCCAAGGGAGTCGGAGCCGCCCATCACAACGCTTTCTTTGATCTGGATGAGGATGTCCTCTACAAGGGTTCGGCAGCTGCAGTCACTTACGCGCTGAATTTCCTTACGGACGGTCCGAAGCTCGAGAGAAAACGGAGCTATCCTGAGCTCTATGCGGCTGTTGCCCGGATAGGAAGGCTCGAAATGCTCAGACCAACTTTCGGAGATCTTGTTGACACTCTGAAGCCTTGATCTGAATATATATACTGAGGGCGGACCGGTTGGTCCGCCCGTCTGTTTTCATTTGTCGACCTTCTTTTCTTCTGTCTCCCATAGAAAATCGCAGAAAAGGTACATCTTGTCCGTCCAGCCCACTCCGTAGCCGTCATGGACTCTCCTTACCGTTTCAAAGAGACTTTTGTTTCCATATAGCTCCTTGAAGTCCGGCATGTTCGCTATGAGAGGCTTGACATCGATCACCTTGCTTTGGCCTGAATCAAATTCGACTATCAGGCTGTAGTCTTCTATCGGGATGACATCCCTGACCGTGTGAAACATCTGCTACTTCTCTTTTCTCTTCTGCCGTTTACGGCTATATATCCATGTCGAAGGTTTTGTTATCGATATCGATGAAGCCGACCTTTGTCCTGCAGCCCATCTCTTCCCTGAGGATCCTGTCGAGTTCCTCTCTGGCCTTCATTATCTCTTCCTTATTCTCAGCAAAGCCGTCTATTATGAACAGCACTTCGCTGGTATCCTCCAGTATCTTGCCCTCTTCGCTCTGTCTCCAGATCCATCTGCGGGTCCTGACCCTGTTGGACGTGGCATATACCACCTCGTCAAGGTCCACCTTTTCCCTCTCCTCTGCAGAGAACGGAAGGAAGGTGTCTTCCTCATTTGCGGTCCTTACACAGAACTCGCCGTCCATGGTCCTCAGGTCATGTGCGCCCACAGGCAGATAATACTTCAGCGATATGGCGTTGCCCAGGTCGACTATCGGGTTGATGTGAGGCATGCCCTTCTTCTTTGCGATCCTGGTCAGGAGAGCCTCGATCGATGACATGAACTTGTTGGGATTGATGCCCATGGATGTGAAGGCCTCGCGGTACGGCGCCAGTTCCTTCTCCTGTTTTACCGTCTTTCCCTCGAAGTGCTCCTCACAGGAGGCGATACACCGGTCGAGCATGCTGTCTATGTATGGATAGGCCTTTGAATTGTCCCGATCCTTGACGCTCACAAGTCCGAAGCAGACGTTCGGCATCTTTTCAAAGACTCTTTCAGTAACATAAAAGTCCATGGTCTGTCTCCTTTTTTCTTTCTTTGTAAAATTATATATCCACCTATCTGCGATTTCAATAATTTCTGTCCGGTCAGTTTCAGTCTGCTGACACAATCATGTCCATCTGTGATAATATATATTGTACGAAAACACGGGGCTTGCCGCCCTCAGCATATATCGAAAGGAGTGGCCGTCCCGAAAACGGCCGGAGAGAAGAATGAAACCGAAAAAGAAAGTGGACATCTCACAGGCGGTCAGATGGCTGATCCTTCTGCTGGTCTTTCTGGCAGTAACCAATCCGTCACTGATCCCGTTCCTGCCCCGGGAGACCAGGCAGACGCTCAAGAACGCCTGGAGCAGCGTGCTCGGCGACGTCACGCAGATATCCAAGGCCGTGACCATCAACCCAGTCACAATATTCAAGGTGATAGCCATCGTGCTGATGCTCTTCTTCATAAAGAGCCTGCTGGACTTCATCATAGGCAAGATATCGCCCAAGACCGGAAAGGGCAAGAGCGCAATCAGCCTGCTCTCCAGCGCCAAGAGCTACATCCTCGTGGTGGTCGGCTTCTTCTGGATCCTGTCCGCGATCGGAGTCAATGTGTCCACCATCTTTGCCGGCGTCGGAGTCGTTGCCCTGATCGTCGGCTTCGGAGCCCAGAGCCTGGTGGAGGACCTTGTCACGGGGCTCTTCCTTGTGTTCGAGAACGAGTTCAATGTTGGGGACATAATCGAGGTGAACGGCTTCAGAGGCTGGGTAAGGGCGATCGGCATCAGGACAACCATCGTCGAGGATGTGGGAAAGAACAGGAAGATCATCAACAATTCCGATCTCAGGAACATACTCAACCGCTCCTCCTCGATCTCTACAGCCGTCGCAACGGTCTCCGTGGCATATGACACGGATCTTGACAGACTGGAGACTGTCCTGTCACAGTCGCTGCCTGCCGTGAAGAAGTCTTACCCCGACATATTCGTCGGAGAAGTCACATATATGGGAGTCCAGAATCTCGGAGACAACGGCATGGACCTGAGGATAACCGCTGAGACCAACGAGCGGGACATATATGCCGCGCAGAGGATCCTGAACAAGGAGATAAAGAGGATCCTGGACCGGTACTCCATCGAGATCCCGTTCCCTCAGCTTGTGGTACAGGAGAAGAAATAGGACATGGGCATGTTTTCAAGGAAGACAAGCGCACCGGATCCGTTCTCCGACGGTCTGATGGACCTGCCCGAGGAATACTCCTCCGGAGCGGAAATGGCCCCTGTGCCGCCTGAAGGTTCGTCCGGAGAGAATGCTCCCGCCAGGAAAAAGACGACTGCCGCTGCGGTCATGGCGGTAATGAGCCTTGCCCTTCTGTCCACATCCCTTACGGACGATGTCCGGCAGACGGTCCGGCCAGTGACCGAAGTGATCACACAGGCAGGCTATACGGATACCGTTTCGCTCATATCCCAAAACAGCCGCTGGTCAGATGAAAAGGGAGATGTGCTGTATCTGTCCGGCTCGGGAGGCTGGCTCATCCAGGGAGATGAGGTGTTCATGCTCGGTGCTATCAGCGAGACCGAGGACGGATACGCAGCCGCTGATATAGCAGGGCGGACCGTGGATCTTGCTCCCGGGACCTACACCTCCAGAGTCACCCTCTCTTCTGTTGACATCTTCGGAGATGCAGAGAAGGGCACGCTGACCGTCAGCCTCGGGGACAGCGAGGAGACCTTCGTGCCTGACATAAATGTCAGCCTGCCGGCGTTGGAAAGGCTTACGGGGATATCCACTGCCGACATGGTCATGCAGACAGGTCTTTGGAAGCCGTCCTCACGGGGTCCGTATTCCGAGCTCGCAATGCTTTCGGACGGGACCGGCTACATACAGTACGGCGACAGCCGCCTTGCCGTGGCCTGGGAGATGGTGGATGGGAACATGATGGAACTGACGCTCCTCTCCTCCGGCTGGAGCTTTTCGGGAGAAGACGTGGCAGAAGGCGGGCAGACGAGCCTGCCGTGCATCCTCTTCTTCACAGAGGACGGGATCAACCTGGCCGTCACGAGCATCACCTCCGATCGAGGATACCAGTCCTTCGTTCCAAAAGACAGATAACTTAAAACAGCCTGCCTCTTTTCGAGGCAGGCTGCAGTGTTTAATGTTTACAGATTCTCGTAGGCTTCGACTACTTCCTTGAGAAGGTCGATGATCTTGAGATGCTGAGGGCACATGGATTCGCAGTTACCGCATTCGATGCACTCGCTCGGCTTGACGGAGAGCTCCTCATAGCTCCTTCTGAATCTCATCTTGTTGCCAAACAGCTTGTAATCGTTGTACATGCTGAACACGTCCGGTATCTCGATTCCGACCGTGCAAGGCGTGCAGTAACGGCAGGCTGTGCACGGGACGGTCTTGAAGGACTTGATATCCTCCAGCACGCCCTCGATGACCTTCTTTGCCTTGTCATCCATCGGGATCGGGTCCTTGACTGTTTTTACGTTGTCTATGACATGACTCATGTCGCTCATTCCGGACAGCGCAACCATGAGGCCAGGGATCTCGAAGGCATAGCTGAGGGCCAGGCTTGCCGCCTTGTTCTCTCCATAGGCCGCTTCGATCTTCTTGATGGCATCAGGAACGCATCTTGCAAGGAATCCGCCTCTGATAGGCTCCATGATGATTATCGGGACATTGTACTTGTTTGCGATTCTGACGAGCTCCGGGGCATCGCCTGTTGCCATGTCGTAGTAGTTGAGCTGAAGCTGTACACACTCCCAGTCAGTATAGGAGATGATATCCTCCAGATATTCGGCGCCGTCATGATACGAGAAGCCGATGTGCTTTATCCTTCCCTTGGCCTTCTGCTCCTTGATGTAGTCTACGACTCCCCACTCAAGGACCTTCTGCCATGAATTGTGGTTCAGTGCATGAAGGAGATAATTGTCGAAATATTCGACTCCGCACTTCTCAAGCTGCTTCTCAAAGGTCTCGGCGACCTGTTCCTTTGCGGTGAGCATGTTCATCGGCATCTTACTGGTGAGCCAGTAGCTCTCCCTGTCATACTTCCTGAGTGCTTCGCCGATGAAGATCTCGCTCTCGCCGTTATGGTACATCCATGCCGTGTCGAAGTAGTTGATGCCGTTCTCAAAGGCATAGTCGACCATCCTCTGGGCATATATGCCCTGCAGTCTCTTTGACAGAGTATCGAAGAAGGCCTGCTCC